>NZ_RQSI01000044.1:0-29615 GCF_003856955.1 Novosphingobium sp. LASN5T
TCCCCGGCCGCTGCAGGCCAAGCAAAAGATCAATCAACTCTGGCTTCGTAAGCCGTTCGAGTTCCTCGCGATTCATGGGTAGTGTGAATCACAGACCGTCCACCTTGGCAAGGGGGTGGGTAATTACAAACTTTCTTCGTCAGCGAAGAATATCCTTAATATTCTTGCGGTAACTGGTCGTGAGCAATCTCCGGCGTCCCTTCACTATATCGCGGAAATCGCCACGTTCGAGATCGAGGACGCCTTGAGAGAGCTCATCGCCTCAAACCTCATCACAGTTGTTGTGTCCAAATTTGGAGATGAAGACCGCTATCGCATCTCAGCATTGGCCCAAACTTATATCAGCCGGATGCACCCGCCGTCCGCACCGGCTCAAGAGCGCATTCGCTTAAAACAGGCGCAACTTACCGCGTTGAGCGAGCGAGCAGAAGCCGACCAAAAGCGGGGTTATGTCTACGATCCAGGATTCATTCTGATTCGCTCCGAGTTTTCAGGATCAGACGCTGTGGCAGCGACCTATCTTCGTCGTGCTTTGGGGGCATTTCGGATTTGTGATTACGACACGGCGTTCGAAGAGGTCTCAAAGGCCCGAGAAATCGCTCCCTCTTTCTTCGAAGTTGCTCGCGTTGAAGCATATATCGCGGCAGGTGAGGGCAATACGCTGCGCGCCCAAACAGCCTACGAAGAGGCAATGGCGCTAAGGCCTGACTACCCACCCCTAGCCGTCCACTATGCCGGTTTTCTTGTAAAAGCCCTTGATAATGGCACTAGCGCGGAAGCGGTTCTAAGATCGGCGCTTTCTCAAGATGAGAATCCAACAGAAATTCAAACCGAGCTGGCGCGCTGCCTGCTGTATCAGCACAAATATGATGAGGCGCATAGCGAACTGATCAGTGTCGACATCGATAAAATGCGCAATGCGCGGGGAGTCGTGAAATATCACGATTTGTTGGTTCAAACATGTACGCGAAGTGCGGAAACCTATTTCGCCGACGGGGATTCTCAAAAACTCGAAACCAGCATGATACGGTTGGCTGAAGCAATACGACGCATCCCGCCCCACGCCTTAGATGCTCAGCTAGAGAAGCATTTAAGGGACGGAGAGTCGACCGCTCGGAGATTTCTCGTGCGCGAAGGTTCAACGCCGCGTGGGCGGACAGTTGCCGCGACAATTGATGCCATTGCGACGCTACTCGGTGATCCACCATCTGCCGGCGGCGCTATCGCTGATCTTACCGCAGATCGCATTGGCGGGAAGATCAGCTTCATTCCAACGGATAAGCCCTTCGGCTTCATAGATTCCGATGATGGCCGCAGCATGTTTTTCCACCAAAACAGCTTGGTCATTCGTGCCGACTTTCAGGCCTTGAAGATCGGAACGCCCGTCACATTTCAGATCGGGAGTAACGCACAGGGTCCTTGCGCAGATCGGGTCGCGATCAAGTGATGACGGGAGTTCGTGAAAATCATTTAGCTGTACCTCTACGGGTTGTCTCAGACATTCCACAATCTGACGCTTGCGGGCCTTGGTAGACAACGGCGTTGTCGCAGATAGGACTGTCCAGGGGCAAAAGAGGAATATCAGGACACGATTGAGGATTCAGGTCCTACCATTGTCTGACCCCTCAGCTCGCGGAGATCGATGCGTTAGTCCGCTTTGGCCAGGTCAGCGTTGTGAACCTGCCAGTCCGCTACCGGTCCAATCTCTTTCGGTTTGTGGCCCGTTTGGACAGGCGCCGGATGTCCGCTGCTGACGAAGCCTGCCGTTCGAAAACTCACTCTGGAACGGCAGTTTTGTCCCAAACCTCGTCCTTCCAGCCAGCCGCCGCACGGCCACTTGCACGACGTGGAAAGGATGCGGAGCCTCGCGCCCGTAACCCCTACCTGCCCCCCTTCCACACCTCCCCGTCCTTCATCACGAACCGCACCTGCCGCAGCGCGGCGATCGTGCGGGTGGGGTCGCCTGCCACGGCGACGAGGTCCGCCAGCAGGCCGGGTTTGACCGTGCCCAAGCGGTCGTCGAGGCCGAACAGTTTCGCGTTGCCCGATGTCGCGGCGAGCAGCACTTGCGCAGGCGGCAGGCCGGCGGCGGCCATCAGTTCCGCCTCGCGCGCGTTGTCGCCGTGGGCGAAGACGCCGACATCGCCGCCCACGCAGAACGCGACGCCCGCCGCGCGGGCACGGCCGAAGGCGGTGCGTGCTTCCTGCACCATCGCCGGGGCCGGCTCCGCCCCGTTCCAGCCGCGATAGCGCGCGATAGCGTCGGTGGCGGCGAGCGTGGGGCAATAGCCGGTGCCGTGCTGCTTCATCAGCGCGAAGACCTCCGCCGTGCCTTCGTCACCGTGTTCGATGGTGTCCACGCCGGCCAGCACCGCGCGGCGCATCCCCTCCGCCGTGCCGGCATGGGCGGCCACCTTGCGCCCGGCGCTGTGCGCGGCCTCCACCGCCGCCGCCATTTCCGCCTGGGTGAAGGTCGGCCGGCTCGGCTCGCCCGCGCCCCAGCGGTAATCGGCATAGAGCTTCACCACGTCCGCCCCCGCGCCGATCTGGCGGCGCGCGGCGGTGACGAGCGCCGGCCCGTCCGCCTCCTCCGCCCCCAGCGGCACGGCCACGCCCGGCTCGAACCCGCGCGGGCCATAGGCGCCGGGCGCGACCAGCGCGCGCGTGGCCACCAGCATCCGCGGTCCCGGAACGATGCCCTGCGCGATCGCCTGCTTCAGCCCGACATCGGCATAGCCCGCGCCTTCGGTGCCGAGATCGCGCACCGTGGTGAAGCCAGCCATCAGCGTCGCCCGCGCGAAAACGGTGGCGCGCGCGGTGCGCAGCGCCAGCGGCTCGTGCAGCACCTGATCGTCCCACGGGGTTTCGTTGTAGGGGTGGAGGAACAAGTGCGAATGCCCCTCGATCAGGCCGGGCAGCAGCGTGGTGCCCGGCAGATCGATCACCCGCGCGTCGGCCGGTGCGGCGATGGCCGGGCCGACCGCCTCGATCCGGTTGCCGCGCACCAGCACCTGCCAGCCGGCGTGCGGCTCCGTGCCGGTGCCGTCGAACACCGCGTCGGGCTTGAGCAGATAAGTGCCGCGCGGGGCTTCCTGCGCGGATGCGGGAGAGGCCAGCAGGGCGGCGATGAGGGCAAACAGGGGGCGGGCGAACGGGCGGGCGAACAGGCGGTACATGGGCGGACTTCCTCTCGTCAGGCGGCGATTTGAGCGGGCGCGGCGGGAAAGTCCAAGCCCTAAATTGCTGGGCGCGGGAGGGGTATCCCTTGCTCTCCCCTCCCGCACGCGGGAGGGGCTGGGGGTGGGCATCGACCGCATCCCTCTTGATTCCCTCCGCGCCGGTCTCCAGATTCGCGCGATGACCGCCACCCGCCTGTTCGACCGCGCCGTGCTCCGCCTTTCGCCGCAGGAGGCGGGCGAGGATGTGGCCGGCTTCCTCCAGGGCCTTGTCACCAGCGACATGAAAGGGCCGCTGCCGGTCTGGGCCGGGCTGCTAACCGCGCAGGGCAAGGCGCTGTTCGACTTCATCGTGTGGCGGAATGGCGACGACCTGCTGATCGACTGCGAAGCCGGCGCCGCCGACGCGCTCGCCCGGCGGCTCTCGATCTACCGGCTGCGCCGCAAGATCGCCATCGCGCGCGACGAGTCGCTGGCGGTCCACTGGAGCCCGACAGAGGGAGAGCATCCCGACCCGCGCCTGGCCGCGCTGGGCCAGCGCTGGCTCGCCCCCGCCGATCCCGCCGACCAGTCCGCCGACGCCATGTGGCGCGCGCACCGGCTGGCGCTGGGCGTGCCCGAAGGCGCGGACGAACTCGGCAGCGACAAGACGCTTTGGCTGGAAACCAACGCCGGTGATCTCAACGGCGTGAGTTTCACCAAGGGCTGCTATGTGGGGCAGGAAAACACCGCGCGGATGAACTGGCGGCAGAAGGTGAACCGCCGGCTGGTGGTGGTGCCGCTGGACCGCTCCGACGAAGCGCGGCGGCGCGTGGCCTATCCCGACCTTGGCCTTGCCGTGGACCACTTGCGCGTGGAGGATCTGCCCGCCGATCTTGCCCCCGCTTGGATGGCGCTGGCGACGGAAGGGGCCGGGGAAGACTGACCCGCTGCTAACCCTGCTGCTGTACGATGCCGGCGCGCTCGGCCGCCTCGACCAGGATCGTCTCGGCATGATCGCGCGCGGCGGTACGCGGCAGGCCCAGCGCGGCGGAAAGCGGCCCACCCATCTGCGCGTCACCCAGTGCCATCAGCACCAGCGTGAGCGTCGATTCGCGCATCGCGCCTGATCCGAAGTCGGCCAGTTCCGTGACGAGATCGTGGATCGCATCGACGATCGGGTCGAGCGCGTCCTCGTTGCCCGACAGCAGCATCCACGAAGCCAGCGCGCCGGCGCCCTCCTTGTCGAAGGCATCGAAGGTCAGGTCCACCACCTCGCGCGGGGAGCCGACGCCGGAGCGCGTGGCGATTACCGCCTCCGCGATGGTGCCGCAGATGGCGGAGGCCAGATGCGCCGCCAGCGCCTTCTGCAAGCCCGATGCCGAGCCGAAATGGTGCAGCAGATTGGCATGGGTGCGCCCGATTCGCGCCGCCACGGCCTTCAGCGTCACGGCCTGCGGCCCCGCTTCGATCAGCAGCGCGCGCGCGGCTTCGAGCGCGGCAATGCGGCTCTCCTCGGGGCTGAGACGTTTCCTTATTGACATTGATGTAAGTTACTATACCTTGAGCCGCATGAACGCAATCACCGATCCCATCGCCGTAGAACGCGCCGTTGCCGAGGGCAAGGTTGCGCCTACCCCTTCCGACCTCACCATCACCGTGCGCGACCGGCGCTTCGGGCGGGACGAGAAGCCCGGCCGCTGGTGGCTGGCGAACGATCCCGTCGCCACCGCCTGGCACAACGCGCTGTCCGCCACCTTCCCGCGCGGCGAAGCCTTCTTCATCGAGGCGGTGAAAGCCCATCGCGATGGCGTGCCGCCCAAGCTGGAGGCGGAGATCCGCGCCTTCGTGAAGCAGGAAATCAACCACACCCGCGAACACATCGTGTTCAACCGCGCCGCCAGCGAAGCCGGCTACGACATCGACAAGATCGACAAGCGCGTGGAGGAAATGCTGGCGTTGACGAAGGACCGCCCGGTGATCCTGAACCTGGCGGCGACGATGGCGCTGGAACACTATACCGCGATGATGGCGCACGAGTTCCTCGCCAACCCGCAGCACTTCGCCGGGGCCGAGCCGGAGACCGCCGCGATGTGGCGCTGGCACGCGATGGAGGAAATCGAGCACAAGGGCGTGGCCTACGACACCTGGCTGCACGCCACGCGCGACTGGAGCCGGTGGAAGCGCTGGAAGGTCAAGTCGCTGATGATGCTGGTCATCACCAAGAACTTCCTGACCCATCGCGTGGAAGACACGCTGGACCTGCTGGCGCAGGACGGGTTGACCGGCGCGAAGTGGAAATGGCGGCTGGCCGCCTACCTGCTGGGAAAGCCCGGCGTGCTGCGCCGCATCTTCCCGGCGTGGATCAGCTATTTCCTGCCCGGCTTCCACCCCTGGCAGCATGACGACCGCAAGCTGATCAACAAGGCCGACAGCGAGTTCCCCGACGCGCGGCTTTCGGCAGCCTGAAACCAGCCTTCCGGAGACGCTGCTCCTTTCCCTTGCCGGACCGCGCGCCTAAGCTGCTGCGGTTTCGGCAAGGCAGGAGGCGATCGGCATGATCGACCATATCGGCATCGCGGCGAAGGACTAAGCCGCCTCGCGCCGGTTCAATGACGCCGCGCTGGCGCCGCTGGGCATCATCCCGGTGATGGAGCTGACCGCTGCGGAAACCGGCGGCTACGAAGGCGTCGGCTATGGCCGAGACGGCAAGCCGTCTTTCTGGGTATCCAGCGGTGGCCCCAACGGCGCCGGCGTGCACATCGCCTTCACCGCGCCCACCCGCGCGCTGGTCGATGCCTTCCATGCCGCCGCCATGGCGCAGGGCGGGCGCGACAACGGCGCACCGGGTCTGCGCCCGCACTACCATCCCGCCTACTACGGGGCCTTCGTGTTCGATCCCAATGGCGTCAACGTGGAAGCGGTGTGCCACGCGCCGGAATAGCTTGGCGCTTCAACTTTCGGCCGTTTCCCGGCGGAGATCGTAGGCACGCTGCGCGGCGGCGACTTCGACCATGCAGGTTTCCGCCCATTCCAGCATCGAGCGGCAGGCCGCCATCAGTCCGCGCCCCAGCGGCGCGATGCTGTAGGTGACGGTGACCGGCACGGTCGGCTCCACCGCGCGCAGCACCAGCCCGTCACGCTCCAGCGCGCGGAGCGTCTGCGCCAGCATCTTCTGCGAAATGCCGCCGATGCGCCGCTTCAGTTCGCTGAAGCGCAAGTCCTCCTCGCCCAGCAGCAGCAGGATCAGCACGCTCCACTTGTCGGCAATGCGATCGAGCAGCTGCCGCGTGGGGCACTCGGCGGCATAGGCATTGCCGCGCCGATCATGGGCGCGCCGCCCATCACCACGAGGGGCGAGCGTTACCGTGAGGTGACCTGGTATGGAATCCGTGCGTTCTTGCATGGAGAGTTTCCATAGCGCAGCTGGTATCCATTGGAAACCACGCAAGGAGACAGGCCATGGCCATTGCAGTTCTGGGCGCCAGCGGACGCGCGGGATCGGAAATCGTGAAGGAGCTGGTCGCGCGCGGCCACGAGGTGATCGCCATCGCGCGCAAGCCCGAAGCGATCCCCGCGCTGCCGGGCGTGACCGCCAAGGCGGGCGACGCTGCAGACCCGGCCGCGCTGGCCCCGCTGATCCGGGGCGCCGACGCGGTGATCAGCGCGATCCACTTCGACGTTTCCGCCGCCACCCTGCTCTCGGCGCTGAAACAGGCCGGCGTCGGCCGCCTGCTGGTTACGGGCGGCGCGGCCAGCCTGGAAGTGGCGCCGGGCGTGCGGCTGATCGATACGCCGGAGTTCCCCGAAGCGTGGAAAGGCGCGGCGCAGGGCGGGATCGCCTTCCTGGACGCGCTGAAGGGCGAGACCGAGATCGACTGGACGTTCTTCTCGCCCGCCGCCTTCATCTTCGAAGGCCCGCGCCTTGGCACCTATCGCGGCGGCAAGGACCAGCTGGTGACCGACGACAAGGGCGAGAGCCGGATCAGCTTTGCCGACTATGCCATCGCCATGGTCGACGAGCTGGAACAGCACCGCTACCCGCGGGCACGGTTCACCGCCGGGTATTGAGCTGCCGATTACATCCTTTGCAGGCAAAGGCCGCTGCCCACCCCGCAACCCCTCCCGCACGCGGGAGGGGAGCGAGACTTGCGCCGCCGCAGGCGGTGTTAGTCGCAGCGGGGTGGGCTTTTCGCATCCACCCTACCCCCCTGCCCCTAGGCGGCGCGCATCACCTCGATAGAATCACCGGCATCGCCGCCTTCGCTCCCGCCGTTCACCGGCGCGGCAAGGTGCAGCACATAGGCCGCGGATGGCGCCGCCCCGCGGCGGGCCAGGCTGAACCGGGGACGGACATCGCCGGTGGGCACGAAGCCCACCTTGGCAAGCACCCGGCCCGACGCCAGGTTATCGAGGAAGTGGTGCGCGCCAAGCCGGCGGTGCCCCAGCGTCGGCGCGAGCGCGAGGACCGCCCGCACCGCTTCCGTCGCATAGCCCCGGCCCCAGTGCTGCCGCGCGATCCAGTATCCCAGTTCGGCCCCGCCGTCCTGGTCGGCCAGCCCCACGCAGCCGATCAGCTTTGCCCCGGTTGCACCGGGCAGCGTCACGAAAAAATGCGGGTGGCGCCGCGCCTGCGGCTGGCTGGCGAAGGCGCGCGCGTCGGCCGGGCTGTAAGGCCAGGGCGCGCGAGCAAGATTGCGCACGACCGATTCATCGTCGATCAGCGCCAGAAGCTCGGCCCAGTCCTCGGGCCAGCCTGGCCTCAGGAACAGGCGTTCGCTGCGAATGAACATGGCACATCTCCTTCATCCGCCCCTCACGCGCCCACTAAGCACATGAAGTGACAGCATTGTTTCGCGTTGCGCCGGAACGATGCGGAATCGCGCCATGCAGGCGGCCATGGGCCACCCGCGCGGTCATCCGAATTTCCGATGCGGCGGGATGAGGGAGAAACAAAAAAAGGGAGACGGGTCGGCCCCTCTCCCTCGTTCGGCCGGTCTTTCTGCGAAGACCGGCGGGGCCATCCCGTCAGGATGGCCCTTTATCGACCATCCGATTACTCGGCGGCTTCCGCCATGGCATCGACCGACACGTACTTGCGGCCGAGTTTGCCGGCGTGGAAGCGTACGCGGCCTTCGGTCAGCGCGAACAGGGTGTGATCCTTGCCGATGCCGACGTTGGCGCCCGGGTACACCTTGGTACCGCGCTGGCGGATGATAATGTTGCCGCCGATCACTTCCTGACCGCCGAACTTCTTCACGCCAAGGCGGCGACCAGCCGAATCGCGACCGTTACGCGAAGAGCCGCCTGCTTTCTTGTGTGCCATCTCGTCTTACTCCGGATCTCGAATCAGGCCACGGACACGATGCGCAGCAGGGTAAGCTGCTGGCGGTGACCGTTCTTGCGGCGATAGTTGTGGCGGCGGCGCTTCTTGAACACCACGACCTTTTCCGACTTGGCCTGCGCGATGATCTCGGCCGAAACCGTGATCTTGGCCGCGTCAGCCAGTTCGCCGTCCTTGCCCGCAAGGAGGACGTCACCGAGGGTGATCGTTTCGCCGGCTTCACCCGCCAGCTTCTCGACCGCGATCTTGTCTCCGGCGGCCACCCGATACTGCTTGCCGCCCGTGCGCACTATTGCGAACATGGTTCTACTATCCGTCTTTCAAGTCTGCCCGTCTTCACGTCTGCTCGCCAGACCCCGCACGAATCGGCGGATAGCGGGCAACACACCGGCACCCCACCGTGGGCAGGGTCCCGGAAAGAGAGGCGCGGATAGTCCAAGGTCGCCCGCCTGTCAACGCGAAAGGCCGATGCGGCGGGCGGAAATTGCATGCGCGGGCGCGGAGACACCGCGAAGGCCCGCCCAAGGCAGCGGCACATGCTGGCCAGCGGCCGCGCCCGTGCTATGGCGGCGCCATGCTTCGCCCCGATCCATTCCGCAAGCCCCCGCTCTCGCCTGCCGCCCTCCGCATCGGCATCCTCGCCATCGCCGCACTGGCCGTTCAGGGATGCGCCGCGCGCGGGCACTATCCCTCACTGGCCCGCCGGCCCGCCGAAAGCGCCTATGGCACGGGCGCTAGCGCGCCGCAGCCGGCCCCTGCCCCCGCGCCATCGGCCGCCAGCCCCGCGCTGCTCGCCCGCCTGGCCACGCTGCGCGATTCCGCCGCCAAGGCGCACCGCGATTTCGAAGCCCTGCGCCCCGCCGGAGAACGCGCGGCGGCGCAAGCGGCGGGCGCGGCGCCCGGCGCGGAGAACTGGTCGGTAGCGCAGGGCGCGCTGGCAGCGCTCGATTCGGCGCGGTCCAGCCTGCTGCTGCCGCTGGCCGATCTCGACACCCTACTGGTGGAAGCCACCAAAGCCGCCGTCGACGGCCCCGATGCCGACCTCAAGGCCGTGCGCAAGGTGCGCGACGAAGTGGATGGCTGGCTGGCGGCCGAGAACCGCTCGCTCGATTCGCTGCGCGGCCGCGTGCGCGGATAGCTACCAGCGCGCCAGGTCGGCGTGGTCCTGCGCGCGCGGTTCGATCCAGCGCCAGCCGGCGGCGGTCTTCTCGCGCTTCCAGAACCAGCTTTCGCCTTTCAGGTGGTCCATCGCGAAATCGGCGGCGGCGAAGGCATCGCGCCGGTGGCGTGCGGCGGCGGCGACCAGCACGATCGGATCGCCCGGCACCATCAGGCCCACGCGGTGCAGCAGCAGCAGCCCCTCCAGCGGCCAGCGCCGTTCGATCGTGACGGCGAGATCGGCCATGCCCGGCTGCGTCATCGGCGGATAGTGCTTCAGTTCGAGCGCTTCCACGCCGCCGTCCCCGCGCACTTGCCCGAGAAAACTGACGACGCCGCCGGCCTGTGCGTGACGGCCGATGAAGGCGTCCATTTCCGCCGCGGGATCGAACGCCGATTCGCGCAAGACGATCTCGGCCACGTCAGCCGCCCGAAACCGGTGGCAGGAAGGCCAGTTCATCGCCCTCCGCCAGCGTGATCCCGCCATGGTCGGTCAGCAGCCGGCCGTTGAGCGCGATCCGCACACGATCACCCAGCAGCTCCACGGCAAGCGCCTTGTCGAGCGTGGCCAGGATGGCCTCGAGCGGGCCGGGGGCGACCGCGCGCTCCGCCGCGCCGGCCACGTCTTCCAGACGCCCGAGGAACACCAGCCGCGCCGCCATGGTCAGCCGCCGGTCATCGACATGTGACGCGAAAGCGCGGGCGGCGCGCCGGGGCGATCGATCACGAAGCCGTGGCGTTCGGGCTTTTCGCCCATCGCGCGCGCCATGGCGACCGCGAGCGCGGCATCGGGATCGTGGGAACGCAGCGCGGCGCGCAGGTCCACCTTGCCCTCGCCGCCCAGGCACATGAACAGCTGCCCAGTGGCCGTCACCCGCACGCGGTTGCAGCCGTCGCAGAAATTGCCGGTCAGTGGGGTGATGAAGCCCAGCCGCCCGCCCGTTTCGGCGATATCGACATAGCGCGCCGGGCCGCCGGAACGCGCCTCGCTCGCCGTCAGGGTCCAGCGCGCGGCCAGATCGCGGCGCACCGAATCGAGCGGCAGGTAGTGATCGAAGCGGTCTCCCTCGACCTCGCCCAGCGGCATGACCTCGATCAGCGTGAGATCATGGCCCTGCCCGTGCGCCCAGGCGACGAGATCGGGGATTTCCGCCTCGTTGAGCCCCTTGAGCGCGACGGTATTGAGCTTGACCCGGAGGCCCGCCGCCTTCGCCGCCGCGATGCCTTCCAGCACCTGCGGCAGGCTGTCGCGCCGGGCGAGCTGCTCGAACAGTGCGCGATCGCGGGTATCGAGCGAGACGTTGATGCGCCGCACCCCCGCCGCCGCCAGATCCTCGGCGAATTCGGCCAGCCGCGTGCCGTTGGTGGTGAGCGTCAGCTCCTCCAACCCGTCTCCCAGCTTGCGCCCCAGCGCGCGGACCAGCTCGATCATGTCGCGCCGCACCAGCGGTTCGCCACCCGTCAACCGCAACTTGGTGGCGCCGCGCGCGATGAAGGTCAGCGCCAGCCGGTGGAGTTCCTCCAGCGTCAGCACTTCGGCCCGGGGCAGGAACTCCATCCGCTCCGGCATGCAATAGGCGCAGCGCAGATCGCACCGGTCGGTAACCGACAGCCGGAGGTAGGTGATCCTCCGCGCGAAGCGGTCAACCAGGGGTGCGGGGAGAGGTGCGGGCGTACTCACTTTTCCAAGTATACGAAATCACGCGGATAAGATTCAAGGTTCGCGCCGGCATCGACGAAAATAGTCTGTCCGGTGACCGAGGAGGCCGACGCCAGGTAGTGGACCGCGTCGGCTATCTCGTCGGCGCCGGGCAGGCGGCGCAGCGGCATGATCTCTTCCAGCCGGCGCCACTGTTCGGCATCGTAATCCTGCGTGGGCAGGATCAAGCCCGGCGCCACGCCGTTCACGCGCACGCGCGGCGCCAGCGAACGCGCCAGCGTGCGCACCGAGGCGTGCAGCGCCTGCTTCGACAGCGTGTAGCTGAGCTGATCGGGCACGGGGTTCACCACGCGCTGGTCGAGGATGTTGACCACCGAGCCATCGCCTTCCCCCAGCGCCTCGACAAAGGCGCGGGTCAGCAGCATCGGCGCGAACAGGTTGACGCGGAAATGATGCTCCAGCGCGGAAGGCGTCATCGTCGCGATGGTGTCGTCGTGGAACACCGAAGCCGAATTGACCAGCAGACGCGGCGCGCGCCCGGCCTGTTCGCGCAAGTCCGCCAGCAGCCGTTCCGCGCAGGCCGGATCGTCGAGATCGCCCGCCAGCGGCACCACGCGGGCGCCGATCCATTCGAGCTGGGCGGCAAATTCCGTGTCGAACGAGCCGGCGTGGTGCGCGTGGAGCGCCAGGTCCCACCCCGCAGATGCCAGCTTGCGCGCGATGGCGGCGCCGATCCTGCGCCAGCCGCCGGTGACCAGCGCAAGCGGTCTTGGCGCTGGTCCGTCCTCGCTCAACCGCGCCGCTCGCGCGTGAGCGTGATGCCGATTTCCTCGCCGTTCTCGCTGATCGCCAGCTTGACGATCTTCACCGCGATCCGTTCGATCCGCGTATCCTGCAGGAACAGCGTTTCGCAGATGTGGTCGGCCACCGCCTCGATGAGCTTGAAATGGACGTCCTTGGGCAGCCCGTCCGAGGCGGCGAACTTGAGGTCCATGTAGTTCTTGCTCGCCGATAGCGGGCAATCGGGCGAATAGCCGTCGCGCGGCGTCAGCCAGGCCTGGATGGAGATGCGCAGCGGCTGCGGCCGCCCGGTCTCCTCCGAGTAGATCCCGGTGAGCACGTCGGTTTCGATGTTGGCGACTTCGAGGATGAGGCTGTCAGACACGGCGCGGCATTTGGCAGCGCGCGTAGGAAAAGTCCACCATTACGCGCTGGCGGCCCCTGGCAGTGTTACGCCGCTTCGTCATTGCGAGCGTAGCGAAGCAATCCAGAGTCCCGCGTGCCGCTCTGGATTGCCGCGGGGCTTTGCCCCTCGCAATGACGAAAGAAAGCTATGCCGTCCGGTTCTGGCTGAGTTGACAGGCGGGTTACACGCCTTGCGCGTTCCACCGCGCGAAGATCGCGGTCGGCAGCAGGCGTCCGTCGTCGCCATCCTCGCGAATCGCGAGGTCGCCGTGTTCGATCGTGCCGGGCAGATCGGCCAGCGCTTCGGCCAGCAGGCCGGCGATGGCGAGCGAGGACATCCGCACCGCATAGACCGTCAGGAACAGGAAGCGGCTTTCGGCATCGAGCAGGTGCCGGCAATCGGCGATCAGGCCCGGCAGGTTCTCTTCCAGCCGCCAGACCTCGCCATCCGGCCCCCGGCCGAACTTGGGCGGATCGAGGATGATCCCGTCATAGCGCCGCCCGCGCCGCACTTCGCGCGCGGCGAACTTGGCGGCATCGTCGACGATCCAGCGCACCGGCCGCTCGGCCATGCCCGAAAGCGCGGCATTGGCGCGCGCCTGCGCGACCGACTTCTTCGAGGCATCGACGTGCGTGACCGGCCCGAACGCCGACAGGGACAGTGTGCCGACGCCGGTATAGCCGAACAGGTTGAGCGTGGAGGCGTCGGACTTGCCTTCCAGCCGGTCCCCCATCCAGTCCCACACCGGGGCCATATCGGGGAAGAAGCCAAGATGGCGGAACGGCGTACAGGAGGCGGTGAAGCGCACTTCGCCCCGCGTGAGGTCCCAGCCTTCGCGCGGCACCGGCCGGTCGAACATCCAGCGCCCGCCGCCGTCCTCGTCGGAGCCAGGCACGAACTCCCCGTCCGCCGTCCAGTCGGCCTGGCGCGGCGTCCACAGCGCCTGCGGTTCGGGCCGGATGAAGCGGTAACGCCCATAGCGTTCCAGCTTGCGCCCGTGTCCGCTGTCAACCAGCCCGAAATCGGGCCAGCCCTGCCCGATCATCAGGCGGGGCGCGGAATCGAGCCGGGCCATGCGCTTTCCCGCGTCCCGTCAGCCGTGGCGCGGCGTGGCGCGTTCGGCGATCCACGCGGCCACGACATCGTAATCGCCCGGCAGGTGCGCGCAGGATTCCTCGCGCTCGAACAGGTCGCCCATCCGCATCGGCAGCGCGGGGCGGACGCCGGTGGCGCGTTCCACCGCATCGCGGAACTTGGCCGGATGCGCGGTCGCCAGCGTCACCACGGGAACCCCGGCGGGGATGCCCTGCGCCGTGCGCGCACCGTGCAGGCCGATCGCGGTGTGCGGATCGAGCACTTCACCCGTCGCCTCGTGCGCCCAGCGCATCGCGTGGGCCATGTCGTTGGCGTCGGCGCGGGCGCTGGTGAACAGCGCGGCGATGCTTTCGCGCTGGGTGTTGGTCAGCCGCATCGCCTTCGTCGCTTCAAAGCCCTTCATCTGCGCGGCCAGCGCGGCGCCATCGCGCCCGGCGGCATCGAACAGCAGGCGTTCGAAGTTCGACGAAACCTGGATGTCCATCGACGGCGCGGCCGTGGGCGTGACGGTGCTGGCCGAATAATCCCCGCTCGACAGCGCGCGGTGCAGGATGTCGTTGACGTTGGTGGCGACGATCAGCCGCTCAATCGGCAGGCCCATCTTCGCCGCGACATAACCGGCGAAGACATCGCCGAAATTGCCGGTCGGCACGCTGAAGGCCACCTTGCGCTGCGGCGCGCCAAGCTGGAGCGCGGCGGCGAAGTAGTACACCACCTGCGCCATCAGGCGCGCCCAGTTGATCGAGTTGACCGCGCTGATCGCGAAGCGGCCGGTCATCGCGGCATCGTTGAACATGCGCTTCACCATCGCCTGGGCATCGTCGAAGCTGCCGTCGATGGCGATGTTGTAGACGTTCGGCGCTAGCACCGTGGTCATCTGCCGGCGCTGCACGTCGCTGACCCGGCCATGCGGATGCAGCATGAAGATATCGACCCCGGCGCGGCCCGCCACCGCGTCGATCGCGGCGGAACCGGTATCGCCCGAGGTGGCGCCGACGATGGTGATATGTTGATCGCTGCCATCGGCCTTCGGGCGGCTGAGGAACTCCTCGAACAGCAGCCCCAGCAGTTGCAGCGCCACGTCCTTGAACGCCAGCGTGGGGCCATGGAACAGTTCCAGCACCCACTGCTTTTCATCAAGTTGCTTGAGCGGCGTGACCGCGACATGGGCAAAACGGCCATAGGCCTGCCGGCACAGCTCCAGCAACCGCTCCGGCGTGAGGCAATCGCCGACGAAGGGCTGCATCACCCGCGCCGCCAGTTCGGCATAGGGCAGCCCGGCCATGGCGGCGATTTCCGCCTCGGTGAAGGTGGGCCAGGTTTCCGGCACGTAAAGCCCGCCATCGGACGCGAGGCCCGCCAGGGTGGCGCCCTGGAAGTCGAGCGCGGGCGCGTTGCCGCGCGTGCTGATGTACTTCATGGCAGAATCCTTACATGCCCCGGCTTGCGGCGCGGTTAGCCGCGCCGGCCCGGCCCGGCAAGCCGCTTCGCAAGCGCAAGGGCATAGATTACCGCCGCGCCCGTGGCGAACAGGAACCACTGCACGGCATAGGCCAGGTGATTGTTGGGAATATCGCGCGGGTCCGGACGCGCCAAGGGCGCCAGCCCGGCCTGCGGCGGATCGGCGATCAGGCGCGCGCTGTGCCCCGCGCCGGAGGCAACGATGCCGCTGACCTTGCCGCCCGTCCACGATACCGGCGCTGGTTGCAACGCCCACCCCAGCGCGACATCGACCTGCCCGCCGCCGTCGATGCGGCAGGTGGCGACTTGCGCCACGCCCTGTTCCCCCCGCGCGCTGCGGCCGGCGATGGCGGTGGTGGCCAGCACCTGATCGCACCACACGGTGCTGCGGCGATACAGCGCGGCTTCGATCGCCTGCGGATCGCGCGGCCACGGCACCTCGGCGCTGTCCACGCGCACCGCGGCGTAGCGCGCGATCAGCGCTTCCTTCCACGCCCGGCGCTGCAACTGCCACACGCCCAGCCCGATCATCGTGGCGACCGCCGCCAGCACGACCAGCGTGGGCACGATGGGGATGCGGCGGATCATGCGCCACCCTCCCGGCGCAACCGGCGCACCAGCCGCGCCGCCTTGGCCACGCGCAGCGCCAGCGTGACCACGCCGGCCGCCAGCAGGGGCCAGACCAGCGCCAGCACCCAGACCGGAAAGCGCACCATATCGTCCAGCCGCAGCGCCACCAGGATCAGCAGCACCGTGACCGGCAGCATCACCGGGTAGAGCTGGCGCCCCTGCAGTTCATGGCTGGCGAAATCCTGCCCGCAGGCGCGGCAGCGCGGCGCGAACGTCGCCGGCCCGGCAAACAGCGTGCGCGCGCCACAGCGGGGGCAGGATGCGGAAAGGGCAGCCCGGAGAATTCCGGACTGCCCTTTCGATTCCGCCTGATCGGCCGGATGCGGCATCAGTGGGTCGGGTAACCCCAACCGCCCCAGACGTAGATCGCGACGAACAGGAACAGCCACACCACGTCGACGAAGTGCCAGTACCACGCGGCCGCTTCGAAACCGAAGTGCTGGCGCGGGGTGAAATCGCCCTTGTAGGCGCGCACCTGGCAGACGATCAGGAAGATCGTGCCGACAATCACGTGGAAGCCGTGGAACCCGGTGGCCATGTAGAAGGCCGAACCATAAGTGTTCTTGCCGAAGGCGAACGGCGCGTGCGCGTATTCGTAAGCCTGGATCGAGCTGAACAGCAGACCCAGCAGGATCGTGGCCCACAGGCCCTTCTTCAGGCCATCGCGATCACCGTGGATCAGCGCGTGGTGGCCCCAGGTGAGGGTGCAGCCCGAGCACAGCAGGATCAGCGTGTTCAGCAGCGGCAGATCGAACGGGTCCATTACCGCCTCGATCGCCTTGGGCGGCCACTGGCCACCGATCACGTCCACGTTGATGGTCGACGGGAACAGCGAGAAATCGAAGAAGGCCCAGAACCAGCCGACGAAGAACATCACTTCCGAAGCGATGAACAGGATCATGCCGTAGCGCTGGTGCAGCTGCACCACCGGGGTGTGATCGCCCGCGTGCGCTTCCTTGATGACCTTGCCCCACCACGAGAACATCGTGAGGAGAACGCCAAGCAGGCCCAGCAGCATCACCGCCTTGCCACCGGGCAGGCTGTGCATGAAAAGCACGCCGCCGCTGGTCATGGTCAGCGCCGAAAGCGCGCCGGTGAGCGGCCAGATATCCGGCGGCAGAATGTGGTAATCGTGGTTCTTAGCGCCAGCCATGATGGTCTGATTCCCCCAAATTTCTCATGGCATCCGGACATGATCCAGACGCAACTCAATTTCGGCCTTTATCGCCAGCGAACGGCGCGGTCCAGTGGCTTTCGGCCCCTTTCCCGACTTAGCGCCACCACCCTACTTCGCCGCCGGCACGGGCGCGGTCCCGGCCGCCTCGTGGAAGGTATAGCTCAGCGTGATTTCGCCGATATCCTTGGCGTTGGCATCGTCCAGCATCGCCGGATCGACATAGTAGATCACCGGCATCCGCACTTCCTGACCCGGTTCCAGCCGCTGTTCGTTGAAGCAGAAGCACTGGATCTTGTGGAAATAGGCGCCGGTCTGTTCGGGCGTGACGTTGAACGTGGCACGCCCGATGATCGGGTGGGTGGAAGTGTTCTTCGCGTTGAAGAACGCCATCTTGCGTTCGCCGATGCGCCCGTCCTGCGTCACCTGTTCCGGCCGGAACTGCCAGGGCATGCCGCTGGCCACGTTGGCATCGAAGCGCACACGGACGGGCCGCGCGGTGACCTTGACCGAATCGGCCTGCGCGGCGGTGGAGCGCTGCGTGGTGCCGTTGAAACCGGTCGCCTGGCAGAACAGGCGGTAGAGCGGGACCGAGGCATAGCCCAGCCCCAGCATCGCCAGCGCCCCGCCCGCCGCGATCAGCGCGACCTTGCGGTTGCTGCCGCGGCCTTGCGTCGCGGTGGCCACGCTCACATCTGCCCCGATGCGTGGACGCTCATCTTCACGATCGTGATCGCGAAGAACAGCACCGCCAGCGCGCCAAGGATCAGGCCCAGCACCTTGCTGCGGGCACGCTGCCGCGCGCGATAGGCTTCGCTTTCGGCGGGACTCAGGTGATCGTCATTGGGGTTCATGCTTGCCAGCCTTGCACCGTGGCGATGCGATCGGCAACCAGCATCGCAAAAAGCACGAAGAGATAGAGCACTGAATAGCCGAACAGGCGCTTTTCGGGCTTCATGCCATCGTCCGGCACGCTGGTGCGCAGGCCAACGCGGACCGAGAGCGCCACGAACACCAGCCCCAGCACCAGCGCCGACAGGCCATAGACCAGCCCCGTGCCGCCGATGAACCATGGCACCAGCGTCAGCGGCAGCAGGAACACGGCATAGGCCAGGATCTGGCGGCGCGTGGCCTTTTCGCCCGCCACCACCGGCATCATCGGAATGCCGACCTTGGCGTAGTCCGTCTGCACGAACAGCGCGAGCGCCCAGAAATGCGGCGGCGTCCAGAAGAAGATGATCAGGAACAGCAGCACCGGCATCAGCGTGACATGGCCCGTGACCGCCACCCAGCCGATCAGCGGCGGAAAGGCACCCGCCCCGCCGCCGATGACGATGTTCTGCGGCGTGCGCGGCTTGAGCCAGACGGTGTAGATCCACGCATAGTAGAAGATCGACACCGCCAGGATCGCCGCCGCCAGCCAGCCGTTGGCCAGCCCCATGACCATGACCGAGGCGCCGGCCAGCGCAAAGCCGAAATCGCGCGCGGATTCGCGATCCATGCGCCCGGCCGGCAGCGGCCGTTCGCGCGTGCGCTTCATCCCCGCGTCGATATCCGCTTCCCACCACTGGTTGAGCGCGGCGGCCCCGCCCGCGCCCACAGCGATGCACAGGATCGCGGTGAAACCCAGCACCGGATGGATGTCCCCCGGCGCGGCGAGCAGGCCGCACAGGCCGGTGAAGATCACCAGCGTCATCACGCGCGGCTTGGTCAGCGCGAAGAAATCCCGCCAGTCGGCAGGCAGCGTCAGGGTCTTGGCGGCATCCATCGTGCGCGCGCTATAGTCCCGCGCGCGCGGAAGGGAAAGCCGGTGAGAACAATGCGCCACCCGCGCGTCAGCGCGGTGGCTTGCAGGGCTTGCCGTCGTACTCCAGGCGGTTGCGGGCATAGACCGTCCCATTCCAGCGGATCACCGGAAAGCAGAAGCCGGGGCCGCCGACCTCGATGTCCGGCCAGCCACCGACCCCACGGGCCGCCTTGAAATCGGGGATGCCGACCTCGTTCGCCATCAGCTTCCAGCCGCCGTTCGCCTGCCCGGCCACGATCCAGAAGGCGGCCCCGGTATTGCCATAGCAGAACAGCCCGCCTTCCACGATCACCGCATCGGGGTGGCCATCGCCGTTGAGATCGCGGCGCTGGTCGATCCGGCCGGGTTCGTAGGTCGCACCATCGTCGTTGCCATCGTTGCAACCGCTTTCCCAGCGCCCGTGCACCTGCCGGAAGCCGGCGGCGGCGAAGATCGCGGCGTCGCCGGTCACCGGACCGCGCGGTGCCGCCTGAGGCCGGGGCGGCGCTCCGGCGGTGACCGTCTCGGCCGGACGATAGACCGTGCCATCGAAGCGCAATTGCCCGGTCCGCCCGCCACTGGTGGTGGACAGCACGAACCAGCCGCCGAATGCGGTGCCGGTGGTGGCAACGGTGCCCTGCCCTTCCAGAATGCGGCGCCACCGGCCATCCGGCGCCTGCGTGGCGATCGCGTACCAGCGCCCGTCGGGCTTGTAGCAAGGCCCGGCATCGATGAAGAGCGCTTCCTTGCGCCCGTCGGCGTTCATGTCGACAAAGGTGATGCGCGGACTGGCGGCCGCGCCGCAGCGGTTGGTCGGGTGATCGCCGTTCGCGCTGATCGGAAACCCGCCGGCGGCATAGAGCTGCATCGCTTCCGCCCGCGCCATCGCCGCGCGGGCGGGCACCGGAAGCGCGAACCCCGCCGCAAGAACGCTTGCCACCGCATACCCAATCCGCCGCATCGCCTTGCCCCCGACTGCTGCAACGAAAGTTATAATCCCACGCCGCGTGAAAAAGGCCAGCGCAAAAGAAAAGAGGCCCCGGATCGCTCCGGAGCCTCTTGTCATGGTTCAGGCGAAACCGCCGATCAGTGCGCCGCCTTGGCGTCGATCACCGGCAGGGTTTCGAACTGGTGGAACGGCGGCGGGCTGGACAGGGTCCATTCCAGCGTCGTCGCGCCTTCGCCCCAGTAGTTGGCTTCGGCCTTCTTGCCGGCCAGGAAGGCGTAGGCGATGTTGATCAGGAAGATCACGATGCTGACCGACATGATCATGTAGCCGTCGGTGGCGACCTTGTTCCAGTGTTCGAACGCCGGAGCATAGTCGGGGTAGCGACGCGGCATGCCGTTCGCGCCCAGGAAGTGCATCGGGAAGAAGATCAGGTTCACGCCGACGAAGAACACCCAGAACTGCAGGTGCGCCAGGAATTCGGAGTGCATCCGGCCGCTCATCTTCGGGAACCAGTAATAGAACCCGGCGAAGAGCGACGTGACCGCGCCCAGCGACAGCACGTAGTGGAAGTGCGCCACCACGTAGTAGGTATCCTGGAGGTTATCGTCGATGCCGCCGTTGGCCAGCACCACGCCGGTCACGCCGCCCAGGGTGAACAGGAAGATGAAGCCGATCGCCCAGACCATCGGCGACTTGAATTCGAGGCTGCCGCCCCACATCGTCGCGATCCACGAGAAGATCTTGATGCCGGTGGGCACCGCGATGACCATGGTCGCCGCGGTGAAGTACATCTTCGTGTTCACGTCGAGGCCGGTGGTGTACATGTGGTGCGCCCACACGATGAAGCCGACAACGCCGATCGCGACCATGGCGTAAGCCATGCCGAGATAGCCGAACACCGGCTTCTTCGAGAAGGTCGAGATGATCTGGCTGATGATGCCGAAGCCCGGCAGGATCATGATGTACACTTCGGGGTGCCCGAAGAACCAGAACAGGTGCTGGTACAGGATCGGATCACCACCGCCGGCGGGATCGAAGAACGTCGTGCCGAAGTTGCGGTCCGTCAGCAGCATGGTGATCGCGGCGGCGAGAACCGGCAGCGACAGCAGCAGCAGGAACGCGGTGACCAGCACCGACCACACGAACAGCGGCATCTTGTGCAAGGTCATGCCCGGCGCGCGCATGTTGAAGATCGTGGTGATGAAGTTGATCGCGCCCAGAATCGAACCCGCGCCCGCAAGGTGCAGCGAGAAGATCGCGAAATCGACGGCCGGCCCGACAGAGCCCGAGGTCGAGAGCGGGGCATAGACCGTCCATCCGGTGCCCGCGCCGTTACCCACGCCGCCCGGCACGAAGGCCGAGAACATCAGCGAGCAGAAACCGACGAAGGTCAGCCAGAACGAGATGTTGTTCATGCGCGGGAAGGCCATGTCCGGCGCGCCGATCATGATCGGAACGAACCAGTTGCCGAAGCCGCCGATGATCGCCGGCATGACCATGAAGAACACCATGATCAGGCCGTGCGCGGTGATCAGCACGTTCCACAGGTGGAGCTGCTGGTCGAAGCTGGGATTCTTTTCGCCCAGGAAGCTGGCGACGGCACCGAGATACTGGATGCCCGGCTGGGCCAGTTCGGCGCGCATGATGCCCGACACGGCGCCGCCTACGATGCCCGCGAAGATCGCGAAGATCAGGTAGAGCGTGCCGATGTCCTTGTGGTTGGTGGACATGAACCAGCGAGCGAAGAAGCTCGGCTTGTGATCGTGATCGTGCGCATCGTGGTTATGATGCGCATCGAACCCTTCGTGGTCTGCGGGAATGGTGGCCATGACGGTCTACCCCTTTCCTGAATTACGCGGCCGGCGACGCGGAAGCGTCGGCAGCGGGAGCGGACGCATCCGCGGCGGGAGCGGCGGCGGCCGGAGCGGCGGCAGGCGCCGCTTCCTTCGGACCGACGGTGCCGCCCTGAGCCTTCACCCAGGCTTCGAACTGCGGCCGGCTGACGGCTTCGACCACGATCGGCATGTAGCCGTGGCGAACGCCGCAGAGTTCGGAACACTGGCCGTAGTACACGCCCGGTTCCTTGATGAAGAGTTCCTTCTCGTTGATCCGGCCCGGCACCGCGTCCAGCTTGAACCACAGCGAGGGCACGGCGAACGAGTGGATCACGTCAGCGCCCACCGTCTGCATGCGGATCGGTTCGCCATAGGGCACGACCATGCGCGCATCGGCACCAAGCTGCGGCGGCTCGCCACGCTTCAGCGCTTCCTCGTCCGGCAGCATGTTCGAGATCACTTCGAAGCCGCCGTTATCGGGATAGGTATAGCCCCAGTACCACTGGTAGCCCGTGGCCTTGACCGTGAGCGCGTTCTTCGGCGCCGGCGTGTACTGCGCGGCCAGAAGGCGGATCGACGGCACGGCGATGACCACCAGGATGAGCACCGGCAGCAGGGTCCAGATCACTTCGATCAGCGTGTTGTGGCTGGTCTTCGACGCGACCGGATTGGCGCTGCGGCGGAAGCGCGCCATCACGAACAGCAGCAGCACCAGCACGAAGAGGGTGATCACGGTAATGATCGGCATCAGCACGTAATCGTACATGCGCAGCGCCTGCTGGCCCGTGATCGAATACTGGTCCTGGAAGGACAGCGCGCCGGCAACTGGCTGGCCCTTGCCCGGCGTGGGCTTGGCCGGAACGTAGCTGCTCTTTTCGGCACCGGCGTCGGCCTTGGCGGCCGGCTGGACGGCATCGGCGGCGGGCGCCGCGGCGGCCGCGACAGGCGCGGCGGCAGGCGCCGCCATGACCTGCGGGGCGAACGCCAGCGCCGCTGCGACGCCAAGGGTCCGGATCGCTTTGCCCATGGCCTGGGCTGTATCGGCTAGACTCATCGTCGAAAGTTCCGCTTCCCTGTGTACGCCCCGCCCTTGACCTAAGGACCAAAGCGTATCCCCTCTAATCGCCCCAAGTAGGACAATTTGTCCCGCCTATACGCGGCACCTCACCATCCCTCAAGCGCCTAGACCCATATTTTTCCGACGGCCCGGCCAGCGCCGCTTTGCCATGCGAAAATGCTTGCCGCGCGGGCGCGCGCGGGCCATTTGCGCGGTTCGCCGTTCCACGGCTTGCGGGCCGGCGGTACAGGCGACCAACAAGGCCGAATCCGGCATCATCGTGCGAGGCATCATGCAGGAAGAAGACGTCCTTTCCGAATTCCGGGCCAGCCAGGCCCTGCTCGAAGGCCACTTCCTGCTCTCCTCGGGCCGGCACAGCGCCTTCTACCTTCAATGCGCGCGCGTGCTGATGGACCCGATGCGGGCCGCGCGCCTGGCCACCGCCACCGCGCAGAAGCTGCCGCGCGACTTGCGCCAGCAGATCCAGAAGGTCGTCTCCCCCGCGATGGGCGGCGTGATCATCGGCCATGAAATGGGCCGCGCGCTGGGCGTGGAGGCGCTGTTCGTGGAACGCCCCACCGGCACGTTCGAGCTGCGGCGCGGCTTCACGCTGCAGCCGGGCGAAAAGGTGCTGATGGTCGAGGACGTGGTGACCACCGGCCTTTCCAGCCGCGAGGCGATCAAGGCGATTGAAGCGGCCGGGGGCGAAGTGATCGCCGCCGCCGCGCTGGTCGACCGGTCGGCCGGGGCGGTCGATCTGGGCGTGCCGTTCTTCCCGCTGGTGGCGCTGAACTTCCCGACTTACGCGCCCGACGAACTGCCGCCCGAACTGGCCGCGACTCCGGCGGTCAAGCCGGGCAGCCGGGCGCAGCCCTGATGGCCGGGGCAGCGGCCAACGCGGCGCTCACGCCGGGCCGGCTGCGGCTGGGCGTCAACATCGATCACGTCGCCACGATCCGCAACGCGCGCGGCGGCGATCATCCCGACCCGGTGCGCGCGGCGGAAATCGTCGCGGCGGTGGGCGGCGACGGCATCACCGCGCACTTGCGCGAGGACCGGCGCCACATTCGCGACGAGGACCTCGCCCGAATCCAGGCCGCCACCGACCTGCCGCTGAACCTGGAAATGGCGGCGACCGAGCAAATGCTGGAAATCGCACTGCGCCACCGCCCGCACGCGGCCTGCATCGTGCCCGAACGGCGCGAGGAGCGCACGACCGAAGGCGGGCTGGACGCCGCCGGCCAGCACAACCGCCTGGCTCCCATTGTCGCGCGCCTGTCCGACGCGGGGATTCGCGTCAGCCTGTTCATCGCGCCCGAAGCGCGGCAGATCGAGGCGGCGATCCGGCTGGGCGCCCCGGTGGTGGAACTGCACACCGGCGAATACGCCCATGCGACAGGCGAAACGCGCGCGATCGAACTTAAGCGAATCGCCGACATGGCCGCGCTGGCGGCGCGCAACGGCATCGAACCGCACGCCGGCCACGGGCTGACTTACGAAAACGTCCAGCCGGTCGCGGCGATTCCCCAGCTCGCCGAACTCAACATCGGGCACTACCTGATCGGCGAGGCGATCTTCGTCGGACTGGAAAACGCGGTGCGCCGGATGCGCGACCTGATGGACGAAGCGCGGTGAACGTTCCATTCCGTCATGCCAGCGAAGGCTGGCATCCGCGGCCAAGGGGCGCCACCCGGCGGAGCGAGACCCCGGATCAAGTCCGGGGTGACGGTCCAGGTCATAAACCGGTGGAACCGGCATGATCATCGGCATGGGCTCCGACCTCTGCAACATCGAGCGCATCCAGGCATCGCTGGACCGCTTCGGCGCACGATTCGAGGCCCGCGTCTTCACCGACGTGGAAATGGCCAAGGCCAACCGCCGTCCCTTCACCCGCGCCGGCACGCTGGCCAAGCGCTTCGCCGCCAAGGAAGCCTTCTCCAAGGCGGTGGGCACCGGGTTCAAGGCCGGGGTCTTCATGAAGGACATCGGCGTGGTCAACGCCTCCTCCGGCGCGCCGACGCTGGCGCTGACCGGCGGCGCGGCGGCGCGGCTGGCCAGGATCACGCCCGCCGGGTACGAGGCGGTGATCCACCTGACGCTGACCGACGATCATCCCTGGGCGCAGGCCTTCGTGGTGATCGAGGCCCGCCCGCTCCGCCCCGACGCCCCCAGCGCGCAAGGTGACGCTTGAACGAAACGACCGAATCCGGACCGGACCTGCCTGAAACGTCCGCTGTTCCCGCAGCCGAAGCGAAGCCGGCCGCCGCGGACGACACGCAGGGCGTCAACTGGCTGCTGGAATTGCGCGGGCTGGCGCTGATGCTGCTGGCCGTGGTGGGCTTTCACAGCCTGATCGCCAAGCCGTTCTACATCCCCTCGATCTCGATGATGCCCAACCTGCTGGTGGGCGACCGGCTGGTGGTGAGCAAGTATCCCTATGGCTGGTCGTGGGTCTCCGCCAGCTTCCACATCCTGCCGCGCGGGATGACGCGCATCCTGCCGCGCACGCCCGCTTATGGCGACATCGTGATCGTGGTGCCACCCGATCGCGACGAGGACTACATCAAGCGCGTGGTGGCGCTGCCGGGCGATCGCATCGCGGTGGTGAACGGGCAGATCATCCTGAACGGCAAGCCCGTGCCGCAGCAGGTCGAACCGCCGCTGGAGCTGCCGGTCGACCTCAACCAGCCGTGCGATCCCGACGATTTCCCCGGCCTGCGCTATCGCGCGAACGACGGGCGCTGGTATTGCGAACTGCCGATCCTGCGCGAAACGCTGCCCAATGGCGCGACCTATCGCGTGATCGATCACCGTCAGCAGCCGCTGGACAACTACGCCGAAGTGAAGGTGCCGCAGGGTTACGTTTTCCTGATGGGCGACAACCGCGACCATTCCGCCGACAGCCGCGCGCCGATCGAGGAAAAGGGCCTGGGCGGCCCCGTCCCCCTGGCCGACGTCGGCGGGCGCGCCGAATTCCTCACCTTCTCGCTCGATGGCAGCGAGGGGTGGAACCCGCTGTCGTGGTGGCGCGCCTTGCGCGAAGGGCGCGCCTGGACCAGTCTGCGCCCCGAGATCGCGAAGACGGCGCAGAAGGACCGATAGACCATGGCCGAGGGTGACGAAAAAGGACGGTCCGGCCCGACCGACATCCGCGACGATCTGGTGCGGAGCGAAGCGAAGAAGGCCTTCGTCTGGATCGGTGTCGCCGCGCTGCTGGCGCTGGCGGTCTATCTGGCGCAACCGCTGCTGGTGATATTCGGCGGCGTGGTTTTCGCCGCGATGATCGACGGTGGGCAGCGGCTGCTGAGCCGCGTGCTGCCGATCCGCCGGGGCTTTCGCATCCTGATCGTGCTGCTGGCGGCGCTGGCCTTCCTGATCTGGCTGGTGATGTTCGCCGGCAGCCAGATCGCCGCGCAGGCCGCGCAGATGCCCGCGGTGATCGAGACGCAGACCGCGCGCGTGCTGGCCTGGGGCCATGCCCACGGCATCTCGGTGAACCAGGCCGACTTCTCCAACGTCGCGGAGAAGCTGATCGGCGGCGTCGGCCCCGTCACCCGCGCGCTGGGCGGCATCTTCGGCGGCTTCGGCACCGCGTTCCTGATCATGATCCTGGGCATCTATTTCGTGCTGGAGCCGGACCTCTACCGGCGCGGCATCGCCTGGATGCTGCCCGAGGGAAGCCGCGAACATTTCCACGGCACTGCCCATCGCATGGGCAAGGCGCTGCGGATGCTGCTGTTCGGGCGGCTGATCGGCATGGCGGTGGAAGGCGTGGCGACCTGGGCGTTGCTCGCGCTTTATGGCGTGCCGATGGCTGCGCTGCTGGGGCTGCTCACCGGCCTGCTCGCCGCGCTGCCCAACATCGGCGCGCCGATCTCGGGCATCCTCATGGTGCTGGTCGGTTTTTCGGGTGGCACCGACATGGGCATCTTCTGCATCATCGTCTATGTCGTGGTGCAGACGGTGGACGGCAATATTATCGTGCCGATGGTGGCGAAGAAGACGGCCGACCTTGCCCCCGCGCTGGTGCTGGGCGCGCAGTTGATCTTCGGCGTGATGTTCGGCCTGCTGGGCCTGCTGCTCGCGGATCCGATCGTGGCCATGCTGAAGATCGCGCTGGAACGGCAAGCCGAACGCAACGGCCGCCCTTCTGTCGGCGGCTCCGGCGGGGAAGGCTGAGAAGGTCTCCGAAATGGCGCGCAAGTTCCTGTATCTCATCGCCGTTCTGGTTGTGCTGGTCATCGTGGCGCTGGCCGCCTTGCGCCTCTGGTCGCTGGAATTGACGCGGTTCGCCTTCGTGCCAAGGACCGGCTTCGAGCAGAAAGGGCCGCTGCCCGATGGAGCCTACAAGGCACCGGGCATGTGGTTTTCACGGCCCGGCATCGCCAACGATCCGGCGCAGCTCCGCCCGCAAGGCATGAAGGCCGAAGGCGACCGTTCGCGCGCGGTGGTGTTTTTCGTCCATCCCACCAGCTATCTGGCACGCGATCACTGGAACGGATCGCTGGAGGACGCCGACGCAAACCGGCGCGCCGCTTCGTTCATCCGCGCCATGGGCAGCGCCTTCAATGGCGCCGCGCAAGTGTGGGCGCCGCGCTATCGCCAGGCGACGTTCGGCGCGTTCCTGACCGACAAGCCGGAAAGCGCGCAGGCGCTGGCGGTGGCCTATCAGGACGTGAAGGCCGCGTTCGCCAGCTTCCTGCAGCAAGTGCCGGCCGACGCCCCGATCATCCTTGCCGGCCACAGCCAGGGATCGCTGCACCTGATCCACCTGCTGCGCGACAGCGTGAAGGGCACGCCGGTCCAGCAACGCCTGATCGCCGCTTACGCGATCGGCTGGCCGATCTCCGCCCGGCACGATCTGCCGGCTATGGGCCTGCCGGCCTGCGCCGGACCGGAAGACACCGGCTGCGCGATCAGCTGGGAAACCTTTGCCGAACCGGCCGAACCGGCGCTGGTGCTGGACGCCTTTCACGGCCGCACTGGGTTGGACGGGCAGCGCGTGGGTAACGAAGCCCCGCTCTGCACCAACCCGCTGACCGGCCGCATGGGCGGAAGCGCCCCGATCGCGGCCAATCTCGGCACGCTGCAGATGGACGAGGATCCGACCGGCGGGAAGCTGATCTCTGGCGCCGCGCCCGCGCGCTGCGACGAACGCGGACTGCTGCTGATCGGCGATCCGCCCAGCGTCGGCCCCTATGTGCTGCCGGGCAACAACTATCACGTCTATGACATCCCGCTGTTCTGGATGAACCTGCGCGCGGACGTGGCGCGGCGGACGGCGGCGTGGGAAAAGTCGCACTCGGTACCGACGCCATGATCACCACGTTCACGCCCGATTTCCGTGCCGCGCTGCCGGAGGGCGGCGTGCTGCTGGGGCTGGATACCGGCACGAAGACGATCGGCGTGGCGCTGTGCGACGCCGGCTGGCGCTTCGCCACCGCCGGCAAGACGATCGTCCGCCGCAAGTTCGCGCAGGACAAGGAACAATTGCGCGCGCTGGTGGCCGAACGGCAGGTGCGCGGGCTGGTGATCGGGCTGCCGCTCAACATGGACGGCAGCGAAAGCCCGCGCAGCCAGGGCGCCCGCGCGATGGCGCGCAATCTTGACGATCTGGGCCTGCCGATCCTGCTGTGGGACGAACGCTGGACCACGCAGGCCGCCGAGCGCGCGATGATCGAACAGGATTTCAGCCGCGCCAAACGCGCCGAGCGCATCGATTCGCACGCGGCCGCGCTGATCCTGCAAGGCGCGATCGACGCGCTGGCGGGCGGTGTGCTGTAAGCTCGGGACGGGAACAACGCGAACCGGAACAGTCCCACATTGCCACTTGTCTTTGCCCCCGACGCCCGGCAGAGCATCCGGTATGGAGGACATGAAAAGCAAGTTTCCCCCACGGTTCAACATCCCGCCGGGTGTTGGCATGGACCCGGTACAGGGCAGCAAGGCCATCACGCGCCACGGCCACTCCGGCTTTCTGGGCATGGAATATGTCGGCCACGGCGAAGACTGGTTCGAACTGGCGCTGCCCTGGCGCGAGGATCTGGTGGGCGTGGAGGAAACCGGCGTGCTGGCTTCCGGCCCGATCATCAGCCTGCTCGACAACTGCACCTCGATGTCGGTCTGGGCGCGGCGCGGCGAATTCCAGCCGCAAGTGACGCTGGACCTGCGCATCGACTATGTGCGTGCGGCCACGCCGGGCAAAACGATCATCGCCCGCGCCGAATGCTACCAGCTGCGCCGCAGCATGGCCTTCGTGCGGGGCATCGCGCACGATGGCGAACTGACCGATCCGGTGGCGCACGCCGCGGGCATCTTCATGCTGGTGGAGGCGAGCGGATGGATGAAAGCGTGACCAGCCCGGAGGAAGGCACACCCCTGCCCGCCGACCATCCGCTGCATCTGCCCCCCTATGCCCGCGCCATGGGCATGGAAATCGACCGGATCGAAGACGGCGTGCCCGTGATCGGGATGGACTATACCGAACGGGCGGTGGGCCGTCCGGGCTATCTCCATGGCGGCGCGATCGGCGGAATGCTGGAAATGGCGGCGTTCACCGCGCTGCGGGCCGAGCTCGACCGCACCGGCGCGGCGATGCGGATCAAGCCGGTCAACATCAGCATCGAATACCTGCGCGGCGGGGTTGACCATCGCACTTACGCCATGGGCCGCGTAACCCGCGCGGGCCGGCGCGTGGCCAACGTGCGCGTGGAAGCGTGGCAGGCCGATCGCGACAAGCCGGTGGCAAGCTGCTGGATGAACTTCCTGCTCGCACCGAAGGCCGGATAGGGCCTACTCCCGAGTCAGGTCGATCACGATTCCCTGGTCCGGCGCTTCCGCGCCAGGCGGCAGGCGAACGGCATCGGCGCGCGCGCGGGCAAGGACGGCGGGTGGCACATCCGGGCCGGCGATCACCGCGTCGGCCTGCCCCAGCAGGCGCGCCTCGCGCAGGGTGAGATCGTCCGGATCGTCGGACCGCAGCGCGATGGTGAAGCGCCCGGAAAGGCCAGCCGAGGCGCCGGCGAGCCAGCGCTCCACGGCATCGGCCGGCGGCTCCGCCAGCGGATCGAGCGGCCCGCCCTGCTCCAGCGCGGCATCGAGCGCGCGGCGGCGGTCGCCTGGCGA
>NZ_RQSI01000045.1:0-28623 GCF_003856955.1 Novosphingobium sp. LASN5T
TCCCGAAGATCCTGTGAAAGCGTTCGTGCCATCCATGCTGGCCTCCTGACACCAGCAGGAAGTCTGAATCACAACGGCGCCGCGAAGGGAATCCCTGACGAGTCAGTTCGTGTGGAAACCGCTCTAAGTACCCGCGAGCCTACGGATGGCAGGCGCATTTGGCCTCTAGCTGGCCGCACGCTTTTTAGCGGCAAGTGTCCATTAACTTAGGAGGTTGGCGGCGCGCACCTGAATGCGGCGCTTCTGCTGGATTTCATCAATTCCATTCCGTCCCGCGATTGGGCAACATGCGCCCATTCCCGCCGCTCAATGCTCCTAGGGTAGCGCCTGAAAGCAGACGTTACGCAGCTTGGCGCCTCAACCCGTTCCTCCGGAGGCATCCGGCGCGGTGCCGGGGGCGGTATCCTGAGCCTTTCCGGTCGGCGCCCCATCCTGCGCTGCACTCATCGCCGTCAGATAGTCGACGATAGCCGGAATGTCCTTGTCCGCCACGGGAGCCTTGTAGACATCCTTCATCTTGGTGACCGTTGCCTTCCACTGGTCCGCTGAAAGCACTGGCTGGGTCATCGCCATGCTGGCGGAATGGCAAGACGTGCAATTCGCATTGATGACATCGGCATGAGGGCCATCGGGATATTGCTGCTCATCGATAGGAAGATCGACCGTATCCGAGGTCATGGTAAAGCCGTTCACGGAAATGCTGCTGGGTGTAGGCCCTGTGGATTGGGGTTCGGGCAGCGGGGTGTAGCTGCCGGGAGGGCCCACCATCATGAGGGTGAAGACGGTCACGCCGAGCAGTCCGACGGCCAGCATGCCTGGGGTTGGCGCTTTCATGCCAAAGCTCCTTATGCCGTCACGATGGTAGTGGTTTCGATATTGCCGCGCATGAAACCGCCAGGGTTCCAGATCGGCGCCATCGGCTGTGCGACGCCTGCCGTATTCCAGCAGCGCGACATAAGCGACGTCTTTCCGGGGCCGGGCAAGGGAACCTGGGCGTCCCACCGCCGGAAACTGTACTTCCCGTGGTCCGGTCCGAGCTTGGTTGCAAACCAGTGGCGACCGCCGTCGGTGGACACATCGACCCGTGCCACGCCGCAGTCGCCGCCCATGGCAATACCGCCGAGCGGGATCGAGGCCTCGTGTGCGATCCGCTGACCTTCGCCCAGACTGGTAACCCACGAACGCGGGATCATGCGGTTGATCGGAACGGTTGGGAAGTCCTTGGCGCCGGGCTTTACATTGGCGCCCGGCGTCGCCGGGATCTTGTAGGCCTTGGCCATCCAGTATTCGTCATCAGGCCCGGGCAAGACCTCGATGTCGTTCAGCATCTTGACCCAGTAAGTCGAGTACCAGCCCGGCACGATCAGCCGGATCGGGAAGCCGTTGAGGAGCGGCAGCTGCGTGCCGTTCATGCCGAAGGCGATCATCACTTCGCCGTCGCGGGCATGATCGATGTCGAGCGCCTTCTCGAAGTCCGGGGCACCGGCGACCACAGGTTGATCGAGCGCCCCGAACCGGACCTGGACCGCCCCCGCCTTCACCCCGGCCAGATCGAGCACATCGCGCAGGCGCACGCCGAGCCACTTCGCATTGCCCATCGCCCCGTTGCCCCACTGCGCGCCGGGGACGCGGGGCTGGAACAGCCCGCGCGAATTGCCCGAGCACTGGTTCACCGCGGCCATCTCCACCCGCGGCAGGCGCATCAGCTGTTCGAGGCTGATTGCGATCGGCTTGTTGACGTGCCCGCGGATAGTGAGCCGGAAGGCATCGACGTCGATCGAGGTCGGGATGTCCGCCCAATGCCAGCGCACGAAGAACTGGTCATTGGGGGTGAACACATCTCGGTCGAAGACATCCATCGGTGTTTCCAGCAACGGCGGATGGACGCGCTGGAGGATCATGCTTCCTTTGCCGGGAAATGCGCTCGTCATTGGGCGCTGCGCATTGCCGCCGGGGAGATGCAGGTCGGTCAGACCCTGCGTGATGCCTTGCGCCAGAGCGGGTGCGGCAGCGATGGCTGCACCGCCGAGCGCGGCATTCTGCAGGAAACGGCGGCGGCTTGTTTCGGCCGCGAGCTCAGCATCCAGTCTGTCCATGGTCGTATCCTCTCGGGCAAAATGGTGGCGGGTGCTGCTGTGAGAAGCAAGCGATCAGAACGCCGTTACTGATCGCAATGCCCGATCAGTTTGTAGCGGCGATACAGGGTGATACGAACAGATTGCCGCGCCATCCGCCGATCAGGGTCTTGGCGGCCACCACGATCCACATCAGCGCGAGCGCCAGGGTCAGGGCGGTGCCGACGATACCGAAGAAGGCAAGGTTCAGGGTCGTGCCAAGGCGAAAGGTTGCCACGGTGAAGACGCCTAGCGGGAAGGTATAGCCCCACCAGCCAAGGTTGAACGGGATACCTGCCCGCCAGTAGCGCCAGGTGATGAGCGAGGCGAGCGCCAGCCACCAGAGGCCAAAGCCCCACAGCAACAGACCGGCGATTGTGCCGATGCCTTGGGCGACAGTGCCGACATCGGCCAGCCCATGCCCAGCCATGATCGCGGGGGCGTCGCCGCCCAGAACCAGCATGCCCAGCGCGCCGGTACCGATCGGGCCAAGCGCCAGCCAGCTCGATGCGGCCATGCCCTCATGCGGCAGCTTGTGGAGCGCCATGCGCAGGATCAACAGTGCAAGAATGCTGAAGGCGACCGGGACCGAATAGGCCCACAGGATGTAGGACGTGACGAGCATCCCAAACTGTGCGCTGCCCTGCGCCAGATGCGGCGCCAACAGTCCTCCGCTGGCAGCCGTCACTTCGGCCGCCACGACCGGCAGCAGCCACACCGCCGTCATCCCATCGAGTGAATGCTGGTGGCGCGTGAACATGAAGTACGGGATCAGCACACCGCAGCTCACCGCCATGGCGGCGTCGATCCACCACAAGACCGTGGCGACCGGCACGATGCCCTCGCCGAAGCGCGCGATACCGAATGCGAGACAGCCGTTGATGATCGTGGCGAGGCCCATGGGGATCGTGCCGATGAACATCGATACGGTATTGTGCCCGAAGATGCGCCGCGCTTCGTGGCCGAACAGGATCCAGCGCGCGGTATAGAGCGCGGTAAAAAGGGTGAAGAGCCCGATGTTAAAGAACCACATCACTTCTCCCACCGGCTTGAGCGAAGCGCCGATGCCCGGCATCTGCGGGAGGGCCAGCGCAAGGATGCCCGTGCCCATGGTTGCGGCAAACCAGTTGGGCGTGAACTGGCGGATCATCTCGCGCGGGTGATCGAGCCGGCTGAGCGGGCGCATCCCTTCGAGGATGGGCTTGATATCCGTGGTCATCATCCAAACTCCTTGACCAGTTCGGTCAGCGCGTCGGCTGCCCGAGTGCGATACCGTTCCTTGTGGCGTAACGCCTCAAATGGACGGGCTGGCATCGCGAGCGGCAATTCATGAAGGTGCCCCGCAGCAAGCGCGCGGCGCACCACCAGTTCGGAAAGGACCGCGACACCGGCGCCGGCCTCGACAGCGGACCGTACGGCTTCGTTGGACGGCAGCGTCATGGCGATGTTCAGGTCTGCCGGATCGATACCGCGATCACGCAGGACATCCTCGAAACTCGACCGTGTGCCGGACCCGTGCTCCCGCACGATCCAGTTGGCGCCGCGCACCCAGTCCTCATCGATGGTATCGACAGCCTGCCCCGAGATCAGCAGCATCCGGTCCTCGCCGACTTTCCAGTGGGCGAGTGCGGGCTGGTCGATCGAACCTTCGACAAAGCCCAGTTCCGCGCGGCCATCCAGTACCTGTGCCGCCGCACCCTCGCTGTTGTCGATTGCGAGTTCGACGCGGATCGCGGGGTGGCGGCTGTGAAACTGAGCCAAGCGCGAGGGCAGCCAGTAGCTGGCGATGGTCTGGCTGGCGACAAGGCGCAGGGTTCCGCGCTTCAGGCCGCCGTACTCGGCCAGGGTAAGCTCCGCCGTCGCGGCGCGGCCAAGAACGGCGCGTGCCTCATCGAGGAACATGCGACCCGCCTCGGTCAGTTCGATGCCGCGGCCCACGCGGTTGAAGAGCGGCACGTCATGCCTGGCCTCCAGCGTAGCGATCGCCGCGCTGGCAGCGGACTGGGTCACGCCCAGTGCCTCGGCGGCCCGCGTCATATGTTCGCGTTCGGCAACGCCCACGAAGATGCGTAATTGTTCAAGGGTCATGGTGATCTCCTGTCACCATTGATACCGCAGCCCGATCAATCACTCCAACGCATTGATTATATCATTCCAATCTCGTTCTAAGATCATTTGATGAGTGCGTTCCTGGCGGCGAGCAGCGCGCTTTCGATCCGTTGGCTGACATCAGGACTGGTGCAGACATTGGCCGGACTAGGGTGGGGCATGGTGATGACCGACACATCGGGCCGTGCCTCTTCGATAAGTGCTTCCGCCCCCGCCGCCACCCGGCCCGCCAAGATGCAGACCCGCACGCCCGGCAGTTTCGCAAGCAGGTCGGGAAGCGTTGCGAGACCTTCGGCAATCTCCGTTCGGCGCAGCGCGCGATTGCGGGCACCGGGGGCGTGGACGATCCAGGGCACGCAATTCCACTGAACGATGTCCATTCGCGCGATGCCCGCCGCTTCCAGATAACGGCGAAGGTTACGAGCAGTGCCAGATGGGTTGTCCCGCGACACGAAGCGAGTGCGATCAGGCCCGGGGCCCGGCGTCTCAAGAAGCAGGAGAAGGCGCGCATCTATGCCGCCATCGAACGGGTCGAAATGCGGCACCGTGTGTCCTGCGCCAACGAGCCCCTCACGCCATATCTCCAGCGGCGCAATGTGCGGCGCACCAAGTGCCGCTCTGCGTTCGGCGATCAACGCGGGATCATCCAGCCAGGCCATTGATCGTCAAATCCTATCGAAACTACAAAAATCATCGGTTGGATCGATGGCGAGTGTTGCGCCATGTGTTCGACAGGCAACGCCTGCGTTGGCGTACCTGCTCCTCGGCAGCTCGCATTTTTTCCGTTGCATGCTGCGAGGATGACACCTGCGACCGCTGTAGGCGTTATCGCCGGAACGCCATGACGAAAGGGCTTCACTTGAAACTGCTATGGGGATTGGCCGGCCTTTGCGCGGCGACAGCATCGGCGGCCGCACTGGCGGCATCGTCCGATGGCTTTGCAAGCCAGATGGCAGCCTCCATGGAGCGGATGCACCATGCGATGATGATTGCGCCATCGGGCGACCCGGACCGCGACTTCGCGGCGATGATGATCCCCCATCACCAGGGCGCGATCGAGATGGCGGAAGCGGAGCTCAGATACGGAAAAGACGAACGCCTGCGCCGCCTGGCTCAGGGCATCATCGTCGAGCAGCGGCAGGAGATCGCCGTCATGCAGGACATTCTCGCGAAAAAGACAGGCCCCGCTGCCAGCGCGCACCATCACATGGGAGACGACAAATGAAGAAGACGCTGAGCATCGTGTCGTACACCTTGCCGATAGCGGCTGCCCTTGTCGCACTCCCGGCAAATGCGCAGCAGGTTCCCAATGCCCAGCCTGATCGGGCTATCAGCGCTCAGGACCGTTTCTACACCTCGGACCAGTTTTCCAACACGGTATCGGTCATCGATCCGTCGACGAACACGCTGCTGGGTGTCATCAAGCTCGGCGATCCTACGCCTGCAAATCTCAGCCCGCTCTATCGCGGCCAGCTTCTGGTGCATGGCATGGGCTTCTCGCCTGATCGCCGTACACTGGCGGTCGTGTCGATCGGGTCCAACTCGGTCAGCTTCATCGATACCGCGACCAATGCCGTGAAGCACACCGCCTACGTCGGGCGTTCCCCGCATGAAGCCTTCTTCCGGCCCGATGGCCGAGAAGTCTGGGTGAGCGTGCGCGGCGAGGATTATATCGCTGTGCTCGACGGGACCACCTTCAAGGAGACGGGCCGTATTGCTGTACCCAATGGGCCGGGCATGACGATCTTCTCGCCCGATGGGAAATACGGCTACGTCTGTTCCAGCTTCTCGCCGGAAACCGTCGTGATCGACACGAGGTCGAAGCGCATCGTTGGCCGCGTGAAGCAGGACAGCCCGTTCTGCCCGGACATCGCCGCCACGCCTGACGGCAAGCAGGTATGGCTGACGCTCAAGGACGTCGGCAAGGTCATGGTCTTCGACGCCAAGCCGCCTTTCGCCGTGATGAAGACGATCGACACCGGGCCGATCACGAACCATGTCAACATCGCCAGGACTCCCAAAGGCCAGTTCGCCTATGTCACGGTCGGCACGCAGAATATCGTCAAGGTGTTCCGCACCGACACTTTCGACCAGATCGCCTCGGTGCCGGTCGGCGCGCTGCCGCATGGGCTCTGGCCCTCAGGCGATGGCAGCCGGATCTATGTCGGGCTGGAAAATGACGATGCAGTCGCCGTCATAGATACGGCCACGAACAAGGTCATTGCCACGATCCCGATCGGACAGGGCCCGCAAGGCGTCGCCTATGTGCCCGGCGCCGTGCCTTCGGGGCAAGGCCTCGACAACCTCGTGCCGCTCGCCAAGGCGCAGGGGAAAGCGCAGGTCGTCCTGGAAGGTCAGGGACAGAGCCAGGTGTCGCTGTTCGATCAGGGGCAGGTCCAGATCCTGCAGGCTGCCGTCGCCGGACTGGCGCCCAAGCAGACCTTTACGCTGGGTCTGGCGGCACGTCAGGATGGCACCGGTACAATCGAGCCGCTGGCCAAGTTCATGACCAATCCGGCAGGCGCGGCGATCGTCAATGCGGTTGGCCCGATCCGGCAGATCGTCAAGGATGCCGCGCCTGCAGAGCGCCGCTTCCTCGTAATCCGTTCCGGCGCGCCGGATGAGGCTGGCGCGGTGGTCCAGCGGCAGAAGCCGTGACGCTTGAAGCGATCCTTAGCCAGTACGGCCTTGCGGCTCTGTTCCTTGGTGCGGGCATCGAAGGCGAGACGGTAGTCGTGCTGGGCGGCGTGATGGTCCACCGTGGCCTGATCGCGTACCCCGCCGCCATAGCAGCGGCGGCGCTCGGTTCCTTCGTCGCGGATCAGATCTTCTTTGCCCTCGGCCGCCGGTTCCGCAATCATCGCTACGTTCAGCGCGTCCAGCAGAAAGCCGCGTTCCGCCGCGCCATCGATGTGTTCGAGCGGCGGCCGGTGCTGTTCGTGTTCGGGTTCCGCTTTCTGTATGGCCTGCGCACCGTCAGCCCGATCGCGATCGGCACGACTGCGCTTCCTGCCTCCCGCTTCATGGCCATCAACGCTCTGGCGGCCATGGTTTGGGCGACGGTCTTCGTGACCTTGGGTTACCTTTTCGGTCAGGGCATCGAGGCCGCTTTTGGCCGCGTCCGCGATGTGGGCCATGTTCTGCTGCCCGTACTCGCGGTGCTGCTCCTCGTCGGCCTCGCCGCACACTTCCGGCACCGCAGGCGCGAGGTCACAGCAAAGGACTGACGAGGCGAGCTAGATTTTCGCAGAAGCGGGAAACACGCGGGCGATCACGCCATTCCTCCAGCAAAAGTCAGTCGCTTCGGCGGATGTATCCCCGTTGGACATCCGCGAGAGGTCCGGTGGACGCTTCATCATGCAAGATCAGGCTGATCTCGGCATTCAGCATGAAGGAGCGAACATCGGCATTGCTGGATCCGATGACGGCCATGCGGCCATCGATCGATACGTTCTTCGCGTGCAGCAACCTGTCGCGGTAGAGGTGGAGGCGTACGCCCGCCTCGAGCAGTTCGCTATAATAGGATCGCTGGGCAAGGTTCACGAGCCGCTGGTCCACGACACGCGAAACGACGAGGTCGATCGCGACGCCGCGTGCGACCGCGTTCTTGAGCGCGGTCAGCAGGGCTTCGTCTGGGATCAGATAGGGCGAGACAATGGTGATATTCTCTTGCGCCTCGTGAACGAGTTCGACGAGCAATCGCTCATAGCCGGGCACGCGGTAGTCTGGCCCACTGGGCATCGCCTGCAATTCTGAGGCGCCTGAGGCATCGGGCACGGGCAAGGCCGCGATGGTCTGTTCGGTCTCAAGGAACAAGTCGCTGGCAAAGACCGCATCGAGCGCGCAGACAACCGGGCCTTCAACCCGCGCTACGAGTTCGTCATTTACGATCCCGGGCTTGAAATCGCGGTTCACAATATTCTGCGACCCTACGAAAGCGACCCTGCCATCGATCAGGCACAGCTTGCGGTGATTGCGCAGATCGCTTCGCGCACGGCGAAGCGCCGCGAAGCGAACCGGCAGGACCAGGCGGGCAGTGACGCCTCGGTCCGCCAGCATCGGTAGGCTGCGTTTTGCCCAAGGGCGCGAGCCCAGCGCATCGATCAGGACGCGGACATCGACGCCGCGTGCATGTGCGCGGCCAAGGGCATCTGCGACTTTCTGTCCCGTCCGGTCGTCTGCGAAGATGTAGGTCAGCAGATGCACCCGAACATGGGCTGCATCTATCGCCGTCACCATAGCGTCGATCGTGCCGTCATAGTCCTCAAGCAGATGGAGGGCGTTGCCCCCACAGTTTGGAAAACCGCCCAGCCATTGTGCAAGCACAGCTGTCCGGGAAGGCGCGCTTTTGCTGCTCATCAGCGCCTGCCCGGCACTCTCCCGCTCCGGCGCCGCCCGCCTGAAGCGGTCCCGCCGCCAGGATGGGAACGCGGCCCGGCCGATCAGGCGGTACAGGATGAAGGCGGGCACCGGCAAGAACAGCACGAGAAGCAGCCAACTGCGCGCCGCTTCGGGCGGACGCCGCACCGGAATGACCACCACCATGATGAGCCGGATCGCCCATTCGAGCAGCAGATAAGCGAGCGTCAGGTTCGGGATGGAGATCATCGCGCGATGCTACCTGTCTCTGCTGCGTCGTGTCGATGCGCCCGTCAGATCACGCCCCCTTCAACCTTAGCGAACCATCAGGAGCGGGATGTCCGCCTTGGCGAGCAGGTGCCGGGTGGTTCCGCCTGCGAACCATTCGATCAGCTGGTTATGCCGATAGGCTCCCGTCACAAGCATATCCGCTCCCGCCAGATGGGCCTCAGTCAGGAGTTGCTGACCAAGGTTTTCGTGCGAGCGCGGCACGACGTGGAGCTGGTGCGCAATCCCTGCATCGTCGAGCAGCGCTTCCAGCTTGAGCGCCGGATCACCTGCATCGCCGATCCGAATAGCGGTGACGTCAGTGGCGCCTTCCAACCAGGGCGTGGCCGCCTCGATGGCGCGCCTTGCCGCATCGGAGTCGCTCAAGCCGGCAGCCACACGCGAAAAGCTCTGACCGGGCTGGGGCTTCCAGGAAACCGGGACGATCAGCACCGGTTTCTGGCTATCGAACAGCGCGGCATGCAGGGCGTCCCCGCCGTCCATGTTTCGCTCGTGGGCGATCACGACCAGCAGGTCGGCATTGTTCGCCTCCTGCGTCACCACGACTTGCTCATCCCCAACGATGGTTCGCCAGGCAACGGGTGGCGCGTCCTGGGCGGCTCCTGCGGTCCATGCCACGAAAGCCGTGTGGCAGGCGGCCGATCGCTCGCTGGCCGTGCCTTCCCAATGTTCGCGCAGACGCTGCATATCGACCTCTTCGCTGGCGGCAACGAGCAGGCCGGGATCGACCACGACATTCAGCGCTTCGATTGTACAGTCCCCCACGCTCTGCGCTGCGAGAACGGCTGCATTGAGGCATGTCGCAGTGCTGTCGGCTCCGACGATGACGGAAAGGATCTTTATGCTTTGCTCTCCTGATGCGGCCTTGCCGGGGCTTCGATCGACCAATGTTCGAGCTGTTTGTAGATGACCACCTTCGTCGACAGCAGGGCGGCATGCCGCTGGCAGAACAGTTCAAGATCGGCGCGGTGGCCGATCAGTTCGACGCACATGGTCAGATAGGGATTGCTCGTTTCCGCGCCCTGATCGAGCACCGGCCCGTGGTTGCTGAAGCCGTAATGGGTATGATGGGCTACGGCGTTCATCAGACCGGCAGCCTTGGCCTGGACGACAAGCTCACGATAGAGCGGGCGTGCTGACCACAGCTTCCATGCCTTGCGCGGCTCTGCCGTATCACGCGGCGCCATGTAGATACGCAGCATGCCGATCTCGCTGGACGTGAGAATAGCCGTGTCAGTCATTTTTACGAAGATCCTGCTTTGTGATCTGAGGGCGCGCGGCGCGAACGCTCCGCAGCGTAATGCCGGGGCTGATGGAAATGCGCGGATGCTTGGGGACGGCAATCTGCTGAGACAGGTAGATGCCGCTGTGGCCTGAGCACAGATAGGCGACGAAACAGGCTACGGCGATGTAGACGGCATGGGTAGCACCGAACAGTTCGATGCCCATGATGGTGCAGGCCAAAGGCGTGTTCGCTGCCCCGGCAAAGACAGCAACGAACCCGAGACCGGCAAAAAGATCGACAGGAGCGCCGAATAGGGTGCCAAGGGCGTGGCCGAGCGCCGCGCCGATGAAGAACAGCGGCGTTACCTCGCCTCCCTTGAAGCCGGTGCCCAGCGTCACGACCGTGAACAGCAGCTTGAGCGCCCAACTCCAGTAGTCAGGCCCCGGCGCGAAAAAGCCGGCGATGGTGGGTGTCGAGGCGTCGGGCGCCCAGACGCCGAGGCCAAGATAGTCGCGCGTACCGAGCAGATAGACCAGAGCGATCACCGCCAGGCCGCCCAGGAAGGGACGCAGCGGCCCGAAGCGGACGTGGCGCTTCACGAAGTCGCCGAAGCCGTGCGACAGTTCGGAGAACAGCAGGCCGACCAGTCCAAACGCCACACCGGCAACGCCCGCCTCGAGCAGAAGCACCGGGTCGACGGCAATCGGTCCGACCGCGCGCTGGAGATAGTCGATATGGTACAATCCGTGGTGGATTCCCCACTGGTGACAGGTCCAGTCGCCGACAATCGCAGCTATCAGTACCGGCACCAGCGCCCGATATTCCACACGGCCGACTGCCAGCACTTCGAGAGCGAAAACGGCGCCTGCCAGCGGTGTGCCGAAAACGGCCCCGAAACCTGCGGCAATACCCGCCATCAGGATGATGCGGGTACTCTCGGCATCAAGCCGAAACATCGTGGCGAAGGCGCTGGCAAGGCTGCCGCCCAGCTGCACAGCCGTCCCTTCTCGCCCGGCCGAGCCGCCGAACAGGTGCGTGACAACGGTGCCGAGGAAGATTAGCGGCGCCATGCGCAAAGGTACGCCGCCGCCCGGTTCATGGACCTGCTCGACGATCAGGTTGTTGCCGCCTTCGACGCTGCGGCCAAACAGATGATAGAGCAGCCCGACCGCGAACCCGCCGACCGGCAGGAGGAACAGCAGCCATGGATGCGCAAAGCGCGTGCGCGTGGCAATATCCAGGCTCCAGAGGAAGGCTGCGCAGAGACTGCCCACCGCCGCCGCCATGGGAACAAGGAGCGCCAGCCAACGCAACACGGACAGAGCATGGTCGTGCCGGTCCCGAACAAAGGTCAGGACGTTCAGGTTCGACAGCAATATTGCGAATTTAGCGCGCACGATTCCTCCTTGTTGCGAAAACGCATCAGGTAGGAATCATCAGCCCGAAGGCGGTTCGGCCGAAGCCCGGCGGAAATCCATCGCCTTGCCGGCGCATATCGTATGGCGAATGCGTTTGGTCAAGCAGCAACGCATGCGGAGGTGGATCTGTACGGCAACTTCATGCCTCTCCTGCGCTGGAAGCTGTCAGTCGCCTTTCGGCCCGCAGCCGACCTTCTCCGGCATTCACGGCGATAAGGTCGCCGGTAACTTCGGCACGACGATCAAGCCCAAATTCCGCGCCTGAGAAATCACGCGCCTCACCCCCTCAGGCGACCATTGCGTACCTTTGCGCGGCGTTGGCTCTCGCAAATCCTTGCTCAACCACGTCGCGAGGCTGCGAAGAGTAGCATCTGGATCGTTGTTGAGCTTGTCGGCCACCAGCAATGCGATCCGACTGTCGGGAGCCAATCGCGGCGCCGCCTCGAGTATCACCCGATCAGCGTAGCCCGCTTCGACCAACGTTCGGCATGCCTTCACCAGGGTACGCTCGGAAAACGACCGCACCGGCGGCTTAAGCGCCTGAATACGCCGGAGCACCAAGCTCCAGGGTAAGTGCGGTCGCAACCGCTCGACGATTGGCAGCCATCGAAGCCGGCCATCGACCAATTCGTGAAGATGCTTTTCCTTCAAACTGTGGCGCAAGTCGCCTATCGCCGACGGGTCTCTCGCGCGCATCTTCGGATTTCCCGGTCTGGCGCCGCGCGCAACCGCGGCCTTCAGCCCTGCCCGCGTCCGCTCGCGAATAAGCGCACGTTCGAACTCCGCAAAGGCGCCAAGCATCTGTGTCATCAGCATCCCTTGCGGGCTGCTGGTGTCGATCGGATCATTGATCGAGCGAAAATACGCTCCCTTGGCGCGGAGCGCTTCGACGATTTCCAGCAAATGTGACAACGATCGTGCGAGGCGATCGATCCGCACAACCACGAGGGTGTCCCCCTGTCCCACCGCTGCGAGCGCGCTGGCCAGTTTCGGACGGCTGCGGCTAGCGCCGCTGGCCCGGTCCTCGAATAGGGTTACACAGCCTGCGCGTCTTAACTCACTAATCTGGGCGAAGGTATCCTGTTCGTCGGTAGAAACGCGGGCGTAACCGATCAAGGGCATTTGTCACAATCCATCTAACGGGGTCAACCGACCGGTTGTCCCCGTATGGTAATCGCTTGAGCCCCGGTTGACCATCGTCCGAGGCGGATCAGATGCCTGGCACCCATCCCGTTTGAACCGAGTGTGCGGACGTTGAGAGAAGCCCCCTGCCCCGCCTGTCCTAGCCTGTGTGGTGCGCCAAAGTTGACGTCACCGCCGGCCAACCTTGTGGCCTGCCATGTGCCAAAATTGCTGACATTGCGACACACGCATTTACACGCTCCCGATTTGAATTACCTTCCCGGCGATGTCCGCGATCCCTTCCTGGCGTGTCGGTTTCGAATTGGAGGTCATCCTCGGCGACTTGGGCGATCCCCGTTTCGAGCGAGAGCTCCGCGAGGGTGAACCCATGGACGAAGCTTCGCCGGCCTTCTGCCGAGTCTTCGCATCAAAATTGCGCGAGCGTACGGGGCGGACTTGGTCGGCCCCATCCAAAGCCCCGCAGCGACCTGGCTTCTACGTTGTCCCGGAATATGGGTTGGACCCACTAAATTGGCCGGAAGGCCGCCTTGCCGGCGTGGAACTGCTGACCCCTCCGCTGCCTCTTGAGGAGGCGGAGACGATCAGAACCGAGCACTGCGAGGTAATTTATGAGATCGACGGCGATTTCAATTTCTTCGCCAGTGAGCATACCGATGGCTGCGGTTGGCACATCAACATCGATGCCGGCGATGGTTTCCGGCTCGATCCGGACCGCTTTATCCTCGGAGTCGATGAGCTACTGCTGCTCGCGAATAACGATCGGCTGTTCAGCCGCTACACTGGCCTGCAACGCCATGCCGTAGGCGTTCCGCTGCTGCGACATTTGGCGCAAGATCCGAAAGGCAAGTTCCTACTCGGGACGGCCCTCAGAAATCTGCTCGATGCGACTGCCGGACGCGACAAGGGTTACGCCGCCAATTTTGCCAAACTGCTCAAGGGCTATGTCGAGCTGCGTCATTTCAGCGCGGAATCGTTCTTCAACGGCCCCCATCTCATCGAGCAACTCGAACGAATTCCCGCAGCCTTCGAAGTCTGGCCCGCCCACAGCCATCCCTTCGAGCAGGCCTTTCGTCGCAAGTTTTTGTTGCTGTCCCGCTGGCTTGCCCGCACTCGAAACAAGCTCACATGGGACCTTACCCACGGCCTGGTGGCCGCCTCAGGTCGCGTCCATTTCGCCGGAGAGCCGCTCGGTCATTTAAAGGCCGACGGATTGCTCGAACTCAATCTCTACGGGCACGGCGAGTACGAGTATGTCGCCACCATCCGCAACATTGTCCTTTCCGATATTCCCGAAGCAATCGCCTTGCTCGCACTCGATCTTGCCGAATTGCACAATTTCGGCGTCCGGCAGCGTGCCAGCAGCAACAAAGCCTTTCAGCGGGCGATGCTTCAGCTGGCCGGACAACTGAGAAAGGTGCCTGGCCTTTCGAGTTCAGCGCAGCTGGAAGAATTGGCGAAAGCCGAGACGCTGCGACGGGCGATGCATCCGCAATTCTATACCAAGGCCGGGCCATAACGTGATGGCACTCACTGGTTCGCTGTGGGCCGCGCCACCAAGGGTGCCTCGCTGTCGCGCAAGCGTCCCAGCACCCGTGCCGCCGCATTATTGCCCACGGCCAGTTCGCGCGCGTAGCGGAGGGCAGTGGTGGGAGAAGACCAACGCAGCGCCAGGGCAATCCCCGCGCCATCCTCCCCGGCCGCAAACAGGTCCTGGGTCAGCCCGACCCGGAACGAATGGGCGCTCAGGGAGCGAACCGCGGCTCCCTCCATTCCGAGTTCGAGCTCGACGTGGCCGAGATCTACAGCCTCGAGCACCCGGCGACGCAGGATGGCGACCACCCCTTGGCGGGTCAGCGGCTTGGCACCGATGTAGTGCCGGACCACCTGCTGGCCCGCCGGATCTGGAGGACTGGTCAGCACATTGATACGCCGAAACACCGGGCCTTCGCTGAGGCCACTTGCCAGTAACCAGGCTGACACGCGTGCCATGGTATCGGGCGACAGCCAGGCCTTAGCCCCCTCCCCCAACTGGTCAGTCTTGGAATAGGCAATGTCCAATCGGCCGCTGCCGTCACCAACCTGCCGCAGATCCGCCACCGCCGCTGCGACGAGTTCAGAGACCCGCAAGCCAGCGTCGTAGGCAAGGCTGATCAATGCGGCGTCACGCAAACCGATGATGTCGGTGCCGCACGAGGCGAGCAGCGCCTTGACCGTCACTCCTTCGGGAGCCCCCTGCCCTTCGAGCATCTCTTCACCAAGCCGGAGCGGCGCAGCCTGCCGCTGGCGTTGCCGCTTGTCGCGACGGATGCCCTTCAGCGTGTCGCGCACCATACCGGCCTGGGTCGGCAGAGGCTCCTTTTCTCCGAAGCCCAGAATGCGGTGCACCCGGGCAATGCTGGCAATCCGGCGCGCCAGCGTGGCGGGCTTCGCGGGGCGCCGCGTGTCCGAACCCTTGGAAAGCCAGTGGAGGTAATGAACCAAGTTCTCCGGCTCGGCGGGCACAGCCCAGACGGCCGGTCGACGCCTTGCGCACCAGGCTAGGTAGCACTTGAGGTCGGCAGTGATCGCAGCCTTGGTCGCCGGCGCCATCGCCTTGACCGCCGCCTCGAGCCCAATCGCGCTGGCGCCGCATGCATCGACCAGCGGCGCGTATCGCTGCAGCACCAGCTCGACCGCGGACGGAAACGGCTGATCAGGTCCTGCGAGCATCGGTGTTTTCGGCGGGTTTCACCGGTTCTTTTTGGGCAAAATCGGTCCTGTCGGCAACACCGATTTTACCATAAGGTTCAATTATGGAAAGTCCGGGTATTTCGTGCCCGGAATGATGGGATACCAAACTGTATGTTTAGTGAACTCTCGGGTTGACCCGATTTGCCGCCCCGGCTAACCCGACCGAGGCAGCAAAAGGGGGGGCATTCGCTTGAGCAGCGCGATCGACGCCGGCCCCATCGCCTTCCGGATCGGCCAGATCGACGCTCTGGCCAGGTGTCTGCTCGCCTCTCCCACCACTTATCCCGCGGAAACGCGGACCGCGCTGGCGCTCCGCTGGCTCCGCCGCGCCTGGGAACAGTACCGCCAGGACCGCGCGATCACGCTCGGGCCCGCGTTGATCGGCGCGGAATGCGCCGCGGAGCGCAACGCCTTCCTCACCCTGCTCGAGCGCGCCCTGCCGCCTCGCGAAAAGCCGCTCACGCAGGCGATCCGCATGGTGCGCAAGATCGCCATCCGGCCGATGGTCAGCGAGGCCACCGAGACCCAGGCGATCGTCGTGGCGAGCATGGGGGATCTCGACGCGGTGCTCGAGGCGGTGGCCCAAGAGAAGCTGCCCGGCGATCCGCTCGAGCGACTGCTCGGCCTGGTAGACAGGTTTAGATACTCGAGCGGCGTTCAGGCAGACGCCCTGTCCGCCACCGCGCGAACCCCCTGCTGGGCGATCAACCTCGTCGCCACGGCGCTTGGGTCAGCGTTCCGGTTGAGCGAGAAACCCCTCCCCTTCCCCGGCATCGTCCAGCGCCGGCTGTTCCGCGCCGACCGCGACCGCGACGAACGGCGCACCGCCGCGCGGGAGAGTCTGCTCGATGCCCTCCACGACACCGCTTGCGAAATCGCCCGCATGCCCCGCGCCGCCGAAATCTTCGCGCGCGAATTTCCGAACCAGCGGTCGAACTCACGGCTTTCGCTCGCCTGGATGCTGCTGTTCGCATTTGGCGCCCTCACCCCGGCCCAGCTCGCCCGCGCGCTCCCCGCGACCAAAGCCGGAGCCGCCAAGCTACTTCGACAACTCGAAGCCAGGCATCTCGCGAACCATCAAGGGCCGTTCGCAACCTTTGCATGCGCGATTACGATACCCATGGCCTTGCCTGACTGGCGCTACCAAACAGATCGCTAGGCTGCCAGGCTGTTGTCGCGGGACGAGGAAACCGATCGAGGCGCGCGAATAACGCCGCCAGTTCCCTCTCCCTGTCCCGGCGCTGCTGCACCGCGCCGTATGCGGCGAACAGTGCAAAGATATCGCAAGTCCATGCGGATTTGGGTTTGGAAGGCCTGCAGGTCCGCAGCCGCAATGCGCCTCGAACCGGTGGTTTGGTTCCGCCACCAGGTAGCGGCCGCTCTGGCAGCTTGGCCGCGATCATGCGCTCAAATCGACGCGCGCTGTAGGAACGCGAGCTGTGCGCCAGGGCCAGCATCGCGATCCGATCACTCGCAAAATGGTATTGATTGACTGCAAACCGGGCCTGATAGGCCGGGTATGGCGGGACGAGCCCCTCCCAATTACCGGGTGCGATCAGGTAATCAAGGACGGCGTTGTTTTGCGCACGCGCGTGCGCATTCGGCCTGATTTTCAATAGAATCTTACGAGATCGTATGGCCGCATACGCCAAAAATGCCTGAAGCGGCCGTCCCCTGGAGTCTGGCGGAATGGTCCGCATGTCGCTGAGCGGCAACCCGTGCCTCCTGCATCGCCAGCTCGCCCGCAAAATCCATTCCCGGCGCACGATCAAAGGTTCACCTGCCCGCTGCGCCTCGTACCAACATTGCGCGCAGACGTAACGGCGATGCGGACCTGGCAGGAGCGCACCCGCCTCGCACCGGACAAACATCGCCATGATCTGCTCGGGATCAACCTCGACCGCCCAGGCAAGCCGCTTCACCATCGCTTCGCAGGCGGAATGCCGTGCCGGATCGAGACCGCCCTGCCCCCGCGCCAAATCCAGGCCCGCCAAAACCGGATCGATCTGCAGATGGCGGAAAAGCTGTGACCGGCTCACCTGGTGCGCGACGGTCAAACGGTTCAACCACGAGTCGAACGCTTCATGTCGGCGCGGCTTTATCGGGAACGCCAGCGTCTCGGGCTCGAGGTTTGGCGACCATTTGCGAGCCATCAAGCCAGAGCCGGGAGCATCGCCGCTGCGGCGCGCAGATCATCAAACTCGACCCGCTGGCGACCATCGTCTTTCGCAATCTTGCCACCCCAGTGCAGGAGGCGTTTGAAATTCCCGGTTACGCCACGGCTGTGCCGCCAGATAAACTCGGCCGTATCAGGCTCAGAAAATCGATCCGGTTCAAGCATATGCATACCGCGAGCGAGGGCCAGAATCAGCTGCTGGGATGGCTCTCCTGGTGGCCAGAGCTTCAGTTTCAGGATGATGGAACGATAGGCAAGTTCAACATCCTCGGCAAAAATATCCGCTGCGACATCAAGGCCTGCAACCACCATCGGCACATTGCCCTCGCTCATCAGGAACCGAAAGGCATCGAGCGTATCGCGTCGCGCCTTGCCGCCAGCGGTGAGGATCGCGTGAACGTTGTCGACCGCCACCAACCTGGTGCGCTGCCGACCGAGCAATTCGACAACTTTCAGATCGGCGATGCGATGGATGCTGGTGGTGATCGGCCAGCCCTGCTTCCAGAGCAGCGTCAAATTGATCTTCAGCGAGGTTGGGCTTGCGGGGATCACTGTCCGCAGCATCGGCGTATACCTTGCATCGTTCCAGCCAGAAGGTTGGGGGAAATCGAGGTCAATGCGCCGTTTCGCCTCCCGCAAAATCGAGGTTTTCCCCATACCTGATTGGCCAACGAGGATGATGACGGGCGGCCGCTCATCCGGTTCATCATGCGCGACCCCAACCAGCGTATTGACCGCCTGCCGCGCCTCTTTGAAGTCAATCCAGAACGGCAATTTCGGCTGTGCAGGTTCTAATCCCTCCATTGGAGCCACCCTTCATCATGGAGGTCAGCCACCGACACCCAGTTGGATTCTGGTGAAACCTCGGATTCTGCCGGCTGTCTGGCATGCGAAATGCCTTCGCGTTCTTGCCGCTTGCGTTCCTCTCGCAATCGCCGTGTCCGGCCCTTGGCATTGAGGACTTCCTGCCGATTGGCATGCACTAACCGGGCAATTTCTGCTTGCCCGCCAGCAAGTTGATACGCCGTTCCTGCCTGGCGCCGGGCAGCGACAACGACATCCCATTCGGGCTTTGTCACGTTGGGATAGGATCCCACCACCCCTGCCGCGAGGAGCACGCCATCGATCTCGGGGTAGACCGCCTGAATGGTCCTTTCGTCATAATGAATCATGATCTTGAGACCCAGGCGCCGTGCAAAGCTTTCATGCCAATACCGGATGTGATCGATCTTCACGCCGCCCGATTGCACCGTCCGCTCCACCCACGGCAAAAATCGGCGCGTCAGCTGCTCGACGTCGACGCCGGGGGGCATCAGCGGTCCGTGGCTCTGGGCGCCCATGGCCCACATTTGCGCAGGTGCAATTTGGCCCAGGCCGTCATGCGGCGTGTGGTGATAGCGGCAAATCTCCCGAAGGAACCACCGCTCGAACTCATCAAGCGTCATCGCGGCTTCCGCTTCCGAATCGTACCCGTCTCGCGCCGTGACAGTGCCTCCGGTCGCCCCCGGCAACAGCCGCATTTTCCGGACCATGGTGCCGATCAATCGTTCGATGTGCGTGCCAAAGTGTGCGGGGCCACGCGGCCGCACGTCGGGATCAATTCCATAAGTCTGGCACGCGCTTCGAAATACTTCCGCGCGATGGGCGCCGGCGTGATCGGCATGTAACTTCTTGAAAAAGCCATGCATCGGATAGTCGATGTCGAGACCCAGGCTGTCGAGAAGCGGTTGCTTCGGTAGCAAGGCATTGGCGATGGCCCGACCGCAGCGAAAAATCGAGGGTGCCCCAAAACTCACGTAGAAGCCCAGAATGCAGCGGCTCCAAACGTCGATGAGCAAAGTCACCCACGGTCGGCCCAGAGCGACACGGTGCACGCTGTCGACGAGCATGACGTCGGCCGGCGTGTGATCCATTTGCACGACATCGAGCAGGCCATCGCTCTTATATTCGCCCGGATGCGCCTCGTGAGCGGTCCGTCGCTTCGAACCCATGAAGCGCGCCTTCTGCGGCTCGCTTATTTCGTTGATCATCCGCTCGATCGTCCGAAAGCTCGGCACGATCCCCGGATCGAAGCCATAGTCGCCATCGTCCGCAATCAGCAAATAGCGAACCTGCTGAGCCGCCTCCCGAACGCTGAGCGGCACCTTTGTCAGGACAAGTTCCTCAAACAGGCCGTCGATCGCCTCGAGGATCTCCGTTGGCGCATGACGACTTCCCGGCTTTGGACCTCGCGGCCGTGAGGCCAGGCTCTCGGCAATCGGCTTGTGGCGATAGCGCCGTGCCAACTCGCGGATCCGGCGTGGACCCAGGCCGGTTTCGCTGGAGATCGCGGACACGGCCGCAGCGGTCAGCGGTTCATCCAGCGGCACGGATTTTCGGAAGATTTGATAGATGTCCACACCCCGCTTCAGCGCGGTTTCCGATAGCCTGGCTGTTCTTGGCGGCTTGCGTTCGATCATCGGGAGAATCCCGGCGTTTTCTGGCCACCCTTACTGTCGCCTATTTTGACCGAAGCAGATAGCACCATTTTTCATGTGACAAGCATTTCCGCGCTGAAGCAGTCATTATATCCAATTTATTCCACATTATGCGTCTAATGTCGTAAATTTTGTCGCGTCACAAGGGCGGCAGCGAGGAGGTGCTGATCGAGGGCCGCGTGTTCCAGCGGTTCGCCGCGCGCGGAAGTGCCTGGGCCGCCTCGCTCGCCGCCGCGATGCGCCCGCACCTGTTCGCCCTGGGCGCGGCGCCGCTGGCGCTCGCCGGGCTCGCCCCGCGGGCGCTGTTCCGTGCCGATCCCGAACGCCCCCTCCCCTCCCTGCTGTCGAGTGCGATCGGCGCGGCGGCGGGTGACGTAGGAGCGGACCTCGCCGCCGTCACGGCTATGGTTGCGCGCGGCGAAGAACGCCTCGCGGGCCTCTACGCCTCGTCGCAGGCGCCAGCGATGTGGCAACTGATTGGTGGCCTCGGCCCCCTCACACGCGCCGAACTGGCTCGCGCGCTCGGTGTGACCCGCCGTACCGCTTCACAGGCCGCTATGGCGCTCGAGAAAGCCGATCTGGCAACGCTGCGCCCCGGAGACCATGCCCTGGCCCCTAAAGGCGCTCACAGAGGCTCCTGAGGCCTACTACGGCGCCAACGCGACCTCGCGGTAGGGCACGCCGATCCGCTTGGGCGCAGACGCCCGGCGGCGCAGCAGATGGCGGGCAAAGCGCGCAGCTTCATCCGCGCAGGCGAACGAGACCGCCCTCCCCTGCCCTTTGGTCCCGATCCGCCCCCAGGCGAATTCGACGATCGACGCACCGAACAGGTCCTGGCTCAGGGCGACGGTATAACGCCGCGCGATATTGCGTTCACCGCATACCGCCTCAAGCCAGACGAAGCTGCCGTGGTTCAAGCTGTCCATGCGACAGCACATGCCGCAGATGGAATCGCGCGTTCCAACGGGAATTTCGAATCAGTCGAGTCAGACTGATTCACCCAGGCGATTTGTCACACGACTCACGGACACGGCAACGCCCCCAAAAGGTCAGGACGTCAAGATAGCCTCAATGGCCTTCAAGATTTCAGATGCCGATGCGCCGCTACGCGCGGGCACCTTGAAGGTATATCCGCTCCTCGAAGAATGGGCATAGCGCAAGATCACTTTGCCAGCGGCGCCCTTCACTTCGATCTCACCGCCAGCAGGTTTTACGGGAGCGACGGTTGCCCGAATAAGGCGCTTTGCGACTTCCGGAGCGGGCATAGCCGTTCCCAGATCTTCGCGCTCAGCAACAATAGCCCTGCTTTCTGCTGCCATCAAATCCAGGGTGCGCTTCTCTGAAGTGAGGGGCTTGATGTCTCTTGCGATGCGGACCGTGATGCCATGCGTGTCCGGAAAGGCATTCACGATCTCGGCCGGCAACCGCGCCACATCGAGCAGGCGACTAAGCCATGAGCGCGAAATCTTCAGATGCTCTGCCATTTCCCTCTGGTTGGAATCATAGAACTCCTCCAGCGCCCGTGAATACTCCTTCGCCCGTTCCCAGTCTGAGATATCTTTGCGCGACCGGTTCTCAATGTCCGAAACCCTGAACGCTTCCTCGTCCGAAACGTTTTGGATCGTGACGAGGTATTCGTATTCCGGGTGATGATGCTCGCGCAGCCACTGAACGGTCCACCATCGCCTTACGCCCGCGATAATTTCGAAGTCGTAGTCTGGGTCATCCTTGAGGCGGCGCACGATTGCGGGAATGCGCTGCTTCTTAGCGGAGAGGAATGCGTCAATGAGATCGCGGCAACTCTCTTCGTTCAAGTGGTCCAGATCGCGGTTATGCAGACGCCAGGGACGACAGCGAGATGGGTCGACCCACTCGGTACGATCCGTGACGACTTTCCCGGCAGCAATTCTCGCAAGGCTCTGACTACGGCTCGCCATAATGCTTTCCGATGGCGCAGGGCTGCCGACGTCGATCTCGTCGTCGAGCCCCTCTGTCAAACTGCTGCCGAAGCCCCGGTTACCCTTTGCCATCGCCTACTCCAAACCTTTCAAATCACATTTGGCGGCCGCTTGTTGCCACGTGGCAACAAGCCCTGCCTGGGCCTCGATTTCACCCTGAATCTTCGCACGTTGCCACGTGGCAACATCCATCGTTCAGCCAATAAAATCTCGCCCTATCTCACCAATCCAATTTCTCAAAATATGAGCTTAATTATTGTATTTTAACTGTATTTTCTCTTTGTTGCCACGTGGCAACGGCCCTAGACCGCCTCCCCTGCCCTGCTCGCCCAGGACCGAATGACATCCGCCTCGATTTCTCTGCAAACGTCGCTCAAATGCTTCATGCACCGGTTGTGAACCTCATGGGATGTCACCGGTCGATCAAGTTCAAAGACCGTCTTCATGCGCGAGCTGGCATTGTCGATTTCTGCGCTGGTCTTGAGGACAGAAGTCGCCATCGAGCCGCCGAAGACCTGCCGCATCATCGAAAGAATCTCGCGGTGCATAGACTTGCTTTCATCCACCCTGCTGCCAACGAGGCGGATAAAGTTGTAGGCCGGCTTCACCCGCTTCGCGAGCTGCTCGAGCTGCTTCATCGTTGTGCGCGCCATGTCGATAAACGACACGGTCGATGCGAAGTCGATGACGCTCGGCGGCACAGGAATTACCATCGCATTAGCTGCCTGCAGCACTGCCATCGAAACCATGCCAAGCGCCGGAGGCGGATCCATGATGACGATGTCGTAGTCATCGACGACCGTATCGATGGCTTCGGCGATCATGTCGATGATGTCGAAGTTCTGATTTTGTGCCAGGTAGCCGGCGATCTCGTATTCTAGATTGTAGAGCTTGAGATTGGCGGGGATCAGGTCGAGCCCGAAAAAGTGCGTCTTCCGGATGATCGAACGAACGCCCAACAGTTCAGGATTATGGAAGTGGCCGTAGAGGGTATCATCCTCGGTCAGATCGACATCCGGCCGATAGCCAAACATCATCGTCGAACTGGCTTGGCTGTCGCAGTCGATGAACAGCACCCTGTATCCGTGAATGGCAAAGTGCTGTGCGAGGTGCAGGGCCACAGTCGACTTACCTACGCCCCCTTTGAAGTTCGAGACGGAGATGACCGCCGGGGTGTCCGTCGGAGCGCGCCACGGGCGAGTGCCAAAAACGGCACGCATATGATCCAATTCTTCCAATGAGTACTGGACCCGGTGGCCAGAAGCGGTTCGGTCGCGCTGGGGGAGGCGGCCATCACGCTCAGCTTCGCGAATTGCAGACGCTGTTCGCCCCACAAGGGAGGCCGCCTTCGAAATGGAATACGACGGGCCAACCTTTTGCCCGGTCTCCGGATCGAGCGCACCGTCACGAATGCGCTTCAGGATGGTGAGGGCCTTGCGGTGCAGATTGCCAAGGCCGTCTTCCAAGAGTTCATCGGGTTGTGCGTCGAGCGCTGCGTCGGTAGCCATGATCACCGCTTTGTGAGATTGAGGGCGCCAATTAGCACTCTTGGCAGTTTTGAGCAAACTTCGGCCACCAACCTTACAAATTGACCGATGATCTCCGTGCCGTTTCGCGAATCAGGAGTCGGCTCGATGCAGCACGTAGGGACTCAGACCGATGATGTCGGGTCCAGGGAGGGGGCCAGCGGGCGACAACCCCACAGTCAGATGGGCGCCCTGACGGCCGAATTGATCCGGCTGTGGACAATCACCGATGATCTCGGTGCAAGCCGATGAATTCAGTGCGTTTCCCCGATGATCTCGGTTCCCTTTGGACCGATGATCTCGGAGCCCATACCTACTAAAGGAATCTCCTAGAAAAACCGATTCGCGAATCGCTTTTTTCAAAACTGAGATTGGATTTGGTTTCGCCCCGCCGAACCGCTCCGAGATCATCGGCCAACTTGGAGGTTTTAGGCTCGGAAACCCGTCGAAACTGCCAATGGCCTTGCTTTCGAAGCTCAAACCTGTTGTTTAACGACCAACCCGAGGCTCCAATGAGTCGGGAAGGGACGGTTCAATGAGCGGAGACACACTGCGTCCAATCGGACATCAATACGCCCTAGCAATGCTAGGCGGCGGTGAAGAGCGAGTCCGCTCCCTAGCGCAGTCTGCCGGCACTCAACTCACGATGGATGCCTTCCTTCGCGTCCAGGACGAAGAACCCGTTCCGGCATTTCTGCATTCCGCATTGTGCGCCATGTCGCTGCCGACCAAGCGTCCGAAGGATGATACTCTACCGATTCTTCGCGAAGACGGAAAATATGCACTGGCCATCAATCCACGGCCGGTTCTCCAGACGGTGGACGGTAAGCCCGTGCTACGAAGCGTTGGTGTGCCATATGGAGCTTATCCACGCGTTGCGCTGATCTATCTGCTTTCTCAGGCCGTCACTAAGCGATCGCGAGACGTTTATTTGGGGCGTAATTTCACGGAATGGATGCGCCGACTTGGCTACCAGACCGTCTCTTATGGCCCACGGGGAACGGCCAATCTGATGCGCGAGCAAGTCGATCGGCTGCTTGCGTGTGAATGGCAAATTCGTTGGGAAGGCAACGACGCCGGCGACAACGCATTCGCCGTGCGAGACGTAAAGATTTCAAACGAATACGCCGGATCGCTGGAAAAAAATGGCGCGTTTGCTCGCGAAATCCGGATGTCCGAGGCGTTCTATAGTCACCTTATCGACCACGCCGTTCCGTTGAACGAAGTTGCAATCCGTGAGCTCAAGGGCACACCCACAGCGCTCGATCTCTATACCTACCTCGCGTATAGGCTCCCGCGGATCAGCAGCGACCGAGGCCAGGTAATATCTTGGGACCAATTGGCCAAGCACTTGGGGAACGACGCCGACAGCAAACGCTTCCGCCAGACCGTGCGCGAAACAATGCAATTGGTCTCCGCTGTCTACCCGAACGCTGACGTCGATTTCAGCGGCAGGAAAGTAGTGCTGCGGCCTTCGCCGGCACCTTTAGAGCGGAAGCTCGTTGGCCCGCACTTGCGGTTGCTGGGCGCTCCGTCCCCAGAAACCGCACCGAGATCATCGGTCACGAAAGCTCCTCGGTCGACTGTTCGGGACATCAAGGTCTCCGAGCCCGTATTCCCTTTCCCAGCAGGCAGCCTGACCTATGGCGAAAGGGAAACTAAGTTCCGAGCAATCGGGCTTGAGAAGGGTAAGCCCTGGTGCGTCGACACCATGGCGAACGCATTCCGCACCGGCTTTCCCGGTATCAAACAAGAGCGGACCGATGCGGAGTGGATGAGAGTCTGGGAAGCCTTTGTCATTCGTTATGCCGAGCGACGCGCAAATTCGGATGCCGGCTGACCGATGATTTCCGAGCACTTCGGTTAGGCCGAAGGGCAGGACGAGGGGGAGGGGAGTAGGGTCGAACTGGGCAGTCATGCCCATCGTCAACAACAATCCCAGTCCCGACCTACGCAGCCTTGTTCGGCGCATCGGGGGCAATTGGTCCGGCAATACCGCAATGTGTCGGTGCCCTTGCCATGCCGACAGAACCCCATCTCTGTCCATCCGCCAGGGTGATCGAGCCATTCTCGTAACGTGCCACGCAGGTTGCGACAGCCGGGACGTAATCAGAGCAATTCGACGCATCGCAGACCTGCCGACGGTCGATGCCTCTGGCGTGACTCCCAGCTTCCAGCGCAGCACGGAAATTCACCTCAGCATCTGGCGATCAGCGCGTTCAATCGAAGGAACGCTAGCCGAGCGATATGTTCGCGAGATGCGCCAGATCTGGGCACCACTCGAAGACCTGCGCTTTCACCCCCGGTGCCCACGAGGGCAGGGGAAGCTTGCGAGCTTCGAGCCGGCACTCCTCGTTGCGATGCGCAAGGCGGGCGCGATCGCCGCGATCCAGCGGATTTTCCTCGATCCGTTGACATCGACCTACACCGAGAAGCGCGTCCTCGGCCAGGCTATCGGCGCTGCATGGACCAACGGCCCGCCAGGCAAGACCATCGGCATCTGCGAGGGGTTCGAGACTGCGGCTGCCTATACGTCGCTCACGGGTATCCAGGCCTGGGCGACCATGGGCGCCAAACGCTTCCACCAGGTCAACATCCCGGCCTCAGTCGAAACCATAATCCTGCTGGCCGACAACGACGCCGAAGGCAGGCGGGCGCGCGATCGCGCATCCGAATCCTACCGACGCCCCGGCCTTGCAATCGAGACCGAATGGCCGCCGGGCCGCATGAACGACTGGGCGCAGCTCCTGAAGCGGTGAGGGGAGGGGGGTGGAGCGGGCGTGCCGCTGATCGGCACGAGCTCAGGAGATCTCCGCATGACCACAACGATTCCGCGCGCCAGCGCAATTCTCGGCGCTGCGCGCACACTTGCCGCCAAGCTGCTCCTTGCTGTCCCGATCGACCGCGCGGCTCTGAGCCAGGCCATGACCGAGAGTGCAGGCGGCAGCGACGCGGAAGGCGCCTGGGAGCAGCGCGACAGTTTCGAAGCGCTGGAAGTAGCACTCTCCCTGGCCATTCCCGAGCTGGTCGGTCGCATGGACGTCGGCGCGGCGATCAGCACGCTCGAGGCGCTGGCGCGCGAACTGCCAACCCACACGGTACGCAGCGAGGACCAGATCCAGTTCCAGCAGTTCTCGACGCCGCCGGCGCTGGCCCGTCTGGCCGTTCATCTGGCGCGGCTCTCCAGTGATGACGTGCTCTTCGAACCGAGCGCAGGCACCGGGATCATCGCTTCGCTTGCAAAGGGCGCGGTCAAGGATCTGATCCTCAACGAACTCGAGCCAACCCGCGCCAACCTGCTCGAGGCCGTGTTTCCGGGCACGAAGGTCTACCGCCACGATGGCGCTAAACTCAGCGCTCTGCTCTCCGGAACCGCGCGGCCAAGCGTTGTTCTGATGAACCCGCCGTTCTCGGTGTCGCAATCGCGTGGGCAAGATCAGAACACCGCCGCCAGGCACCTGCGGGCCGCGCTCGACCATCTGCTGCCCGGAGGCCGGATCGTTGCGATCATGCCGGACTGGTTCTCGCCCTCGGCCAGGTACGAAGAAACCTTCCGACGCACTCTTGAAGGCGCGCGGGTCGTTCTGTCGCTCCGTATGGACAAGGGCGGCTATGCCAAGCACGGCACCGGTATCGCCGTTCGCGTGCTGGTGATCGACAGGGTGCCAGGCGATATCGGCGTATCCACGATCAATCGCGGTTCGGTCGGCGAACTCTTCGCCGCGCTGCCAATCGTGCCACTCCGGGCGACGTTGCGCGACGCGACGCAGGCGGGAGCCCCCCGACCAAAGCTCAGCCTGTTCCGCTCGGTGAAGACCGGTCCAGCCCGGCCCGTGATCGTGCGGGCCGCACAGACCAACGACGTCCGCCCCGTCGCTTACGAAGTGCTGGCCGAACCTGCTGCGATGGGCGAGCAGCGCGGGGTCTATGCCGATTACCGGCCTTCACGCGTGGTGATCGCGGAAGCTGGCGAACATCCGACCCACCTCGTCGAATCCGCCGCCATGGCCTCGATCGACGCGCCGAAACCCAACTACGTGCCCTCACTGCCCGAACGCACGGTCACCGCGCGGCTGCTGTCCGCCGCCCAGCTCGAAACCGTGATTTATGCCGGTGAGGCCTGGAGCCGCGATCTCCATGGCCGCTTCAGCCACCCTGCCGGCGAAGTTGCGCTCAAGGAGGACCCCGAGGGTCAGCTCTACCGCACCGGGTTCTTCCTTGGCGATGGCACCGGGGCAGGGAAGGGGAGGCAGGCAGCAGCCTGCATTCTCGACCAGTGGCTGAAGGGCAATCGCCGTCACATCTGGATCTCGAAGAATGCGCCGCTGCTTGAGGACGCTCAGCGCGACTGGACAGCTATTGGCGGACTGCCATCGGATATCCTTGAGCTCTCGCGCTGGAAGATCGGCGAGGAGATCACCGCGCCCGAAGGCATCCTGTTCGTACCCTACGGCACACTCAGAAGCTCGCGCATCGAGGATACCCGGCTCGACCAGATCGTCCGCTGGGCTGGCGAAGATTTCGAAGGCGTGATCGTCTTCGATGAGGCCCACGAAATGGGCGGCGTTGCGGGCGGGGAAGGGGCCTTGGGCCAGAAGCAGGGCTCGCTTCAGGGCATCGCCGGGGTCCTGCTCCAGAATACTTTGCCCCGCGCCCGCGTGCTCTATGCCTCGGCGACCGGCGCCTCGGACGTCAACAACCTCGCCTATGCGGTCCGGCTTGGCCTGTGGGGGCCGGGCACGGCGTTCGCAACCCGCGAGCAGTTCATCAGCGAAATCCGCGACGGCGGGATTGCCGCGATGGAACTCGTCGCCCGTGACCTCAAGGCCTCCGGGCTCTACCTCGCCCGGGCGCTCAGCTTCGCAGGGGTAGAGTACGACATCCTGCGCCATGACCTGACCTCTGAGCAGATCGCGGTCTACGATGCCTATGCAGAAGCCTGGACGATCTTATGCGCAGCTGCGCATAAGATCGCTTATCGCGAGGTCGCGGTAATGCGCAGGAACGCGGCGTAGCCACCGAATTCCCGTGATAGTGGGCGCAGTTGCTGCGCATTTTATTGGTTGCGAACCTCGGCGGTCCCTGGACCAGCTGAGGAGG
>NZ_RQSI01000046.1:0-28194 GCF_003856955.1 Novosphingobium sp. LASN5T
TTTTGGCATTGGGCCCTCGGCGCTGACGGAGGCCATGGGCATGCTCAACCACCATTTCGCAGCAGCCGCCTGATCGGCGCAGAGCGACAGCCTACCTCTGACTGCCGCCAATCTTTGCAACAGAGCCGTTCCTTTTGCTCGGGAACTGGCGCGCGGCGATCATTGCGGTACTCGTCATTCCCTTTTCGTTCCTGATGATGGCGACAGGGATGAATATCTTCGGCGTCCCCGGCAACCTGATGAGCCTCGGCGCGCTCGACTTCGGGCTGATCGTCGATGGCGCGGTGATCATCATCGAGAATTGCCTGGCCCGGCTCGCGCACCGTCAGGCCCATGAAGGCCGCGTCTTGTCTTTGCGCGAACGGCTCGAAGTGACGATGCGCGCCAGCCAGGAGATGATCAAACCGACGGTGTTCGGGCAGGCGATTATCCTCCTTGCCTTCGCGCCCCTGCTGATGTTCACGGGTGTCGAGGGCAAGACCTTCTCGCCGATGGCAATCACTATCATGCTGGCGCTGGTGGCGGCGTTCATCCTCGCCATAACGCTGGTCCCGGCGCTGGTTGCGCTCCTGATCCGCGGCGAGGTCGCCGAAAAGGAAGTCTGGCTGATCGCCCGGACCAAGCAGCGCTACCTGCCGCTGCTAGACCGTGCGCTGGAGCGTCCGTGGCGCTTCATCGGGGCAGGCCTTGCCTTCTTCGTGGCGGCCATACCCGCTTTCGCTCTGCTGGGGTCCGAGTTCATTCCTCAGCTCGACGAGAAGAACCTGGCGCTGGCCTCGACCCGCGTGCCTTCGGTCAGCATTGAACAGTCGCTCGCAATGCAGCGCGGCGTCGAGAACGCGGTAACGAAGCTCCCCGAAGTGCATCTCATGTTCTCGAAGACCGGTACTGCGGAGGTTGCCACCGATCCCATGCCCCAGAACATCTCGGACGGGTTCGTGATCCTTAAGCCGCAGGACCAGTGGCCTGATGGCGTGGACAGCAAGGAAGATGTGGTCGAGCGTGTCGAGAAGGCGGCCAACGGACGCCTTGGTCAGCTTTACGAAGTCAGCCAGCCTATCCAGCTGCGCTTTAACGAACTGATCGCCGGGGTGCGCGGCGATGTCGCGATCAAGCTCTATGGTGACGACCTCGACAAGATGGCGCAGTCGGCGGACGAGATCGTTCGAGTGCTCCAGTCGATCCCTGGCGCATCGAGCGTCAAGGCCGACCAGACAGGCGGCGCACCAACGCTCGACGTCCGCTTCGACCGCGCGGCGATCGCGCGCTACGGTCTCAGCGTTGAAGAAGTGGCCGACACCGTTGCCGCCGCGATGGGCGGGCGCGAGTCTGGACTGCTGTTCGAAGGCGACCGCCGGTTCGAGATTGCCGTCCGGGTGCCCAACACCACGCGGGCAAGCCTTGACGAGGTCATGGCGCTCCCGGTCATGCTGCCTGCGCAGGAGGGCCAGGCGCGCCGTTCGGTCCCGCTGTCGCAGGTCGCTCAGATTCGCTTCACCGAAGGGCTCAACCAGATCACCCGCGAGAACGGCAAGCGCCGCGTCGTGATCCAGGCTAACCTTCAGGGGCGCGATGCGGGCTCATTCGTGGCCGAGGCGCAGGCCAAGGTTGCGAAGGTCAAGCTGCCTGCCGGCTATTATCTCGAATGGGGCGGCCAGTTCCAGAACCTGCAAGCCGCGGCCGACCGTCTGTCGATCGTCGTTCCGTTGTGCTTCGCGGCGATCTTCGTGCTGCTGTTCCTGGCTCTCGGGACTCTGCGGCGGGCCTCCGCGGTCTTCCTTGCGGTGCCGCTCGGCCTTGCCGGCGGTGTCTTCACCCTGGCGGTGACCGGAATCGCGTTCTCGGTGTCCGCAGCGGTCGGGTTCATCTGTCTGGCGGGCGTTGCCGTGCTCAACGGTCTCGTCGTCATGACCGCTATCCGCGAGCGGCTCGACGAGGGCGTGGTTCTGGTCGAGGCCATTCGGGCCGGCATGATCGACAAGATGCGCGCCGTCATCATGACCGGGTTCGTTCCCGCAATCGGCTTCGTACCGATGGCGCTGGCGCATGGCACCGGCGCCGAGGTGCAAAAGCCGCTGGCAATGACCGTCATCGGCGGTCTGATCGCTGCGACCCTCCTTACCCTGCTGGTCCTTCCGGCGATTGCCCGGGTTGTCCTGGGTCCGAAGGAAGGCCTCTCGAATGATAAATTGGATGACGTCACGCCCACGCCGGCGGCGGCGCAGTGAAGGAGATGGACATGAACAAGGCCGCGAGACTGCTTCGCGTCTACACTGACGAGAGCGCCTATGTCGGTGATCGCAAGGTGTTCGAATACGTCACCGCGCTCGCCCGGGAGCGTAAGCTCGCCGGGGCAACCGTGCTCGAAGCCCTCATGGGCTTCGGACATTCAACACATCTGCACCGAAAACACGTGATCGAGAACGACCGCGCCCTCGTCATCGAAATTGTTGACGGTGAAGACAACTTGCGCAGCTTCGCTGCCGAACTGACCGGAGTTTCGGGCATCGGTCTCGTCACCCTTGAAGCGGTTGAAATCCTGAGCGGGCTCGGGGATTGCGATAGTGGAGAGGGCGCTCATGGTTGAGAAGGTCAAATTCGACGTTCCGCTGGTCCTGCCCGACGTACACGACGCGGCTGATCGCTGCGTCGAGCGCCTGCTGGCAGTGCTGAAGGCGCGCGACGGCGTCGATGATGCACACATCGCAAAGTCCAACGGCGACACGCCGGTGCTGTGCGTTCACTTCAACCCGGGTGCGCTGTCACTGCCCCAGGTGCGCTCGGTCATCGAGGCTGCGGGCGCGGATATTTCGGCGCGTTTTGGCCATGTCGGATGGGAGCTTGGCGTGACCATCCGCCCGCGAGAAGCAAGCAGGATCGGCGAACAACTCGGCAAGATTTCTGGCGTGCTCGAAGCCGGGGTCAGCCCGGCGGGTTTCGTGCGGGTCGAGTTCGACCGGAATCAGATCGACGAACCGGCAGTCCTGGTGGCTTTGGAGAAGCTGGGCCTGCGACAGAAGACCGCGGACGAAGAGGATCACGCCAGACATGACCACGGCCCCGGCGAGCATGACCATGGCCACGGCGGAATTTTCGGTTCGTGGACCGAACTGGTCTTCGCGCTCGGCTGTGGTCTCGTGCTCGCGATCGGCTTCGCCATCGAGAAGCTCGGCGATGCGCCTGGTTGGATTCCACTGGGTTGCTACATTGTCGCCTATGGACTCGGCGGCTTCTTCACGCTGCGCGAAGCGTTCGAGAACCTGAAGGCCCGGCGGTTCGAGATCGACACGCTGATGCTGGTCGCAGCCGCCGGCGCCGCCGCGCTTGGCGCATGGGCGGAAGGCGCACTGCTGCTGTTCCTGTTCAGCCTTGGTCACGCCCTTGAACACTATGCGATGGGTCGGGCGAAACGCGCCATCGAGGCGCTGTCGAAGCTAGCCCCTCGCACAGCGATGGTGCGCCAGAGCGACGGATCGACGCGCGAGGTGCGGGTGGAGGAACTCGCGCTCGGCGACGTCCTCGCCGTGAAACCTGACGAGCGCATTCCGGCCGACGGCTTTGTCGTCAAGGGCTCGAGCGCGGTCAACCAGGCCCCGGTGACCGGTGAGAGCATGCCGGTCGACAAGCGGGCAGTGATGGACGACGATGCCGCGCGCGCCAATCCCGACCGGCTCGAGTCCGCCTATCGGGTTTTTGCTGGAACGATCAACGGCAGCGGTGCGCTCGAGATCGAAGTCACCAAGCTCGCCAGCGAGTCCACGCTCGCCAAAGTCATCAAGCTGGTCAGCGAGGCCGAGACGCAGAAATCGCCGACCCAGCGCTTCACCGACAAGTTCGAACGCTACTTCGTGCCGACCGTGCTCGGACTCACCGTCCTTCTGCTTTTTGCCTGGGTGGTGATCGACGAGCCGTTTCGCGCGAGCTTCTACCGCGCAATGGCGGTGCTTGTCGCGGCCAGCCCCTGTGCGCTCGCTATCGCGACGCCCAGCGCGGTGCTTTCCGGCGTGGCTCGCGCCGCGCGCGGCGGTGTCCTGATCAAGGGCGGCGCGCCGCTCGAACTGCTTGGTTCACTGAATGCGATCGCATTCGACAAGACTGGCACTCTGACCAAGGGCGCGCCGCGTATCCAGGAGATCGTGGCCGCGCCTGGCATCGACAAGGAGGACCTGATAGCGGTCGCGATTGCGGTCGAGAGCCAGAGCGACCATCCGCTCGCGCAGGCGATAGCCCGTGATGGAAGGGACCATATTGGCGATCGTTCGATTCCCGAGGCGATCAACATTGAGAGTCTGACCGGGCGCGGCGTGACCGCCGAAGTGGGTAGTGAACGGGTGCTGATCGGCAAGGCTGAGATGTTCGGCGCCGAGGGGATCGACCCCTTGTCCGCCCCGATGGCTGCCGCGATCGAGAAACTGCGTGCCGGAGGGTACACAACGATGGTTGTGCGGCGCGGCGATACCGACCTCGGTGCGATCGGCCTGCTCGACACGCCCCGCGAAGCCGCTCGCGATGCGCTTGATCGCCTGCGGCAACTCGGCATCCGGCGCATGGTCATGCTCTCGGGTGACCACCAGCGCGTGGCAGATGCGGTTGCGCGCCAGGTCGGGCTCGACGAGGCCTGGGGCGACCTTATGCCCGAGGACAAAGTCACCGCCATCCGCAAGCTGCGCAGCGAAGCACAGGTCGCAATGGTGGGCGACGGGGTCAATGATGCCCCGGCGATGGCCAGCGCGACGGTCAGTATCGCGATGGGCGCGGCAGGCTCGGACGTCGCGCTTGAAACCGCCGACGTCGCGCTGATGGCCGACGACCTGTCGCACCTGCCGTTCGCGGTGGGACTGTCCCGTCAAACGCGCCGCATCATTCGTCAGAACGTGTTCGTCAGCCTTGGAGTCGTGGCGCTGCTCGTACCGGCGACTATTCTGGGTCTGGGGATCGGGCCGGCGGTTGCCATGCACGAAGGTTCAACGCTGATCGTCGTGTTCAACGCCCTGCGATTGCTTGCCTACCGTGATCGCACGGCCAGCAGCTAATGAAGGAGGTGACAAAATGACCAACGGAAGATGGAGATTTCGCGGCCTGCCACTTGGAGCCGCTATATTTCTGGCAGGAGGATGTGCGACACTTCCACCTGTCCCAGCGCCGCTTACCGCGAAAGCCAACTCGCGGGTCGAAATCCGTTCGGTCTATGCTCACGCGGCAAAGGATGGGGTGACCGTGGGCGGATTTGCCCGTCGGCGGGGCTTCGGTTTTCTGCCAGGGGGAAGTCATCTTCACGTGACGGCGTTCAGGAAAGATGGGACCAAGCCTGTCGAAGGGGATGCGTCCTGGCATCCACCGGTGCGCCATCGAACGCTGATATCATCTTATCAGGCAAGACTGCACGGCATCACATCCGAAGAGATTGCACGGATCGAGGTCGAATTTCGAGAAATTCGCGAATAGTCTTGAAGTCTCAACTTAATTCTAACCCGAACTGGCATCAGGAGAGAGCCGGCAAGGGCTTTGCTAAGAAGTCGGGGCATCGCTACCGGTCAAATTCTAAGGGTGGCATGCGACCCGTTGGGCTTGGCCCCAGATCGCATGCTGGCGTTAAAACCCTTTTCAACAGCAATCTGCACTACCCTTGCGCAATTTCGTGAGTGTGCCTTGCTTGCCGTCCCAATCGACTTCAAACGATACGTGATCTCCCACCTTAAATCCTTGGAGGACTTCCGGATTGGCGGAGAAGCCCATTTTCATTGCCGACCATTGTAGAGCCGGAATTTTCTTATGGTCGAGCGTGATTGTCCCTTTGGCGAGATCGACTGCGGTGATCGTTCCGGTGCTGGCACCGTGAACAACCGCATCTGCATCACCAGTGCTTTTTGGGGTACTCTTGCTGCTCGCTGGCGCAGTCGTGGCACTCGACGCCTCGGGTTGTTTGTTGCAAGCGGTTAGCGAGGCCAACAGTGCGAGACTGGAGGTGATGATCAAGCCTGACTTCATAGTGCTTCTCCTTCGGGTTGATTGCGAAATTGGGAGCGTCGGCGCATCAGTAGGTAGGCCGCAGGGATGATCAGCATCGACAGGAGGGGCGCCGTCAGCATGCCGCCGACCATCGGTGCCGCGATCCGGCTCATCACTTCCGAACCTGCTCCGCCACCTGCCAGGACGGGGAGCAGGCCCGCGAGGATCACCGCGACTGTCATGGCTTTGGGCCGGACGCGCATCGCAGCGCCATCGCGGACCGCCGCCACTACGTCGTCATCGCTGCGCGCCTCCAGCGCGTGCTTGAGGTAAATCAGCATGACGACCCCGAACTCTGCCGCGACGCCCGCGAGCGCGATGAACCCCACAGCGGTCGCCACCGACTGGTTGTAGCCGAGCCAATAGAGCAACCACAGGCCGCCAGTGAGGGCAAAGGGCAAGGTGCCCATGATCAACAGTGCTTCATCCCAGCGCCGGAAAGTCAGGAACAAAAGCCCCAGAATGATCGCGAGCGTCACCGGGATCACCAGCTTCATCCGCTCTTTGGCGCGGACGAGAAACTCGTACTGACCAGTATAGGAAACGCTGACGCCGGGGGGCAGCTTGACCTTTGCGGTAATGACGCGCTGGATGTCGCCCACCATGGTCTGCATGTCGCTGCCCCGGCCATCGACATAGATCCAGGTCACAGGTCTGCCGTTCTCGCTGCGAAGCATGGGCGGCCCCTCGCTGATATCGATCCGGGCGACACTGCCGAGAGTGATTTGCTGGCCGGCAGGGGTCAGCACCGGCAGGCTTGCCAGTTTGTCCGGACTGTCGCGGATTTCGCGGGGGTAGCGGACCTGGATCGGGTAGCGCGCCAGCCCTTCGACTGTCTGCCCAACCGTTTCGCCGCCAATCGCGCCCGACACCACCGACTGGACATCGGCCACATTGAGCCCGTAGCGGGCTGAGGCGGCGCGATCGACCGTGACGTCGATGTAGCGCCCTCCGGTCAGCCGCTCGGCCAGCGCCGAGGCGACACCCGGCACCGTCCGGACGACCTGCTCGATCTGCCTTGCAGTGCGATCGATCTCGGCGAGGTTCGAACCGGCGACCTTGATCCCGACCGGGCTCTTGATCCCGGTCGCCAGCATGTCGATGCGATTGCGGATCGGAGGGATCCAGAAGTTGGCAAGGCCCGGCACCTTGACCCGCGCATCGAGCTCCTCGACCAACTTCTCGGGGGTCATGCCGGATCGCCATTGCTCTCGTGGCTTGAAGCGGATGGTCGTCTCGAACATCTCCAGCGGGGCAGGATCGGTTGCGCTCTCGGCGCGTCCGGATTTACCGAATACGCTCTGAACTTCAGGCACGGTCTTGATCAGCCGATCGGTCTGCTGAAGCAGCCGCCCGGCCTCGGCCGGCGAAATCCCCGGCAGCGCCGACGGCATGTAGAGCAGGTCGCCTTCGTTCATCTGCGGCAGGAACTCTCCGCCAATCCGCGACATCGGCCACAAGGTGGTCGCGAAGATCAGGGCTGCGATCACGAGCGTGCGCTTGGGGTGAACGAGCACCCAGTCAATCGCCGGACGGTAAATCCGCGTGAGCCAGCGATTGATCGGATTGGCCTCCTCGCTGGGTATGCGTCCCCGGATCAGGAGCCCCATCAGCACCGGAATGAGCGTGATCGAGAGCAGCGCCGCGGCCGCCATGGCATAGGTCTTGGTAAAGGCGAGCGGCGAAAACAGCCGTCCTTCCTGTCCCTGAAGCGTGAAGATCGGCAGGAAGGAGAAGGTAATGATCAAGAGGCTGAGAAACAGCGCCGGGCCTACCTCGGCCGCAGCCTGCGTGACCAGGTGCCACCGCGTCGCCGTGTCCAGTTCGCTATCGGGATGCTCGTGCTGCCAGCGTTCGAGGTGCTTGTGTGCATTCTCGATCATCACGACCGCCCCATCTACCATCGCCCCGATGGCGATGGCGATGCCGCCGAGCGAGAGGATATTCGCGTTGAGGCCCTGCAACCGCATGACGATGAAGGCAATCAGGATGCCGAGCGGAAGCGTCAGGATCGCGACGAGCGCCGAGCGGGCGTGCCAGAGGAACAATGCGCAGACGAGCGCGACGATGACGAACTCTTCGAGGAGCTTGTGTCCGAGGTTCTCCACTGCCCGGTCGATCAACCCCGAGCGGTCGTAGGTCGGCACTATCTCGACGCCCGGCGGCAAGCTTCTTTTCAGTTCATCGAGCTTGGCCTTGACCCCGTCGATGACCGCGCGGGCGTTCTGGCCCTGGCGCATGACGATGACTCCGCCAGCCACTTCGCCGTCCCCGTTCAATTCAGCAATGCCGCGGCGCATTTCCGGGCCAATCTGGACCGTCGCGACATCGCCCAGCGTCACAGGAACGCCTCCATCGGCGCGCAGCGGAACCGCACGGAAATCGTCGAGCGTCTTGAGATAGCCGCTGGCACGAACCGTATATTCGGCGCCGGCCATTTCCACGCTGGACCCGCCAGTCTCCTGATTGGCGCGCTTGAGCGCCTCGGTGACCTGTTCGGTGGTAACCGCATAAGCCGCCAGCTTCTGCGGATCGACGATCACCTGGTACTGCTTGACCATGCCGCCGATGCTGGCGACCTCGGCCACCCCCGGCACAGTCTTCAACTCATAGCGCAGGAACCAATCCTGCAAGCTTCTGAGCTGGGCAAGGTCATGGCCGCCCGACCGGTCAACCAGCGCATATTCAAAGATCCAGCCCACCCCCGTGGCGTCGGGCCCCAGAGCGGGCTTGGCCCCCTCAGGCAGACGGCCTTGCACCTGGCTCAGATACTCAAGAACGCGGCTGCGCGCCCAATAAAGGTCGGTGCCGTCGTCAAACAGGACGTAGACAAAGCTGTCGCCGGTGAACGAATAGCCGCGCACGACGCGCGCACCGGGCACCGACAGCATGGTCGAGGCGATCGGGTAGGTAACCTGGTTTTCGACGATCTGCGGCGCCTGACCGGGATAGCTGGTGCGAATGATGACCTGCACATCGGAGAGATCGGGCAAGGCATCGACCGGCGTCGTCCGGACCGCGTAAAAACCGAAAACACTCAGCACTGCTGCCACAACAAGCACCAGATTGCGCGAGCGGACAGAGGCACGGATGATCGCAGCGATCATCGCACATCTCCGATCGGCCGTGCCGGAATCCCGCTCAGGCTCGCTTCGGAATCAAGCAGGAACTGCCCCGAGGCCGCCACCTTCTCGCCTGGCGCAAGCCCGGCAAGGATTTCGGTCTTGCCGCCGTCCTCGCGGCCAAGCCGGACCTCCGCTGGCCGATAGCGTCCGTCGGCAAGGGCAAGAATGACGAGATTGCGCGCGCCGGTGCGGATGACCGCTTCGCTCGGCACCAGCAGTCCGGGGTGGCCTTCGTCGCCGAGCACCACGGTGGCGAACATGCCGGGGCGCAGCATGCCGCCGCGGTTGGCCAGCTCGATCCGCACCGTGATAGTCCGGCTATCTACCTGCGCTGTCGGCAGGATCGCAATCACGCGGCCCGCGAGGCTTTGACCGGGAAGCGCGGCCAGCGTCACGTTTGCGCGCTGCCCGACCCGGACAAGGCCCGCCTGCGCCTGCGGCACGGCGGCATTGACCCAGACCGTGCCGATCCCGTTGACCTGTGCAAGGGTCTGGCCTGCCACGAGCGTCACGCCCTGCCGTGCATCCAGCGTCTGGATGACCCCGCCGATTGGCGACGTGATGGTGAGGACACCGCTCGTTCTCCCGCTGCGCTCGACTTGCGCGATGAGCTGCTCGGGCATGCCCAGTAATCTCAGCCGCTGGCGTGCCGCCTCGGTAAGGTCGGGGCGGCCAAGGCGGCGGACCGCGAGATACTCGCCCTGCGCGCCGCCCCATTCGGGCAATTGCAGGTCCGCAATAGGCGCGCCCACACCGATCACGTCGCCCGGCGCCCTGCCATAGACACGGGTGATAAAACCGCCCGAGCGCGCCTGGATGATGGCGACATTGCGCTGGTTGAAGTCGATCGTGCCGGTGACCGTGACCGATGAAGGCAGTGTGCCAATCTCCGCCGTGACCACACGCAGGCCAAGGCTCTGCCGGACAGCCGGGTCGATGCTGACCCCCGGGGCCGTGGCGGTTGCAGCCCCTTCGTCGGCATATTTTGGGATGGTTTTCATCCCCATCGACGACAGTGAATTGGGGTTGTCGTAGTGCTCGGCGGGTACCATCGGATCGTACCAGTAAAGGATCTTGCGCTCCGATCCGGCGCCCGTCACGGTACCGGGACTGCTGCTATGACCGAGCCAATACCCGCCCGCGCCTGCCGCCAGGGCGATCGCCAAGATGCCTGCGCCCCAACGCGCGGTCTGCTTCGCGTGCCAGTTCATGGCCGCACCTCCATGTATGTGTAATTGATCCGGACCGCGTCGCGCGCGACATCAGCTTCGCGGGCGAGTACATCGACTTCAGCTTCGGCAAGAGCGAGGCTCGAGAGGAGCGCGCTGCCGAGATCGAGCTTGCCTGCGGCATAACTCGCCATATCCAGCTCGGCCCGCCGCTTGGCGAGCGGCACGAGTGTAGCCCTGGCGTTGTCGAGTTGCCGGCGATGCATGTCATAATCGGCAAGATCGGACGTGAGCCCCGCATTCAGATCGCGTTCGCCCGAAGTGCGGCTGAACCGTGCCCGGTCCGCCTCGGCTTCGCGGGCTGCTATCAGCGGATCTTGCCGTTTGCGCGAGAACAGCGGCAGATCGATACTGACGCCGACGGAAACCATGTCGCCATAGGCCGGATCGCGCCGACCATAGCTGGTGCTGACCCGCCAGTCTGGCCGCTTTGCTGCGCGGGCAAGATCGGTCTCTGCCTCGGCGGCAGCGACATCTGCATCGAGAGCGGTCAAGCGCGGCGTTGCACCAATACCGCTCCTCAGCCGTTCGCGATCGACCGCAAGCAAAGGCGGATCGCCGCTTACATCCACATTGGGATCGCCGGTCAGGCGCGCGAGCCGGGCCTGCGCCTTGACCACCTCGGCTTCAAGCTGTGCTCGCCGGTCGCTTACGGCTGCGCGCAACTGCTCGGGTTCATAGGCCTGGCTTGGCCGGGCGGAGCCCGAGGCAAGCCGCGCCGAAACCGTAGCCTGTAAATCGCCGAGGCTGACATCAAGGTGCTGCAATTGGCCAAGGCGGCGCCTGGCGTAGTAAAGATCGATCCAGGCAAGCGCCGTTTCCAGGCGGACGTCTTGCGCCGTGACCGCTTGTCCTGCTTCCGCCGCGCCGATCGCAGCCCGCGCGCGGGTTTGCTCCGCGCGCCGCTTGGCCGGGTTGGGGAATGCTTGTTCGACGCCGATCCGTGCGGTGGTCATGCTTTCATCCCGCGGACGAAAGGCTGGCGGGCCCGAAATCGGAAAATTATCGATGCCAACGGACAAGGTGGGATCAGGAAGCTGGCCGGCAGCAATCGCACGAGCGCGCGATGCGCGGACGCTGGCCTCACTGGCCTTGAGCGCAGGTGCTGCGTTTGCCGCTCGTTCGAGCGCGGCTTCGAAAGTCAGTGGTTCCGCACCTGCCGTACAAGGCAGCGCAGTGGCCAAGGCCGGTGCTAGGAATAGTATACGCATGCAATTGTCTTCCGGTTTGCACCTGCGAGGCCGATTGCGACAGGTTGGCTTTGGCGGATCGGGCGCCGGTGAAGCGAGGGAACTTCACCGGCGCCACGTGCCCGGCCGTCGTGTCTTATCGTTATGGGCCAGGCAATTGCTCAACCTGCCTGCGGCGATCCGGTCCTGTCACAGTCATGCGGCAGCCGGCTCACCAGGTTTTTGGGTGGCGCCAGTCGGATATCCATTTCGCGTAAGCCACGTTGAGGGGAGGCCCCAAGTGGATGCATCGCGGGCGCGGATTGACGTGGATCCTTCGGTCCGATTGGCAGCAGCTAAGGAGTCGGCAAAGCCGACATAGCCCGCTCAGCGATCAGCCGATATGCGCGGGAGGCTCAGGCTCGGGCGGAACCGTACGTCCCCATAGTGCCGCGACAGGGGACACTACAGGTTGGAAAAGCGTCAGGGCCTGAACGTCATCAACAACTATGCCGGGGAGTAAAGCCAAGGGCACGGTGCAACCCATTTTTGCGATGCATTCCGGGGTCATCCCTTGGCAGGGTTGGTCATCCGATGATGGCTGAACGGTAATCCCCATTGCTTTGGCGCAGTCGGGGTCCATTTGGGTCGTTTCGGATTGTACCGGTTTGAGGGTCATCTGCGCGAAAGCTGATTCCTGCCCCAGAAGGCCAAGGATTGCTCCAATAAGAAGCAGGAAGGCGAGCCGACGATCCACGTTATGTCCTGTCTGGCAGGAACAGCACAGCGTGGGAAGCAAAAATTACCAATGACGGGGCATTCCTGCATGCTGTTATGTCCATGATTAAAACGTATCGCGCAACACGCTGCAGGAATAATCATCAATTCCGACAGTTCGCTCGCGCTTGGGATTGGCCGTTATGGCCGGGTAGTCTGCCGTTGCGCAGCACCCTGCAACACCACCTGCTGGTTGTATGAACCAGGGACCACGGGCGAGGTGCTTGGCATCAACAACGGCCTGGTTTGCCGCCGCAGCAGCCCAGCGGATCACGGCAACACGGTTTGCCGCCTTTTTTAGTCCTGTGTCCCTGTAATAGGTTGGCCAAGCCGCAGTAGCTGTCAGTCTGGTGAGTCATTGTTTTTGAAAGCATGCCGCTTGTTGCATAAGGCTTTGGGCATGCAATCTTCAGGCGTGGAAAGATCGTTTGTATAGATGCGGGCGGATTGGTCGGGTCCCTAGGCAAGGCCGATGGAGCGCAGGTCGACTGTGTCGAAGTTCATCAAATTTTCGGCGGTCCTTCTCCGTATTTTAAGGTCACGGATGTTGCCTCACGGAAGGGTGACGGCCACGCGCGGTCGGCTCGAATTGACAAGAGCCTCGACCGTGGATTGAGCGTCCCGGCAATTCGTCTGTCTGCCTGCCCCAAACATCTTCGATATCCACTAATAAATAATCGTCTGAGATTTCGACGAAATCGATGGCTTATCTTAAAGAGAAACATACCCGACCGGGAAAACCGGCTTCTGCGGAATTTACTTATAGGCCCTCACAGCACAGGGTTTACGGGCAGATTTATGGGCAAGGGTCGCCTTTCCGTCCACAATCCCGCGAACGGAAGCTACACCGAATACCACAGTCGGCTGCGATACGTTTTCCAACGAGGAGTGGCAGTGTTGATTAAGCAGGAACGCACAGGGGAGCCGGTCGGTATGATCCAACGCGCAAAACTTAACTTCTATGATTGCGTTCTTCGACCCAATCCATCGCGGACCGTCGTTCGGCCATTCGATCCGCACTACCCACGAGACTTCGCCGGCGGCACGTCACGTGCCCAAGAGACCGTGGACCTGATCGTGGCGCTTGACGAGGTTGAATTGGCGCGCCAGCTAAAAGGCGTCACATTGTCTCTGGATGAAAACCACCGTGACGTGGATACGATGCTGCTTCGGCGGTTCGAGGAGGTCGCTGGCGGCATCGAGGGTGTGGGTCGTATCAACGCCAAGCAGCGGCGGTTGATCGGCGCCTACTTCAGCGAAGAATTTGCGTACGAGGCTGCGGCCTTGTTCAATCCAAGCGTGGTACTCCATCCCGAACAGTCGGGGCTCCCGGAGGGAACTATCCGTTTTGTGATGTCGCTGCGCGGAATTGGCGAGGGACATGTGTCTTCCGTGACGTTCCGGACCGGTACCTGGGCATCAGGCGGCGCACTTTTGATCGATGATCCCAGCCCGACATCGGTATCGCCACTTATCGATACGTGCGGGAAAGGAGAGGGCGTAGCAGCGCGCCTGTGCTGCGCCGGCAGTCGCACGATCTCGGAGACGGTGCTTTTTCCGGTCCTGCCGAGCCAGAGGCAGGGCATTGAGGATACGCGCCTTGTGCGCTTCTGCGAGGATGACGGCAGCATAGTCTATCATGGAACATATACCGCGTTCGGTGGTGGTGAAGTGCGATCGGAATTGCTGAGCACCACCGATTTCCGATCGTTCGAAATGCGCGTTCTGACCGGCCAGGCCTCGAGCGGAAAAGGCATGGCCCTTTTCCCTCGCCGCATTGCGGGTAAATACGCCATGCTTGGCCGTCAGGACGGCAAGAATATCTGGCTTCATTTCTCCGACTCATTGCTCAACTGGGAAGGGGGCACAAAGCTTATTACGCCAAAATACCCCTGGGAATTCGTGCAGATGGGCAATTGCGGATCGCCAATCGAGATCGACGAAGGATGGTTGGTTATGACCCACGGCGTAGGCACGGTGCGCAACTATTGCATTGGCGCATGCCTCCTCGACAAGAATGATCCGTCAAAGCTGCTGGCGCGAACACCGCGCCCGGTCCTGGCGCCCAGTCCGCACGAACGGGACGGGTACGTACCCAATGTCGTCTATAGCTGCGGTGCGCTCGTTCAGGATCGGACCATGCTTCTGCCATATGCAATTGCTGACAGCTTCACTGCTTTCGCTACGGTCTCGATCGATAACCTCCTGAGTGTGATGGAGTAAGCTAGTTCAGTTGATGAGAATTGATCACCGTTTCGATAGTGGGCACCCTTTCGGGAAAACTTACTCCATTTCAGAACGAGCGGGTGGTGACGAGCATTCCGCATGAGTCCAACGTTTTGTCACCGCCCTGAACCTGATAGTGCCCACCGGCCATCCATCGTGCCGACCTTCAATCGTTCATGTTATGCAAGGCGCGGAACGCCTTGTAGAGGTTGCGAGGATCGAGTTGTCCCTTGAACACTGCGGGCGGGGTCCGGTCGATATCGAGCAGCGCATAGACAGCCGACATAGCGGACCGCACCGAGTATTCGACCGTGAAGACGACGTCATCGGGCTGTTCGCAGAACTGTCCCGTGATCGCGAAGTTGGCATAGCCCTTTGGGTGGACCTGCGGCCGGTCGCCCTTGGCGCGATTGAGGAACTGGCTGGTAATGAAGGGCATCATGCATGGCAGGCAGATCATGCCCTCGAGGCTGGTCTGCGCCTGGTCGATCTCTCCCAGGTGGCCGAGCAATTCTTGCATCAATTCGCGCCCGGTGCAGGCCGACATCGGTTTGGCGACGTAATTGCCGGGAGCATCGACGCTGAGGCCATAGCCCCAGAACACTTGCACGTTGTCGGGCTGGCCAATGAAGTGTGGCTGGTGTGGCAGCACGATTGACATCAGCCAATTGGAATCGACGAAGGTGATGAGGCCACCTTCGCCCGGAACGTTGCCAGTGAAATCGCGGATCCGGTCGAACAGCGCCGAGTCCTTCAGCGTGGTGGTGAAGGAGAGCCATTTCGATTCATCGACATAGTCGGTGAATTTGGCGGGCCGACCCAATTCGGGGCGGCCGGCGGCGATCTTGTCCCACAGGGCCCAGGCCCCGCCGACGCTTTTGTCGTTAAGCGCCGCAGGGCTATCCATCCCGCCGATCGCGGTGCCTTCGGTCATCGATCCCAACGTCGCGATCACCAGGTCGCTGGGCGCGACTTCGACTTGCTCGGTCGTGCCGCCACTTTCGCAGGTCAGGCTCTCGACAAAATTCGTGCCGTCGCGGTCGGCAAACGCGATGTCGGTCACCTTGCTGCCGAGGCGAAACACCACGCCGCGCTCGTCGAGCCATTTGCGCAGCGGCAGCACCAGCGAGTCATATTGATTGTAAAGCGTCCGCATGATGCCGTGCAGTTCGTTGAACCCGGCGACCATGTGGGTGAAGCGCACGAGGTAGCGTTTCAGCTCGATCGCGCTGTGCCATGGCTGGAAGGCGAAGGTTGTGCACCACATGAACCAGAAATTAGTCTTGAAGAACGCTTGGTCGAAATGGTCGGAAATCCGGCTGTCGCCGAGCAGCGTCTCGGGTTCGATCGCCAGCTTCTCGATCGTCAGGATGTGGCGCTCTGACAGGCCGAATTCGGGCGCATCGATCTTGTTAGCGCCGCGCACTAGACGTGACTTGGAACCGGTCTTGATGACCTCGTTCCATTCGAAGATTTCCTGCGTGACGGTCTGCTTCCCGTCGAGCGTCGGAATTGAGGAGAACAGGTCGTAGGTGCACAGATATTTGCTTTCCATCATCCGCCCGCCGCGGACCATGTAGCCCGTGTGCGGGTCGCCCGACCCGTCGAGACTGCCGCCGACCCGGTCGAGCTCCTCATAAACGGTGATGGTGTGCCCCGACAGTCCGCCGTCGCGGATCAGTAAGGTGGCTGCCGCCAGCGAAGCGATCCCGCCACCGACGAGGTGGGCGCGGGTGTGGCTGCGATCGGGCTTTGTCATGCGGACCTCTTTGGCTGGGGGAGTTCGGTTTGGGCGATGGGCTTGGTTGACCAACGTCATCGATATTTGTCGCGGGCAGCCTGTCGATGCCGTCGCGAGCGAACGCCCGACGCCAGTTCTACCACCTCGGCGGTAACCGCCTCCTGGCGTGTCATCCGCTCGAGCCCTTGCAGCGTCTCGAGCTTAGCGGCGATATTGGTGCTAGCGGATGCCATCGTCGAGACACGCGCTTCATTCTCGGCGGCGAAGCTTTCGGTGGCGGCTTCGCAGATCTGCGCGAAGACATATTCCTCGGTCAGACAATCGAGCAATTTTGGCAGAGGTAGCTGGATCAGCGGTGGCGTGGAGGTGACACTGCTAAATCTGGCAAAATCGAGCGGCAACAGGCGGCGCTGCGTGACCTTTAAGCCCTTCCCGGGGGTCCAGACCGGGAATATCAAGTCGATCCGGCTCGCTCCGCTGGTGTCGAGATAGGTCGTGACCGCCTCGATCAGCACTGCGGCCACCTCGATGATGGCGGCAGCGCGCAACGGTGCCGCGAAGGTGGCGGCGAGGGGCAGCCCGCGTTCGCGCGCCAGCGACGCGGTGCGGTCGCCGACCAGGAAAACATGCGAATTTGCCAACGCGGAAGTGGCACTGTCGAGCACGCGATCGGCAAAGGTGCCCGCGAAGCCCTGCTCGGCGCCGAACACGATCACGCCTGGCGGCGCGGTCCGGTGCGACATCGGCGTGACGGGTGACGTGTCGTCGAGCAGCAGCGCCTGCTCGATCGCGCGCGCCGCGACATCGCCGTAAGCACGTGCCGCTGGCAGCAGCGCGCGACCCTGTTGTGCGCGGGCAGCGGCGATACCCCGCATCGCGTTGACCACCGCGCCGAGCTGCCTGACGGTCGCGATTTGGGCGCTGATATCGGCGAGCTGCTCGGTCATGGCGTGGTCTGTCCCACGCTATTGGTCAGTCGGCCCACTGCTGCGATCAGCGCTGCACGATCGGGTTCGCTCAGTGTGCCGCTTTTCTCGACCGATGCGACCGTCTCCGCCGCCTGCGCGTCAAGCCAGGCGGGCAAGCGCGCGCGTAGCTCAGCGACCGTCTCTACGGCGATCGCGTCGAACGCTCCCTGTGTCAGTGCCAGCGCCAGCGCAGTTTGGTCGACGACGCGCAATGGCTGGAACTGGGGTTGGTTGAGCAAGGCGCGCAGCCTTTGCCCACGGTCAATTTGCGCCTTCACGCGCGCTTCGGGCTGCTCGCCGAAGCGCGTGAACATCTCCAGCTCGAGGAATTGCGCGTAATCCAGGCGCAGCTTGCCCGAAACGTCGCGCAGTGCGCGCGCCTGGGTTTTGCCACCTACGCGGCTGACGCTGATGCCGACATCGACCGCGGGCTTGTGCCCTTGCGCGAACAGCTTGGCGTCGAGCGCAATCTGCCCGTCGGTGATCGAGATGAGATTGGTTGGAATATAGGCGCTCAAATTTCCCGCATCGGTCTCGGCGATAGGCAGCGCGGTGAGCGAGCCGCCGCCCTTGGCGGGCGAAAGCTTGGCAGCGCGCTCCAGCAAGCGGCTGTGGAGATAGAAGACGTCGCCGGGATAGGCCTCGCGCCCCGGAGGCTGACCAGTGAGCAAGGCGATCTCGCGGTGCGTGGCCGCATGCTTGGTGAGATCATCGACAACGATCAGCACATGACCGCCGCGATCGCGGAAATATTCGCCCATGGTGAAGGCAGCGAACGGAGCGATCCATTGCAGCCCAGGCGCCTGTGCGGGGCTCGCCACCACGAAGATGCATCGCTCGGGCGCGCCGTGACGACGGACTTGTTCGATTGCCCGCGCGACACTCGACGATTTCTGCCCGATTGCGACGTAGATGCAGATGACGTCGCTGGAGCGCTGGTTGACGATCGCATCGACCGCGAGCGCGGTCTTGCCGGTCGCGCGGTCGCCGACGATCAATTCGCGCTGGCCGCGGCCGAGCGCGAACAGTGCGTCGATCACGAAGGTCCCCGTCTGCACCGGCTGGACAACCAGGTCGCGGTCGATGATTGCGGGCGCGGCGCGTTCGATCGGTTCGAAGCTTTCGGTGGCGATGGCCGCGCCGCCATCGAGTGGCCGGCCGAGCGGATCGACGACCCGGCCGAGGAGTCCTGGTCCGACCGGCGTGCGGACAACCGCGTTGGTGCCGGTCACCATGGCCCCCGCTTTCACGCCGTCGGCATCGTCGAGCAGCACGCAGCCAAGAGTTTCGCCGTCGAGTGTCTGGACGAAGCCCGCCTGGCCACCGTCGAAGTGCAGCAGTTCGTCGAGCCGGGCGTTAGGCAGGCCGGAAATCATAGCGACGCCGTCACCGATCGAGTCGATGCGGCCTATCTGGCCAGTTCGGGGGCGAGGACGGTCGCCGCGACGCTCTGGCGCGCGCGCTCCAGCCAGCTCTCAGGCGTCTCGGGCATCGTTTCCGTCTTTCGCGAGGTTGGCGAGCATATCGTCCAGATCGGCGCGCCAGCTGTTGCGGAGGTGGACGTGCGCGCCGCGCAATTCGCAGCCGCCGATCAGATCCGGTTCCTCCTCGAACGCGAGGTCGAGTGGCAGCGGAAGGAGCTTCGCCAAGGCGTCGCGGCAGCGTGCGCGTTCACTGTCGTGGAGCGGGGTGGGCGTGACGAGGGTCAGCGCGCTGCCGTCAAAGCTTCTGGCGCGGTCCACTTCGAGCATGGCGGCGAGCTGGTCGGTCAACTTCTGGAACATTGCCTCGTGGATCACGGCCGGCGGCAAGTGCTGGACAAGCTTTGCGGCCAAGTCACCCGCAAGCGTTGCCGCTTGAGTCTCCAGCGCCTTGCGCATGGCGTCGCGTTCGGCGGCGATACCAGCCTTGGCCGCTTCGCCCATCTTTTCGGCATCGATCTGGGCCGTTTCGAGCAATCGGACGCGGTCGGCGTCGGCGGCGGTGCGAACTTCGGCGCGAAGCCGTTCCGCATCGGCCGCAAGAGCGGTGTTGCTGGCTTTGAGGGCCGCCGCCTCGGTCTCCGCTTGCGCCTTCGCCGCCGCCGCATCGGCGAGCAGAGCGTCGGCCGCCGCCTGACGCGCTGCGATCGCCGCCACCACCGGCCGGTAGAGGAAGCGGCTAAGCAGCCAGATCAGGACAAGGACGTTGATCGCCTGGAGCGCTAGCGTCCACCAGTTGATATGCACTGTTCTGGGTCAGGCGAACGGGTTGGCGAAGAGCAGCAGCAATGCGACGACCAGGCAGTAGATCGCCATGGTCTCGATCATCGCCAGGCCCACGAACAGCGTGCGCGAAACGGTGGCCGCAGCCTCTGGCTGTCGTGCAATAGCGTCCATCGCAGCGGCGACGGCCTTTCCTTGCGCCAGCGCGGGGGCGATCGCGCCGAGCGAGATCGCTAGCGCGGCGCCCATGATGCTTATCAAATGGATCCAATTCATGTCATTGCCTTTTGCTGAATGGAAGTGGTTTCGCTGACCGCACCGCCGATGAAGACCATCGCCAGTGCGCCGAAAATATAGGCCTGTACCGCGCCGGTCAGCAGTTCGAGCGCCATGAGCGGGATCGGCACGAGCAACCCTGCCAGGCTGAGTACGATGCCGATCACGAATACCCCGCTCATCATGTTGCCGAACAGGCGAACGGTCAGCGACAGGCTGCGCGTGAACAGTTCGATCAGGTTGAGCGGCGCGAGCAGGATCGAAGGCTGGGCGAAGCTGCGGACATAGCCGTTAACGCCCAGCGCGCGGATCCCGAACCAGAGCGTCGCGCCGAACACGATCAGCGCGAGCGCGATGTCGGTCTCCAGCGTCGCGGTCGGGGGCTCGAGGCCGGGGATCAGCGACGACCAGTTGGCAACGAGCAGGAAGAGGAAGAACGTTCCGATCAGCGAAAGATAAGGGGCTGGGGCGACTCCCATCGTTTCGCGGATCTGGGTCGATATCATATCGACGATGAGCTCGAGCGCGGCTTGCGCGCGTGACGGCTTGAGCGCGAGGCGACGTGTGATCAGCCATGAGCCTACGCTCAAGAGCAGCATGATTCCCCAGGTCGTGACGACCGGCGTCGTGATCGGCACCGGACCGACCATGAACAGGACGTGCGGGTCGAACGGCGAGCCAATCATGATGGCATCCGTAGACGGAGGAGGATCAGGTGCCGCGCGAGCAGGAAGCCGCCCGCTGCTGCCATGAGCGCGGGCGCTCCTTGCGTTGCGGCCCAAACGAGCGTCCCGATCGTGACTGCGAGGCGTCCGAGTCGCCAGCCCAGTGCCGCGAAGATGGAGCCGCCCGCGACCAGGAGGTTGGCATCCTTGCGCAGGGACAGGAAATGGATTGCGCCTGAGGCCATGCCGAGGCACCCGTAGGCCAGAATCGCGACCGCCTTCATCGCCTGTTGATCCAGCGCCATGCCGACCAGCCGCCGAACACTGCGCCGATCATGATCAACGGCGCCGTCCAGAACACTCCGCTGGCGAAATGATGGTCTAGCCAACGCCCGGCGGCGAGGCAAATCAGGATCGGCACGGTGATCGTCCAGCCAAGCGCGCCGATCTGGCCGAGATTGCGCGCCAGCGACGGGGCGCCGTCGCGCGCCCATGCCTTGCGGCGATCGGCGCGCACGCGTACCGCCTTGGTCAGCCGGGTTTCGCGGTCGGGCAGGGGGTCGCTCACGGGCGTATGTCGCTGGTGGCCGCGCCGCCGCGCAGTGCCGCAACCATCTGCCGGATCGCCTGGGTGCGCAAACGCGCGGCAGTGGTGCGGCTGGTCCGGTCCGCGTCGATGCGCTCGCGATAGCGGGCTAGCACGTCGCGTTCGAGCGTGTCGAGATCGTCACCGATATGCGCCTCGCGCGTCGCGACCTGCACGTCGCGACCACCGCTGACCGTCAGGATGCCCTGGCGGATCGCGCAGAAGCCTTGCCGTCCGTCCGAGTGCCGCCAAGAGACGATCGATATTTCCAGCGCGGTCAGAAAATCGCTATGGCCCTTCAGGATGCCGAAACTGCCGGTCGCATCTTCCGCGCGGACCGCATCGACATCGGGATGATCCGCGACGATCTGCGCGGGATCGGTGATCAACAGTCTCATTTGGGGGCTCCCGCCTGGCGCGCGCGCGCCTCCTCGAAATCGCCGATCATGTAGAAAGCACTCTCGGCCCAGTCGTCTGCCTCGCCGGCGAGGATCGCCGCGCAACCCTTTAGCGTCTCGGCGAGGGGCACCGAGCGCCCCGGCGTACCGGTGAACGCCTCGGTGACGACGAACGGCTGGGTCAGGAATCGCTGCAGCTTGCGCGCGCGATCAACGATGAGCCGGTCGTCGCGCCCGAGTTCCTCGACGCCGAGCAGCGAGATGATGTCCTGCAGCGCGCGGTATTGCGCGATCGTCTCGCGCACCTCTTCCGCGATACGGTAATGCTCGGCGCCCACCACCAGCGGGTCGAGCAAGATCGAGACCGAAGCGAGCGGGTCAACCGCGGGATACATGCCCTCCGCGGCCATCGAACGCGATAGTACGACGGTGCTGTCGAGATGGTCGGAAATGGCGGTGACGGCGGGATCGGTGAAATCGTCTGCGGGCACGTACACTGCCTCAATCGCGGTCACTGCCGCGCCAGCGACGGAGGCGATTCGCTCCTGCAGCGCGGCGACTTCGCTTGCCAGGGTCGGTTGATAGCCGACGCGGGACGGCAGTCGCCCGAGCAGCCCCGAAACTTCGCTGCCGGCCTGGACGAAGCGGAAGACGTTATCCATCAGCAGCAGCACGTTGCGGTGCTGCTCGTCGCGAAAATACTCAGCCACAGTTAGCGCAGTCAGCCCAACGCGCCAGCGCGCGCCGGGCGGCTCGTTCATCTGTCCAAAGACAAGCACGGTGCGGTCGAGCACGCCTGATCCGCGCATGTCGTTCAGAAGTTCGTGTCCCTCGCGCGATCGCTCGCCAACACCGGCAAACACGGATACGCCCTCATAGCGCGCGACCATGGCGTGGATCAGTTCCATTACCAGCACTGTCTTGCCGACACCGGCGCCTCCGAACATTGCCGCCTTGCCACCCTGCGCGAGCGGGGAAAGCAGGTCGATCACCTTGATCCCCGTCTCAAATTGCGACGTCGCGGAACTTTGAGCATGGAGTGGCGGCGGCGCGCGGTGAATCGGGCGCAACGTCACGTCGGCGGGCAATGGGTCTCCGCCGTCGCCAATCCTGCCGATGACGTCGATCAGTCGCCCAAGCACCGCAGCGCCAACCGGCACGGCTACAGGGCCGCCGGTTGCCTCGACCGCGACATGACGGGAAAGGCCCGAGGTGGCTTGCAGCGCTACGGCGCGCACCGTGCGATCGTCGATATGGCTCTGCACCTCCGCCATCAGCACGTCGGGCCTGTCCCAGTGAATGAGCAACGCCTCGTCGACCAGCGGGAGCTTCCCCTTCGGGAAGACCACGTCGATGACCGGGCCGCGCACGGCAATAACGTGTCCGGCATCGGATAGGCCTGTTTGGCCTGGATAGGTCTGCGGACGTGGATCAGTGGCGGGCATGATGACTGTCTGCCTGCCTGGATCGAGGGCGCTTCAATTGGCTGTCGCCAGCTGCGTCGTGGATCGAACACCCAATTCAACGTCCGGCGTAAGCCAGCTACAAGCCGCGCCGGTATCGATTGGATCCTCGCTGGCTCCGCCGAGGTGGCATGTACATCGTGCGGTCGTCATTTCCGAAATACGTGGCAAGTCAGGCTGGGCAAACGGAGTGCGCCGCATCGCGGTCAACGCCGCGATATAAGCCAGCGTCGATTCCGCGCCCTGATTGGCGTTGCGCCGGTCGGGATGTAATCCATCGAAGCAGGCGCCGCGCTCGATATCCACCACTAGAACGCGAAGATCGTTTTGGCCAAGGAACCAGGCAAAGGCACGGCTCGCTTCACCTTGCCAGACGGCGTCTCCAGTGACACGCGCCGCGGTCAAACAGGCACTGACGGCCGCCCAGGCTTCCAGTGGCTGTTGATCGAAGGGTTGCGGATGCCGATGATCGGCACCGAAAGTTTCTGTTCCGATGGGCCGGAAATGACCGCGTTCGGCTGTTTGCAGTTTCATCAGCCAGCGTAGCGAATCAAGGCCTGCATCGAGATAGTGCTCCTTGCCGGTGTCATGGCCGCTGACAATCAGCGCCTCGCACAAACGGGCATTATCGTAGCCCAGCCTATCCTCGAACCAGATCCAATCAGGCCTGGCAGCGTCGGACCAGCGCTGGAAAAGCCGATTGGCTAGCTCGCCCCTGAGGCGCTCAAATCCGCGATGGCCTGGAAAGCGTTCCAGGAACGCAGATATGCCGAGTAAACCATAGGCCCAGGCGCGCGGCGATGTACACGCCATCAAGACGGGCGCGATCTCCAGCACCCGGGCTGCGGCCCAGCCATCCAGTGAACGGGCGTCTTTGTGCCGAGCAACGGTGCCTAGCGCCCAAATCGTGCGGCCCAGAGCGTCATCCGCACCATCGCTCTCCAACCACGTCCGATCGAAATTCATGAAGTTATGGACCCGGTTGGTCTGTGGTGACCAGGCGCTCTCGACAAAGGCTGCGTATGTGAGGTGCAACTGTTCCTCTTGCGCCGTCAAAGGGCGCAATGCCGCGAGTTCGGTGAAGACGAGCAGCGCGCGCGCATTATCGTCTAGGCAATAGCCATGTCTTCGATCGGGCACCGCAAATTTGGTGTGCTGCATTAGACCGACCGAATCGGTTAGAGCAGCGAGATGGGCCGTCGAGACATGTGGCAATGGGGTGTTGCCTGGTTGGATCGGTGGAAAGCCGATGATGGTTGCGCCTGCCGAACGCCGCTCCAATCGGACGGTTGAAAATACTTCGAGATACTGTTCCGCCACTCTCGGCCAGATCATTGCCCGACCACGAGCATAGGCGTTCGTCCGAATTTCGCTTCGCAATGTATCGTCGTCGATCAATCTGCGAATGGCCCTTGCAAACCCGTCTGCCTGCTCGAACGGGACGAGCAAGCCGCAATTGTCTGCCAGCAGCTCCTGCGCGTACCAGAACGGCGTTGAGACAACGGCTTTGCCGAGCGCAATCGCATAGGCCAGCGTCCCGGAAACGATCTGTGCCTCGTTGGGGTAGGGTGACAGATAGATGTCACATGCGGCCAAATAATCCAGCAACGCGTCAAGCGAGAGGTATCTGTCCACGAACTGGACATGTTCGCTAACGCCCAACTCGCTGGCGAGTGCTGTTAGGCTCTCTCGGTAGAGCTCGCCCTCGTCCCGCACCAGATTGGGATGGGTCGCGCCGACGATCATGTAGAGGAGTTTGGGGTTTTCCTGAACGAGGGCGGGCAGCGCGCGAATAGCTGTCTCGATACCCTTGCCCGGCCCAAGCAGTCCGAAGGTCATCAGCAAGGTCCGCTCTGCCAAGCCTAGATCGTGCTTCGCCATAGCTGGATCCAGAAAGGGACGATCCGGTACGCCGTGGGGTATCACGGCGATTTGATCGGCCGAGACGCCATAGACATCCTGCAGGATCTGGCGCCCCTTATCAGCCATCACGATCAGGCGGGCAGAGCTTGCAATGAGTTCGTCCATAACACGGCGCTGAGACGGATTGGGTGTGGCAAGGACCGTGTGCAACGTCGTGACCAGTGGCGCTTTCAGGCCGCGCACCAGGCCGAGGACATGCTCACCCGCCTCACCGCCGAAAATCCCGAATTCATGTTGCAGTGAGACGATTTCGATATCAGCAACATTCAGAAAGTCCGCCGCTACTTCATAGGAGGCGGGGTCTGCGTGTTGAATCTCCAGCGGGACCTGATCGGGATAGGCGTAGGCATTCTTGTCGTCGGTCATGGCAATTGTCATCGCGGCCACGTTCGGATCGGCAGTGCTCAGCGCCTGCTGGAGATCATTTGTGAAGGTTGCGATACCGCAATGGCGCGGCACGCATGTCCCGATAAGAGCGATGCGGCTGGGCCGGGGAGTGAGGACGGGACCGTTCATGTTCAACCTCTAACCAAATGGATCTCTTTCGAGTCGGCAACACGAACGCGGCGGCGCGTATTGCCATTGCGCAATGCGTCCAGGCCTGCCCGTCGAAGATCGATGAGGCACTTGCATGCCGAATGTCGCGGTTGCCGCACTATACGTATTGTCCGTGAAACACGCTCCGCGTGGCAGGAACGCGAACCCCACAGCGTAGGCAGGGGATCTTCGTCCACCTGTGAAGCCTGCCAGAACTGGCCGCTGTCAGAACATTCGGCGCAACTCGCCGCTTGGACTAGCGGGATGTGGGCGACGTCTTAAGGTTGATGTTAGGCGTTGGCGTAGCCCGAGGCGTTGAGGGCGAGGTCGAGTGTGTCGGTCACACCCTCGGCCTGCATGTTGGTGCACAACTTCCAGGCGATGATATAGCGCGAGATGGCGTCGAATACGGTCGACATGGACATCCAGCCCCAGCCAATTGTCCTTCACACCCTTAAATTTGTGCCGTTGGTACTAACGGCGGACAGGGGGGAGTTGGGTGAGACAATCGATTGTGAATGGCAGTCGCCGCTTTCGCCGCCTGACCCGCTGCCACGGCAATTTGATCCAGCCCTTCGACCATGTCGCCAACAGCGAACATACCGCTGATCGTCGTTTCCTGATGCTCATCGACGAGGATGCAGCCCGAAGGGCCTAATTCGGCACCAATCATCCTTGCCAAGTCTGAATGAGCCGACGTGCCGAGGGCCACATAAAGCGTGTCAAAGCGTAAGGATCGGCCATCGGCCAGCTTTACAGTGAGATCCTGATCGTTGATGGACAAATTGCCAATGGGCACCCGCTCAGTGGCGATGCCACCGCGAGTTAGCTTGGTCTTCTCCGCCTCGGACAGTCGGGACGCATCTTGGGTGAGTAAGGTCACTGCATCGCTATAGTGGCGAACAAACATCGCTTCGGCTGCGCCATGCTCTGAACAGCCTAGCACCGCTACTCTCCTGCCGCGGATTTCATAGGCATCGCAGATCGGACAATAGCGTATCAGACCTCGGGCAACGCCGCGATCATGCGCCTCCTGTGACAATTTCGGCCGATGATTTTTGACGCCCTGTGCAAGCAAGAGCGTCCGCGTCCTAACCTCATCGATAGCCGTGGTGACGACAAATCCCGACTGGGTCTGGACGACGCCCTTGACGAAATCATTGACCACTTTTGCGCCGTAGCGAGTGGCATGCTGGTGCATCCGCGCGAGCAGAACCTGACCGGATATTCCTTCAGGAAACCCGAGAAGGTTGTGAGTTGTCGGAATTGATGATGCGCGCCCACCGCCAGCGTCAATGACCAGCGAGGAACGCATAAACCGTCCGAGATACGTGGCAGCGGCCAAACCCGCGGGCCCACCTCCAATGACAATGCAGTCGTACATGTGCGCCTTTCTCCGAGGTGGGCCGTTACTGTAAATACGCGGCTCGCCGGGTCTGCACTCGAAGGAAGGCGCCCCGCCCCAAAAAAAGGTCGATGGTGGCGAGGGGTTTTAGCTGCCGGTGCCTAATTCAGATGTGGCCCATCTCTAGCCGGCATGGACCAATCGGATGCCCACGGGGCGCAGCGTGGCGCGGGGGCGGGTGGGTGTGGGACAGAGAGGTCAGAAGCACTGGATTCGCCCTCAGCCGCTCGCCCCGTAAAAGTCGCCGGGCGCACAGCGGGCTGGCGTCGGGTTTCGGTTGTATGCGGGAGTGAGGGACGCATTGGAGGTCTACAGACCTTTCTCGGCCTCAATGGGGCAGACGCTTTGGGTGATCATCATAGTCTCTGGCCCTCCGTTGACTGATCAGGTTGGTAGTCGGGCTCATTAACTCCTTATAGGCGGCGACACTGCCGACACAGCAAATACGCACCGCACGGCACAACCCCTCATCGATGCTGCGAAGATTATTTAAACGGCCCACGGCGTTCAACTCGCGCTAAAAATCAAGATTGCCGAGGAGGGGTAAGGACGACCCGCGCGTATGATTAATTGGGCGGGTGCGAAAACACGGACTGACCAAAAGCTTTTCTGCTGAGGAGGACGCGATGCAAGATTCTAGAACAGCATGGCTTCGTAGGCATTTCCCAAGCGTAGCCTTCATTGCGGTGACGGCTCTGGTCGGTGGCGCGCTTGCTGGCGCGGTCATGTATGTTGGCGTCTATGACATCGGCGCTGATGCGCCGCACACCAAACCTGTTTATTGGCTCATAGAAATGCTTCGTGATCGCTCGATCGCCGTGCGGTCTCGCAATGTGAGCGTTCCTGCCAACCTGCTTGATATAAAACGGCTACAGAGCGGCGCGGGGCTCTATGCCGAGATGTGCAGTGGCTGCCATCTCGGGCCGGGACTGGAGAAGTCGGAGATCAGCCAGGGACTCTACCCCAGGGCCCCGGAGCTTTTTCGGGAGCAGCAGAGTTCGGCAAAGGAGCAATTCTGGGTCATCAAGCATGGGGTCAAGCTGACCGCGATGCCTGCCTGGGGTAAAACCCATAGCGATGAACTGATCTGGGACATGGTCGCTTTCGTGCGTCAACTTCCACGTATGACGCCCGCCCAGTATCAGGCGGCGATTGCCAGTGCGCCGGAAGACCATGACGCGATGATGAGGGATATGCCTGGCATGACGAAGACGATGCCGTAGCGATGTTGCCTTTGCCCGACCCTCGTCGCCGATATCTGCCGGCTGTGTGGGGTGCTTTGTATCCGTCCGGTGAAGGCCGCGTTGTGATGCTGGTCGGCGCGTAGCCCGGTTTAGGCGGCGATTGCTTCGGAGCGCTGCGCCCAGTTCCATATGTGGACGGCTCCCTCTTGCAAGGGCTGAACGGAAAATTTGATCGGATCGCTTGCTTCCATATGTCCGGCCTTTCGGTGCGGTCGCACGTGACCGCTGGCCAAGATGGTTTCCGCGGTG
>NZ_RQSI01000047.1:0-27840 GCF_003856955.1 Novosphingobium sp. LASN5T
GCCAGCCGCAGCCCGAAGGCGCGCGGCCGCCGTCGGTCCGCCGCCTGCTGGCGGAACTCGGCTCGCCGGCCGAACTGTGGCGCGAAGCGGGCAAGGTGCGCCGCGCCGGTGGCCTGGAACTGCCGCGCGGCACATCGCGCGCGGTCATGCTGGTGCCGGGCTTCGGCGCGCACCCCATGCGGATGCGCGGGCTGGCGCGTGCGCTGGAAGGTGCCGGGCACCGCGTCAGCGATTGGGGCATGGGCTGGAACCTCGGCGCGGACGAGGACCGTTTCGCGCGCTTGTGCGAACGGGTCGATGCCATGGCGCGCAAGGAACGCGAACCGCTGACGCTCGTCGGCTGGAGCCTGGGCGGCCTCTACGCGCGCGAAGTGGCCAAGATCATGCCCGAAAACGTGGTGATGGTGGTGACGATGGGCACGCCCTTTTCGGGCGACCGGCGCGCCAACAACGCCTGGCGCGCCTATCAGGCGGTCACCGGCCACACGGTCGATCACCCGCCGGTAGGCGAAGACCTGGCCGAAAAGCCCCCGGTGCCCACCGTGGCGCTGTGGAGCCCGCGCGACGGCATCGTGGCGCCGCGCTCGGCCTGCGGCTGGCCCGGCGAACGCGATCGCGCCATCGCCGTGCGCTGCACGCATCTGGGCTTTGCTGGCCATCCGGACGTGACCCGCGCGGTGGCGGCGCTTCTCACCGAAGGCTGACAGGCGGCCGCCGCGGGCTCCGGGTTATGCCGTTGCCTCCTCGAACGCGCTTACTTCCACGCGCACGCCCGATAGCGCCGCGTTGCCGGAAAGCGGATCGATCGCGGTTTCGTCGGTCAGGTCGTTCACGCTGACGCCGGCGTGGGCTTTCGCCGTCTGCATGGCGATCCCGGGCAGGCCGTGCCCCCAGCCATGCGGGATGGAGACGGTGCCGGGCATGATGTCCTCGGTCACTTCCGCCGGCAGGGCGATCGACCCGGCGCGGGAACGCACGGTGGCCGTCTCGCCATCCGCAATGCCCCGCGCGGTTGCGTCGTCGGGGTGGATCATCAGCGTGCAGCGGTTGGGGCCCTTGGTCATGCGGCGGCTGTTGGCGAGCCACGAGTTGTTGGTGCGCAGATGCCTGCGTCCGATCAGCAGCAGCGCGCCATCGTGCCCGGCGGACGTTTCCGGCACCTCCAGCGCGGCCAGCGCCTCCAGGCATTCGGGATCGGCGCAGGCCACGGTCTTGTCCGGTGTGCGCAGCCTTTCGGGCAGGCGCCCTTCCGCGGGCGGACCGAAATCCAGCCCGGATGGGGCCGCTTCCACATCGGCCAGCGAGACGGCGTAAGGCCCCGAGCGCAGCAAGGCGTCGAGCGTCTCGCGCGGGGTGGGTGCCTGCACCGGCTCGCCCGTGATCGCGCCGGCCAGCCCGCGCAGGATTTCCCAGTCCTGCAAGGCGCCGTCTTCGGGCGCGAGCGTCGGCGGCGAATAGGCGGCGATGGTGCGCACGGCCATAGGCAGCAGGAACAGGCCATAGTGATCGCGTTCGAGCGGGCCGACGGGTGGCAGGATGTAGTGCGCGCGCCGGCTGGTCGCGTTGCGGTACATGTCGATCGACACCATCAGGTCCAGCTCGCTCAGCGCCTTGTCCAGACGGGCGCCGTTGGGCGTGGACAGCACGGGATTGCCAGCGACCACGAACAATGCGCGCAGCCGCCCCGGCCCGGGCGTCTCGATCTCTTCCGCCATCGCGGCGGCCGGCAGTTCCCCCAGCACGGAGCGGTGGCCCGAAACGCGCGAGCGATGCTTGCCGATCGAGCCGGGGGGCAGGATGGCCAGCGTGTCGAGCGCGGGCAGGGGAAACACGATGCCGCCTTCGCGGTCCAGTTGCCCCGCGGCGATGTTGATCAGGCCGATCAGCCAGGCGTTGAGCGTGCCGTGGGCCTGCGTGGCCACGCCCATGCGGCCATAGAGCACTGCCGGCCTTTGCGTCATCCGTTCGGCCAACCCGTCGATGTCCTCGGCCGCGACACCGCAGGCCGCGCCGCAGGCGGCGGCATCGAACCGTTCCAGCGCGGCGGCCACGTCTGCCAGCCCCGTGATGAAGTCCTGAACCGGCCTTGCCGGCCGGCGCGCCAGCACCGCCTTCAGCAGCGCGACAAGGAAGAAGGCATCGGTTGCCGGCCGGATGAACAGATGGCGGTCCGCCACGCGCGCGGTTTCGGTGCGTCGCGGATCGACCACGATCAGCGTTCCGCCGCGCTGGCGCAGTTCGCGCGCGCGGTTGCGGAAATCGGGCACGGTCCAGATGCTGCCGTTTGACGCCATCGGATTGCCGCCCAGGATGATCAGCGTCTGCGTGCGGTCGATATCGGGGATGCCGAACAGGCTGGCGTGCCCGAACAGGCGCAGGTTCGCCACCTGATGCGGCATCTGGTCCACGGTGCTGGCCGAGAACTTGTTGCGGGTGTGCAGCGCTTTGGACAGGTATTCGGCATTGAGCGCGTTGCCATAGCTGTGCGCGTTCGGGTTGCCGATATAGACGGCGGAGGCATCCGGATCTTCGGCCAGGATGGCGCGCGTGCGCTGGCCGATTTCGGCGAAGGCCTGTTGCCAGCTGATCTCGTGCCAGGTTTCGCCCACGCGTTTGACCGGCCGGCGCAGGCGATCCGGCCTGCAGTGCGGTGGCCTTGGGGCAGATATGCCCGCGCGAGAGCGGATTGTCCGGATCACCCTTGATCGACAGCACGGCGCGGTCTTCCGTTTCGACCAGGATGCCGCAGTTCGCCTCGCAGATATGGCAGGTGCGGTGATGGATCCGGCGCATGGCCACTCTCCCGACTCTGTTTTAATTGACCGGTTAAGAATGCGGCGGGATCGGCATCAAGGCAAGCGGAAACCCCCGGGGCGCCTGCGGACCAACCTTCGTCGCAAATTGCACCAATTCGCGCCAAATTTATTTCGCAGGTGCAACATGAGAGCGCTTGGCAAAGCCCCAATCATATGCAAGCAATGGGCGCAGACGGGATGTGCTTATGACAAACTCCTCGCCCTCGTCCTATGACGAGATGCTTGACGCCGATGGCTCGGTGCGCGCCGCCTACGCGGGCTATTGCAAGTGGTACGAGGAGCAGCCGCCCGACCTGCTGAGACGCAAGAAGAGCGAGGCGGAAGCCTTCTTCCGCCGCACCGGGATCACCTTCAACGTCTATGGCGCGGAAGATGCCGAGGAACGGCTGATCCCGTTCGACATGGTGCCCCGGATCATCACCGCGAACCAGTGGCGCAAGCTGGCGCGCGGGATCGAACAGCGCGTCCGCGCGCTCAACGCCTTCCTGCACGACCTTTATCACCGGCAGGAAATCGTGCGGTCGGGGCGTTTCCCCGAACGGCTGCTCAAGGGCAACGCGGCGTTCCTTGCGGAAATGTCGGGCTTCACGCCGCCGGGCGGGGTCTATACCCACATTGTCGGCATCGATCTTGTCCGCACGGGCGAGGACGATTTCATGGTGCTGGAAGACAATGCCCGCACCCCCAGTGGCGTCTCCTACATGCTGGAGAACCGCGAAACGATGATGGCGATGTTCCCGGAACTGTTCACCCGCGTGCGTGTGCGGGAAGTTTCGGACTATCCGCGCCGCCTGGCCCGCAGCCTTGCCGCCTGCGCGCCACCGGCCTTCGATGCGTCGGGCGGGCGCAAGCCGGTGGTCGCGGTGCTGACGCCGGGCATCTACAACAGCGCCTATTTCGAGCACGCCTTCCTGGCCGACCAGATGGGCGCCGAACTGGTCGAAGGCAGCGACCTGCGCGTGGAGAACGGCCGCATCGCCATGCGGACCACGCGCGGGTGGAAGCCGATCGATGTGCTCTACCGCCGCGTCGACGACGAATATCTCGATCCGTTGACCTTCAACCCGGACAGCGTGCTGGGCGTTTCGGGCATTATGGACGTCTATCGCGCCGGCGGCATCACCATCGCCAACGCGCCGGGCACCGGCATCGCCGACGACAAGGCGATCTACAGCTTCATGCCCGAGATCGTGGAGTTCTACACCGGCGAGAAGCCGATCCTCCAGAACGTGCCCACCTGGCGCTGTTCGGAGCCGGAGGCGCTGGCCTATGTGCTGGAGCATCTGGCCGAACTGGTGGTAAAGGAAGTCCACGGCTCGGGCGGCTATGGCATGTTGATTGGGCCGACCTCCTCGCGGAAGGAAATCGCCGCGTTCGAGGCCAAGCTGCGCGCGCGGCCGGACAACTATATCGCCCAGCCCACGCTTTCGCTGTCGACCGTGCCCATTCTTGCCAAGGCCGGCCTGGCGCCGCGCCACGTGGACTTGCGGCCCTTCGTGCTGGTTTCGCCCAACGGGGTGGACATCACGCCGGGCGGGCTCACCCGCGTTGCGCTGAAGAAGGGGTCGCTGGTGGTGAATTCGTCGCAGGGGGGCGGCACCAAGGACAGCTGGGTTCTGGATGATTGACGCTGCTCTCGGGTCGGGGGCGACGGATCGGACGGTCATGGAGACGGAATGCTAGGCAGATCGGCAAACGGTATTTTCTGGCTCTTCCGCTACCTGGAGCGCGCGGAGAACACCGTGCGCCTGGTCGAGGCGGGATTCCGCATGGCGCTGACGCGCGATGCCAAGGATGCCAGCGACGAATGGCGCTCGGTCATCGTCACGCTGGGCCTGCAGGAGTTGTTCGAAGCCAAGTTCGGCACGGAATATACCGGCCCGCACGTCTTCAATTTCGTCCTGCGCGACAAGGAGAATCCCGGCAACGTCCTGCTGATGTGCGAACTGGCCCGCACCAACGCGCGCATGGTCCGCACCGGCATCACGCGCGAGGTGTGGGAAGCCGTCAACGAAAGCTGGATGAAGGTGAAGGAGCTGCTCGCCCGTCCGGTTACCGAAACGCGGCTGGGCGACGTGCTCGATTGCATCCGCCGCCAATCGACGCAGGTGCGCGGGGCGATGGAAGGCACCATGCTGCGCAACGAGATCTACAATTTCACGCGGATCGGCAGTTTCATCGAACGGGCGGACAACACCGCGCGCATTCTGGACGTGAAGTATTACGTCCTGCTGCCGGCCGTGTCGTATGTGGGTTCCAGCCTGGACAATGTGCAGTGGGAAAACGTGCTGCGCTCGGTCGCGGGGGAGCGCGCCTATCGCTGGCTCAATGCCGGGCGGATGGACCCGCGCGGCATTGCCGAATTCATGCTGCTCGACGGGCGTTTCCCGCGCAGCCTGGCGTTCTGCTATTCCAAGCTGCGGTCGAACCTCGCCAGCCTTGCCCGCGAATATGGCGAGGAAATGGAAAGCCACCACATTCTGCGCAACGCCGACAGCGAACTGCATGCGCTGACGGTCGATGCGATCTTCGATCAGGGCCTCCATGAATTCATCGGCCGGTTCATCGCCCACAACACCCAGCTCGCGCTCCAGATTCAGCGCGACTACCGTTTCGTCGAATAGAGAAGGATCGCCGGTGCGCATCGCGATCGATCACACCACGCATTACCGCTTTTTGGAACCGGCCGCGCATGGTCTCCAGCGCCTGCGGCTCACGCCCAAGGCCACTTCGGGCCAGACGATCCAGTCCTGGGACATGGAACTGGCGGGTGCCGTGCTGGAAGCCGAATACGACGATCACAACTGCAATCACGTTTCGCTGATAGCCTTCACGCCCGGCGCCACCGATGTGACCATCCGCTGCCGGGGCGTGGTCGATACCGCCGACAATGCCGGCATCGTCGGCAAGCATTCCGGCCATCTGCCGCTGTGGCATTTCGCGGAACCGACAGAACTGACGCGCGCCGGTCCGCGTGTGCGCGCGCTGCTGGCGGCGCTGGGGCAGGCCCAGACTCAGACTCAGACTCAGGGCCAGTCGCAGGGGCAAAGCCAGAGTCAGAGTCAGGGCACGCGTCCGGGCGATGACCGGCTGGCGGTGCTGCACGATCTATCCGCGCTGGTGGCCGAACGGGTCGCTTACGCTACGGGGCACACCGACGCGGCGACGCCGGCCGAAGCCGTCCTGACGGCGGGCCATGGCGTCTGCCAGGACCATGCCCACGTGTTCATTGCGGCGGCGCGGGCGCTGGGCATACCGGCACGCTATGTCAGCGGCTATCTGCTGATGGACGACCGGGTGGATCAGGATGCCGGCCATGCCTGGGCCGAGGCCTTCGTCGCCAATCTCGGCTGGGTCGGCTTCGATATCTCGAACCGTATCTGTCCCGACGTGCGCTACGTCCGCGTGGCGACGGGCGCCGACTATCGCGATGCCGCCCCCATCACCGGCATCCGCTATGGCGATCTTGACGAAACCATGCACGTCAAGCTTGCCGTGGAACAGCAGCGTGTGGAACAATAATCTAGGATTCATCCGCAGCGGACGTTGACGGCGATTGCCCCCGCTGTGCGATAACCCGATAGACGGGTAATACCGGGGGATGGGGGCGGCTGGCTCCCTTTTGGCGTACACGGGGGAACGATGACCTATTGCGTGGGGATGGTGCTCGACAGGGGCCTCGTGATGATGAGCGACACCCGCACCAATTCCGGGGTCGATAACATCTCCGTGTTCCGCAAGATGTTCAGCTGGCATGTGCCCGGCGAACGGATCATCACGATGATGACGGCGGGCAACCTTGCCACCACGCAGGCGGTGGTCAGCCAGCTGGAGGAACGGAACAAGGCGCCGGGCGAACGCCGCCCCTCGTTGCTGGAAGCGCCGACGATGTTCCAGGTGGCGACGATCGTGGGCAACCTGCTGCGCGATGTGATCGAACGGCGGCAGGATGACGGCGGGCCGTCGGGGGAAGGGCCGCGCTTCACCGCATCGATCATCATCGCTGGCCAGATCCGGGGCATGGAACCGCGCCTGTTCATGGTCTATCCCGAAGGCAACTTCATCGAGGCATCGTTCGACACGCCGTTCTTCCAGATCGGCGAGACCAAGTATGGCCGCCCGATCCTGCTGCGCGGCTATGAGCCGACGATGACGTTCGAGGACGCGGTGAAGCTGCTGATGGTCTCGTTCGATTCCACGCTGGCGGCGAACCTTTCGGTGGGGCTGCCCTTCGATCTGATGGTGATCGAGCGCGACCGGTTCGAGCCGCTGCACCAGCGCCGGATCACCAAGGACGATCCCTATTTCAAGCAGATTTCGTCAAGCTGGAGCGAGGCGCTGCGGCAGGCGTTCCATTCGCTGCCGGATTACTCGTTCGATCCGCCTGCGGTTGCTGCCGAAATAGAATAAGTAGTTTAACCAAGTATAGTTACGAACGCCTTATTTTCCAGCTGCTAGCATTTGCTGCTTGCTTCCGTGGTTTATTTAGATATTAGGGCGAAATATTTCTCGAATTTGGATGAATATAACGTAATTCAATCCAGTTCGGATGTCGATTTACTTAGTGAAATTAGATATTAACTATCTTTCGGCGCTGCTTAAACTTCCGCTTTGAGGCCGGTCTGACTGGCGCAATCGGCCTGTTCGATGATGTGATGCCGTCATGGCTGAACGCATCACACTCCATGTCCTCGATAGTGACTCCGCCCGCCGTGCCCGGCTTGCCCGCCTCGCATTCGCCGCGGGGCATCACGCCGAAATCTACGCCAGTGCGGATGAGCTCCTGTCTCACGCGCCGTCCGGCGGGCTGGTCATCGCGCATGATGAACCGGTGGGGGAAGGCATCCCGTCACTGCTCGGCCTGATGAACCGGTTCGGCCACTGGCTGCCGGTCATCGCGGTGGCGGAGCGTCCGCAGACGGAATCGGTGGTCCGCGCCATCAAGGCCGGGGCGCTTGACTATCTGGTCCTGCCGCACGAGATCGCGCCGCTCAACGAGGCGATCGAGCGCGCCGCGCGCGAGGCGGACAACCATCGGGCGCACCGCGCCCGCGCGGCGGATGCCCGGCAGCGCATCGCGCGCCTTTCCCTGCGCGAGCGGGAGGTGCTCGATCGCCTGGCCGATGGATGCAGCAACAAGGCCATCGCGCGCGAACTCGATATCAGTCCGCGCACGGTCGAAATTCACCGCATGAAGATGATGGGCAAGCTGGGCGCGCGGCACGCGGCGGAGGCGGTGCGCCTGCGGATCGAGGCGGACGGGCTTCATATCGCCGCCGCGTGATCGCGGCGAGGTCGATCCTGGCCATCCGGGAACCAGGTTTTCCACAGTGCGTTAAGTCACAGTTACCATCCCCGGGTGGGAGGTGTCTGCCGCACGACGACTCGTTGCGGCCAGAGGTTTGTGCGCTGCGGAAATTGGCTATGAAGCTGCCATGCTTCGCACCGCCTACGCTTCGATCCTCGCTCTGCTGGCTCTCATCGCCACCGCTGTCCCGGCCCAGGCTCGCCTGCAATGCGTGACCTACGCGCGCTCGGTGTCCGACGTGCAACTGTTCGGCAATGCGCGGACGTGGTGGGATCAGGCGGCCGGCACTTATGCCCGTGGCCACCGCCCGCGCGCGGGTGCGGTGCTGGCCTTCCGCGCCACCGGCGCAATGCCGATGGGTCATGTCGCCGTGGTGAGCAAGGTGCTCGACAGCCGCCGCGTGCTGCTCAACCACGCCAACTGGTCGCGCCCCGGTATGGTCGAGCGCGAGGCGCTGGCGGTCGATGTTTCCGAAGCGGGCGACTGGAGCAAGGTGCGCGTGTGGTACGCGCCCACGCATTCGCTGGGCCTGCGCGAAGCGCCGGCTTTCGGCTTCATCTATCCCGACGGGTCGGATACGCTGGCGGGGAATAGTGTCCAGGACGCTAAGGGCTGATTGTCCGGGCCGCGCGAAGCGGTCCAGGCTTTCCCTCCGGGATCAGCGACAGAACGGCCGGCTGGCTCCGATTTCCAGATGGAAGTGATTGCGGTGTGCGGCGTTGTAGTCCGGGCTGAGCACCGTGCCGAAGCGCTTGCAGGCGCTGGCGTGGATAACGCGCAGGAATTCGCGCTCCGCCGGCGTCCCGCCTGACCAGTTGTTGAGCACGCTCACGCGCCGGCCATCGGCCAGCAGGAAGGCGGCGATGTCGATCGCGTTGGCGGTGGCGTGGCCCGAAAGGCGCGCGGTGCCCGCCACGGTGCGGCAGGAATAAGTCCCCATCGTCTCGATGCGCAGCAGCGGACTGCCCAGGATCTGCCGGGCGGCGCGGTCCACACCAAAGCGCGCCCAGCCCGAAAGCGTGGTGGCGAGCGGGCAACTGACCGGGCCGAGATTGGACAGCTGCAGCCGCCGGTCGTCGCTTTCCAGCCAGGTCAGGCGCACCGCGTTGAGCGTGGAGCAACCCGCGCCGTAATACTGATCGGGCAAGGGCGTGAAGCCGGCGTCGGATTGCCCGAGCCGCGCCAGGCAGGCCTGCGCGGCGGGGGCGGGCGAAAACGTGCCCAGCGCGCTGCGCGCGGGTTCGCGGTGCTGCGGTTCGGGCGCGCTGATACAGCCGGCCAGCGCCGAGGAAAGGCAGGCCGCCACGATCAGGGAAAGGCCGCGAATCTTCATCAGGCAGCTTATAACCGGGAATGGTTATTTTTCTGGTAACTGTCTGCAAAACAACGGTTGTTCATCTGGGGGAAAGGTGTGGCCAGCGCTTTCAGGTCTCCGCCTACCGGTGCCGTATTTCCGCACGATAATTTTGCGGCGCGCCGGTTCCGGTTGACAATCCGCCCCGCGCCGTTAGGTGCGGCTCCGGGCCACGCGGTCCCAACGCCGCGCGAGCTCTCTGCAAGGAGAGTCAGACATGACTACGACTATTCCGGCGCGCAAGCCTGCGCGTCCGTTCTTTTCTTCCGGTCCCTGCGCCAAGCCGCCGGGCTATTCCCTCGACAAGCTGGCAACCGAATCGCTGGGGCGCTCGCACCGCGCCAAGATCGGCAAGACGCGCCTGCAGTACTGCATCGACCTGATGCGCGAAGTGTTGGGCCTGCCCGACACGCATCGCATCGGCATCGTGCCCGGTTCGGACACCGGCGCTTTCGAAATGGCGATGTGGACGATGCTCGGCGCGCGCGGCGTGACGACGCTTGCCTGGGAAAGCTTCGGTGAAGGTTGGGTCACCGATGCGGTCAAGCAGCTCAAGCTCGAACCGACCGTGATGCGCGCCGATTACGGCCAGCTTCCCGATCTCGACAAGGTGGACTGGTCGGACGACGTCCTGTTCACCTGGAACGGCACCACCTCCGGCGTGCGCGTGCCCGATGGTGAATGGATTCCCGCCGATCGCCAGGGCCTGTGCTTCGCCGACGCCACCAGCGCGGTGTTCGCCTATGACCTGCCGTGGGACAAGATCGATGTCGCCACCTTCTCGTGGCAGAAGGTGCTGGGCGGCGAAGGCGCGCACGGCGTGCTGATCCTTGGTCCGCGCGCGGTCGAACGGCTGGAAAGCTATACGCCGGAATGGCCGCTGCCAAAGGTGTTCCGCCTGATCTCCAAGGGCAAGCTTGCCGAAGGCGTGTTCAAGGGCGAAACCATCAACACCCCCTCGATGCTGGCGGTGGAAGACGCGATCTTCGCGCTGGAATGGGCCAAGGGGCTCGGCGGGCTCGAAGGGCTCAAGGCGCGCTGCACCGCCAATGCCGAGGCGCTCGACAAGATCGTCGCCGAACGCGCATGGCTGTCGCACCTTGCGGTCGATCGCGGCATTCGCTCGAAGACCTCGGTCTGCCTCTCGGTCGAAGGCGCGGATGCGGACTTCATCAAGAAGTTCGCCGGCCTGCTCGAAAAGGAAGGCGCGGCCTATGACATCGCGGGCTATCGCGACGCGCCTCCGGGCCTGCGCATCTGGTGCGGCGCGACCGTCGACACCGCCGACATCGAAGCGCTCGGTCCCTGGCTCGACTGGGCCTGGGAAACGCTGAAGGCCGCTTGAATCACGAAATTCCGTCATCCTGACGAAGGTCAGGATCCCCGGCCGGATTGCGGAACACGCGGTTCCGTTTAGCCGCCTGCGATCCCGGCTTTCGCCGGGATGACGCCTGGAGCAAGAAACATGACCAAGCCCAAAGTCCTTATTTCCGACAAAATGGACCCCAACGCCGCCGCGATCTTCCGCGAGCGCGGTTGCGAGGTGGATGAGATCACCGGCCTGAAGCCCGAGGAACTGATCGCGATCATCGGCCAGTACGATGGCCTCGCCATCCGCTCGTCGACCAAGGTGACCAAGGAAATCCTCGACGCCGCGACCAATCTGAAGGTCGTCGGCCGCGCCGGCATCGGCGTCGACAACGTCGATATCCCGGCGGCTTCGGCCAAGGGCGTCGTCGTCATGAACACCCCGTTCGGCAACTCGATCACCACCGCCGAACACGCCATCGCGCTGATGTTCGCGCTGGCGCGGCAACTGCCCGAAGCCAACGCGCAGACGCAGGCCGGCCTGTGGCCGAAGAACGGTTTCATGGGCGTGGAAGTGACGGGCAAGACGCTGGGCCTGATCGGTGCCGGCAACATCGGCTCGATCGTCGCCAGCCGCGCGCTGGGCCTGAAGATGAAGGTCGTTGCCTACGATCCGTTCCTCACGCCCGAGCGGGCCGTGGAAATGGGCGTGGAGAAGGCCGATCTCGATACGCTGCTGGCCAAGGCGGACTTCATCACGCTGCACACGCCGCTGACCAGCGAGACACGCAATATCCTGTCGGCGGAAAACCTCGCCAAGACCAAGAAGGGCGTGCGCATCATCAACTGCGCGCGCGGCGGGCTGGTCGATGAGGCGGCGCTCAAGGACCTGCTCGATTCGGGCCATGTCGCCGGCGCCGCACTGGACGTGTTCGTGACCGAGCCGGCCAAGGAATCGCCGCTGTTCGGCACGCCGAACTTCATCTGCACCCCGCACCTCGGTGCATCCACCACCGAAGCGCAGGTCAACGTCGCGCTGCAGGTGGCGGAACAGATGGCGGATTACCTCGTCACTGGCGGCGTTACCAACGCGCTCAACATGCCCTCGCTTTCGGCCGAAGAAGCGCCGAAGCTGCGGCCCTACATGGCGCTGGCGGAGAAGCTCGGCTCGCTCGTCGGCCAGCTTGCGCACGACAACCTGACCAAGATCGCGATCGAGGTCGAAGGCGCGGCGGCGCAGCTCAACCCCAAGCCGATCACCGGAGCGGTGCTGGCCGGGCTGATGAAGCAGTATTCGCAGTCGGTGAACATGGTCAACGCGCCGTTCCTGGCCAAGGAACGCGGGCTGGACGTGCGCGAAGTGCGCCATGACCGCGAAGGCGAATACCGCACGCTGGTGCGCGTCACCGTCGGCACCAGCCAGGGTGAACGCTCGGTCGCGGGCACGTTGTTCGGCAACGGCCAGGCCCGCCTGGTCGAGATCTTCGGCATTGGCATCGAAGCCGATCTCGATGGCGACATGCTCTACATCGTCAACACCGACGCCCCGGGCTTCATCGGCAGCATCGGCACGCTGCTGGGCAAGACCGGCATCAACATCGGCACGTTCCACCTCGGCCGTCGCGAGGCCGGTGGCGAAGCGGTGCTGCTGCTGTCGGTCGACAGCCCGGTCAGCGAGGAAGTGCTGGCCGAAGCCCGCCAGGTTCAGGGCGTGCGCATCGTCAAGGCGCTGAAGTTCTGACCTCGGCGCAAGGAAGAACGCGTCATCCCGGCGAAAGCCGGGATCTCGGGCCGCTGCAGGTAAATCTGCGAGAGGTCTAGCCCAGCCGAACGAGATCCCAGCTTGCGCTGGGATGACGGTTTCCTTGCAGGGATGACGCGCATTTCCTCCGGTGAGCGTTCGACATAACCGCCAATACCCCCTAAAGGCTCGCGCCATGGATACCAGCGACCCCGATCTGCTGCCCGAAGGGCTTGAGGACCGGCTGCCGCGCGAAGCGGCGACGGCGACCCGTGTGATGCGTGCCGTTCAGGACGTGATGCACGGCCACGGCTATGATCGCGTGCTGCCGCCGATGATCGAGTTCGAGCGCAGTCTGGCCGCGCGCATGGCGGGCATCCAGTCGCGCCGGATGTTCCGTTTCGTCGATCCCTCGTCGCTGCGGATGATGGCGCTGCGCAGCGATTTCACCCCGCAGATCGGCCGGATCGCCGAAACCCGCCTGGCCGCTGCGCCGCGCCCGCTGCGCCTGTGCTATGCCGGGCAGGTGCTGACCATCAAGGGCGACGGGCTGGATCCGGCGCGCGAGCGCTTCCAGTGCGGCGCCGAACTGATCGGCGCGGACAATGTCGCCGCCGCAAGCGAGATCGTCGCGCTGGCGATCGAGGCGCTCGCGGCCGCTGGCGGGCGCAACATCAGCGTCGATTTCACGCTGCCCGATCTTGTCGATACGCTGGCCGAGAAGGCCATGCCGCTTGCCCCCGGACAGATCGAGGCGGTGCGGCGCGAACTGGATACCAAGGATGCCGGCGGGCTGATCGATGCCGGCGGCGAGGCCTATGTTCCGCTGCTTTACGCAACCGGCGATTTCGATGCGGCTATCGAGAAGCTGGCCGCGATCGATGCGGGTGGCGTGCTGGCCGGCCGCATCGCGGCGCTGCGCCAGATCGCGGCGCGGCTTGGCGGGGCGGCGCGGCTCACGCTCGATCCGGCCGAACGGCACGGCTTCGAATACCAGACCTGGTTCGGCTTCACGCTCTATGCCGAAGGCGTGCGCGGCGTGCTGGGGCGGGGCGGCACCTACCGTATCGCCAGTGCCAGTGGGGGTGAGGGCGAGGCCGCGACCGGCTTCTCGCTCTACCCGGATGCGCTGGTCGGCCTGCTCGCCGCGTCGGAACGGCGCGAGGACATGGTGTTCCTGCCGCTGGGGCATGATCGCGATGCCGCCGCGCGGCTGCGCGCGATCGGCTGGCGCACTGCCGCCGCACTCAGCGAGACCGACAGCGCCACCGCGCTCGGCTGCACGCATGTGCTGGGCAAGGACGGCCCGGAGGCACTCTGACCGCCGGCGCGGAAGTGCCCGTTATCGCCGGCCCGGCGGTGGCGCGCGCGCTTCTCGCTGGATGGCAGACCCGCTGGCGCGCTCCCTCTGACGGCCCTCTTTCGCGCTGTGCGCCGGGCGACAGCCTGATCGTGCGCGAAGCGTGCATTCCCGGCCGTATCCGCGATGGCGGGGAAGTCATGACCGATCTCGCCCGCGCCGAATTCGTCGTCTTTCCCGATGGCTGGCGTCGTTATCGCGACGGCTCCGGTCGCAGCGGCCCGCTGCCGCGCGATGCCGACGAGAAATGGATAGCGGCGGTGCACATGCCGCGCTGGGCGGTGCGCATCGAACTGATCGTCGAGCGTGGGCAGATCGAGCCGGTGCAGGCGATCACGCGCGCCGACATGCGCGCGGAAGGCTTGCGACCGCTGCTCGGCGGGCTGCTCTGGCGCGCGCCGGCGCATGGCATCGGCTTTTCCGCCCGGCGCCTTTACGCGCACCGCTGGAATCGGGATCATCCCACGCCGGGCTACCGCTGGCAGGACAACCCGGCGACCATCGTGCTGGATGTCCGCCGCGCGTGAACGCGGCCGAAAGGCGGGGAACGGGTCACTTTTGGACCGGAATCGCCAGTTTTCAGCCAGCTTTGCCGATAAAATGGAGAGAGTTCCGTTTTATCGGCCCGCCGCCGCCGGTCTATCCTGAGAGCAAGGCCTTCGTGCGAAGGCCGCTTGCTTCCTTGGAGAAGACATGATGGATCTCTCGGCGCTCTGGGCCAGTGCGGCACCGCTTCTTACCGCGGGCGCGATCAAGATAGGCGCGGCCTTCGTTCTCTATATGGTGGGCCGCTGGCTGATCGGCTTCGCGATCCACGCCCTGTCCGCGCTGCTGACCAAGCGGAACTTCGACGCGACGCTCCAGCGCTACATCGCCAACATGCTGGCGGTGGTGCTCAACATCCTGCTGGTCGTGGCGATCCTCGGCTACTTCGGGTTGCAGACCACCAGCTTCGCCGCGCTGCTCGCCGGCGTCGGCCTTGCCATCGGCGCGGCCTGGTCGGGCCTGCTCGGCAATTTTGCGGCCGGCGCCTTCATCATCATCTTCCGTCCCTACAAGCTGGGCGATTATGTCGTGGCCGGCGGCGTCGAAGGTACGGTGATCGAGATCGGGATGTTCAACACGATCATCAACACGCCCGACAACGTGATGTCGGTGGTGGGCAACGCGAAAGTCTCGGCCGACGTCATCAAGAACTTCAGCAGCAACGGATACCGCCGCGTCGATCGCACCGCGCAGCTGGCGTTCGGGGTGGACCCGGTGGACGCGATCCGCCGGCTCAAGGCCGCGCTGGGGACCATCCCCAACGTGCTGACCGATCCCGCGCCGGATGTGGAAATCCTGGATTTCAACGAGCGAGGCACGGTGCTGTGCGTGCGCTCTTACTGCCACACCAACCATTACTGGCAGGTCTATTTCGATACCAACAAGCTGATCGCCGAAACCTTCGGCGCGGCCGCCTATGGCGCGCCGCATACGGTGCACCAGATCAGGCAGGGCTGAACTGCCCTTCCGCGCCGGCGCTTTCTTCTTGTCGACTCTCCTGTTCGCGAACCACGGCGCAAGTCTCGCTCCCCTCCCGCTTGCGGGAGGGGTTGGGGGTGGGCATTCCCACGCCACGTTGCCTAGGGTCCTGACCCTAGGCGTTACTTCCCGAACGTCGCCTTCAGCCAGCGGTCGGTCAGCACTGTCGCGGGATAGTCCGGATCGCCCAGCTTCGCGTTGATTTCGACATGGCCCTGCAACCCCGTGCCGGGGAAGCTGCCGGTTTCTACGCTGGTACCGCCGGCGCGCAGCGCCTTGGCCAGCTCCTCCGCCTGCGCCACGCCGTCCGGCCGCTGGACATGGAGCAGCAGGAAGCGCGGCGCGTTCGGCGCGGCGGCTTGCAAGGCGGGGGAGAGCGCGCGCTGGCGGGCGGGGTCCGATCCGAACGGCGCGTCATAGATGCGGCGCTGATACTGCCCGACCGAGGCGATCTGCTGCGGCACGTCATAGGCCGCGCCGTCGATGGGGATCACGCCCGCCACATCCGCGAACGAAAGGCCGGCCTCCCGCAGATAGCGTTCGTCGGTGCCGACCAGCGCCACAAGGTGCGCCCCGGCGCTGTGGCCCATCAGCACCACGCGGTGCCGGTCGATCCCCAGCGCATCGGCTTGCGCCAGCAGCGCCGCCAGCGCGGCAGCGACATCGCTCGCCTGTTGTTCCACCGTCGCCTGCGGCACCAGCCGGTAATCGATCGAAGCGAAGGCATAACCCAGCGCGGGGAAGTGCTCGACCTTGGCCTTGCCGGTCGCGTTCTCCTTGCTGCCGTGTGCCCAGCCGCCGCCGTGGACGAACAGGACCAGCGGCGCCGGGCCTGCCGCCTCGCGCGCCGGCCAGAACGCGATCGTCTGCGCGGCATCGTCGCCATAGCGGATCGTCCGGTCGGCCGCCGGCAGGGTGCGCCAGGCCTGATCGACCTGTCCGCCGTTCTGGCGTCCGGCCATCATCGCGCGCAGGCGATCGCCGGGGCTGGCCTGCGCGGCGGCGGTCAGCACCAGGGCCGTGCCGATGATCGTGCCAAGGAAGATGTTTCGCATGAGACAGCACTTCGCGATTGCAGACCGGACAATGCTATCGCGCGCCGGCCGTATCGCCAGCCTGAAATGGTTACGAGGTGTGACATGCGCCGTGTGAGGTACGCGGTGTGACGAGGGCGGCATCGACACGTCGATTGTGCGTCATGCGTCTTTCCCGGCAGTGCGCTCTTGCCCTTGCACCCGGTGTCCCCTAGTGCGCCGCGGGAACTCCCCAAGACAATTTCAAGACACCGAGTCCGCGACAGGAAAGGCATCGTTTTGGCCAACGTAACCGTGATTGGCGCCCAGTGGGGCGATGAGGGCAAGGGCAAGATCGTCGATTGGCTGGCCAGCCGGGCGGATGCCGTCGTGCGCTTCCAGGGCGGGCACAACGCGGGCCATACGCTGGTGGTGGGCGATCAGGTCTACAAGCTCAGCCTGCTGCCTTCGGGCATCGTGACCGGCACGCTCTCGATCATCGGCAATGGCGTGGTGCTCGATCCTTGGGCGCTGAAGGCCGAGATCGAAAAGCTCGAAGGCCAGGGTGTCGACATCAACACCGAAAACTTCGCCATCGCCGACAATTGCCCGCTGATCCTGCCGTTGCACCGCGATCTCGACGGCTTGCGCGAATCGGCGGCGGGCGCGGGCAAGATCGGCACGACCGGGCGGGGCATCGGCCCGGCTTACGAGGACAAGGTCGGCCGCCGCGCCATCCGCGTTTGCGATCTGGCGCATCTCGACGCGCTCGACGCGCAGCTCGATCGCCTGTGCGCGCACCACGATGCGCTGCGCGCCGGCTTCGGCCAGCCGCCGGTCGATCGCGCCGCGCTGCTCGATGACCTGCGCGGCATCGCGCCGTTCGTGCTCCAGTTCGTGCAGCCGGTATGGAAGCGCCTGAAGAAAGTGCGCAAGGCCGGCGCCCGCATCCTGTTCGAAGGCGCGCAGGGCGTGCTGCTCGATGTCGATCACGGCACCTATCCGTTCGTCACCTCGTCCAACACGGTCAGCGGTTCGGCGGCGGCCGGTTCGGGCCTTGGCCCCAACGCGGTCGGCTTCGTGCTGGGAATCGTCAAGGCCTACACCACGCGTGTGGGTTCGGGGCCGTTCCCGACCGAGCTGGAGGACGAAACCGGCCAGCGCCTGGGCGAACGCGGCCACGAATTCGGCACCGTTACCGGGCGCAAGCGCCGCTGCGGCTGGTTCGATGCGGTGCTGGTGCGCCAGTCCTGCGCGATCTCGGGCGTGACCGGCATCGCGCTGACCAAGCTGGACGTGCTCGACGGGTTCGAGAAGGTGAGGATCTGCACCGGCTATCGCCTGCGCGGGAAGGTGCTGGACTACTTCCCCAGCCACGCCGCCGATCAGGCGGAAGTGGAGCCGATCTACGAGGAAATGGACGGCTGGAGCGGCACCACCGCCGGCGCGCGCTCGTGGGCCGATCTGCCGGCGCAGGCGATCAAGTACATCCAGCGCGTGCAGGAACTGATCGAAACCCCGGTCGCGCTTGTCTCCACCAGCCCCGAGCGCGAGGACACTATCCTCGTGCGCGATCCTTTCGTCGATTGATATGATGCGCCTGCGCCCGTTTCTTCCGCTGGGCTTTCTGCTCCTGGCGGGAGGATCGGCGCAGGCCGTGCCCGACGATCTGCCGCCCGCCGATTTCGTGGTGGTGGAAAAGGGCGCGCGGCGGCTGACACTGTTCGCCGATGGCCGGCCCTATCGGGTCTATGAAGGCCTGCAACTGGGCGACGAACCCGTCGGCCCCAAGCGTTTCGAAGGCGACGAGCGCACGCCCGAGGGCCGTTACACGATCGATTATGGAAACGATCGCAGCGCTTATCATCTTTCGCTTCACATCTCCTATCCCGGGCCGGCCGACGTCGCGTTCGCGAAGGCGCAGGGGCGTTCGCCTGGCGGGCTGATCTTCCTGCATGGGCAGCCCAACGCTCTGCCGATGGGCCGCGTTCCGGGCGACTGGACCGATGGCTGCATCGCGGTATCCAATGCCGAAATCGAGGAAATCTGGTCGCTGGTAGGCGATGGAACGCCGATCGAAATCCGGCCCTGAAGCCCGCTGGACGGGATTGTTGCGCCAAATCCGACCTATCCATTGTTGACCTCGACACGCTGCTGTTCCCTACTTGTTCCAGTCTCGCAGGGCGGAGATGAAGCATGGGGCAGAGCGTTACGCGGTTCGACTACGATGATTCCAAGGCGATCCGGTCCGATCGCGCGCGCGCCCCGCTGGCGGTCGCGATCTTTGCCGATCAGCCGTTCCTGCGTGCCGAACTGGCGGAAGATGTCACCGCCGCCGGCTTGCGCGTGGTCCGGTCGCACACGCTTGGGGCGCTTCTCGACGATCCCGAAGATCGCGGCGTCGATGATCTCGTGCTGGTCGATTGCCCTGTCGTCGATGCGGCGGAACTGGCCGCCTTGTCGCGGTTGGATATGCTGGCGGCGCGGGGCGGTGCGCAGGTGGTCGTGTCGACCAGTCTCGATTCGCTGGAAGCGGTGTTCGGTTGCCTCGATCAGTCGCAACCCGATATTCTGGTGGCGCCCAGCCGCGCCGATCGCATGATCGCGCTGGGTCGCGGATTGGCGCGGCGGGGCAAGCGGGTGCGCGAACTGGATGACGAGGATCGGCTGACGCTGCTGCGCCTGACCGAGCAGGTCAGCGAGATCGCGCGCACTCTCGCCCGCTTGTCAGGGGAGGGCGATGCCGATGGAAGCGGTGCAACCGTGGAGGACAAGGTTTCCGCGTTTCGTTTCGACGGGGCGGAAGCGGGCGGCGCGCGTGATCGCGACAACGGCCGGCTGGCGCGGGCGACCCGGCCGCCCTTGCCCGATCCGCGCCTGATCCGGCGCATCGCCCGCCAACGCCAGTTGCGCGCCCGGTTCTTTCAAGGAGATCTGTTCGCCGATCCGGCGTGGGACATGCTGCTCGATCTGACCGCCGCGCGGGCGGAACACGCGCGCGTTTCCGTCACCTCGCTGTGCATCGCCTCGGGCGTGCCGCCCACAACCGCGCTACGCTGGATCGCGCAGATGACCGACGCCGGCCTGTTCCGCCGGGTGGAGGACGATACCGACCGCCGCCGCGCGTTCATCGCGCTGACCGATCGCGCCGCCGATGCCATGGCCCGCTATTTCGCGGAGATCGGGGCGTCCGCGCCCATGGTGTAGAAGGGCCGGGATATTCCCCTGGCCCGGAACGGATCGTTCGCTGCTCAGAATGCGACGCCGGCCGTGGCGTAAAAGCTTCGTCCCGGTTCGGGGAAGCCATCGACCAGTGCATAGTTGTCGTCGAACAGATTGCGCGCGCCCACGCCCACTTGCAGCCCCTGGCGCACCGTCCAGTCCGCGCGCAGGTTGGCGAGCGCGTAGCGGCCGGTGTCGTAGTACTGCGTGACGGCGGTATTGGCGGTCTTGCGGTCGGAGGCGATGTCGAGGCTGGGCGTGATCCGCAGCGCTGGCACCGGCTTCCATTCGGCGTAAAGGAACGCCTTGTGCGTCGGCACGCCGGTCAGCGCGAACAGCGGTACGGTGACGCCAGCCGCTGGCGTGATGTCGAAATCGCGATGGATGTACGTGTAGTTGGCGCCGACCGAGAGCGCTTCCCCCAAAGCGGCGTTGAGCGCGATTTCGGCGCCATAGTAGGTGCCGTTGCCCAGGTTCTGGCGCTGCGTGGTGCCGGAAGGGAAGCCCGCCGGCCGCACGGCCACGATCGCGTCCTGCACGTCGCTGTAGAACAGCGCGCCTTCCACGCTCACTGGGCCGAACCGGCGCTTGCCCCCCAGTTCCACGTTGGTCGCGCGCTCGGGCTTCAGCGCGGGGTTGGATGCCGCCGTGCCGAATTGCGTGCTGAACCGCTCGAAGATCGTGGGAAAACGCACGCGCGAGGAGACGCTGGCGTTGATCCGCGTGTCGGCGTCGGCTTGCCAGACAAGCTGCCCCTGCGCGTTCCAGCCATCGGCGTTCTTGTGCGGATACTGGAATATCCGCGCCGCGCCTCCGCCGGGCGGCGTGCCGTATTCCTCCGCATTCTTCATGTCGCGCCAGTCGAAGCTCGCGCCGGCCACGAAGGTCAGCTTCGGCGTCAGCATCAGCCGGTTTTCCACCGCGATGCTGTAGGTGTCCTCGATATTGGTCTGCTTCGGCTCGGTTGCGCCCGAAGGGAAGCCCTGCTGCCATTCCACGTGCTTGTCGCGCCGGTAATGCACCGCCAGCGTCAGGCGGTCGGCATGGCTCACGTCCACGCCGAGTTCGGCCGATCCGCCCCAGGCTTCGTCCGCGTAATACGAATTGAACGCCCGCCCGAGGGTCTGCTTCGTCTGCGCGGCATCGTCGAACGAACGCAGCAGGTTGTCGAAGGTGTTGCGATAGACGCGCGTCTTCAGCGTCGCCACGTCGCCCAATGCGGTGGTGGACAGGAAATAGAGGCTGTCGATGTTCCAGTAGGGCCAGCTCCAGTAGCGCTGGCTCGACGGCGCGTCGGTAACGTGCAGCGGCGCGTTCTTGGAGCCTTCCTGCCGGGTATAGCTGATCGCGTATTCGTCCGTGGCGTTGGGCGTGAAGCCGGCCTTGACGTTGACGCGCCAGTCCTCGCTGCGGGAAAGACCGCGATGCCCGCCGTCCTCGGCCGAGGTGGCAGTGGGCTTGTAGTCGCCCGACAGGTCCCAGTGGTCCTGGAAATTGCGCGCATAGGAAACCTGCGCATACCACTTTTCGTGCGCGGTGCCGAGCCGGCCATAAACCGTGTAGCCGGCATACTCCGCTTCGCGCCCCAGGTTCAGCGTGCCGCGCACATCGCCTTCCAGCGCGCGCGTGGGCTTGCTGGTGACAAGGTTGATCGCCCCGCCGATCGCGCCCGGCCCGTCGAGCACGGAAGGATAGCCCTTGGCCACCTGGATCTGCGCGATGTCGGGCGTCAGGAAGCGGCCATAGTCCAGCCGGTTGTCGGCGGGCAGGTACACGCGGATGCCGTCGATCGACAGCGGCACCTGGAACCGGTCGAACCCGCGCACGAACACCAGCCGTTCGTTGCGCGTGCCGCCGGAATTGGAGCCGTTGACGCCGGGCATCAGGTTGATCGCATCGTCCAGCGTGTTGCGGTTGAACAGGCCGATGGCGGCGGCGCTCAGAGTCTCGCCGCTGATTTCCACGCCGTCGGCGGGCGCGGCCGTCACCACGATCTGGCCCAGCGTGAACGCTTTCGTGCTGTCATCGGCGGGCTGCGGGGCTTCTTCGGCATGCGCCTGGGCGGAGGCGAGCGCGATCAGCGAAGCCGCCACGGCGGGAACGCGGCGCATGGATAGGGCGGACGCGGGAAAGCGGCGCATGGAAGACTCCCTGTTGATCGTTCTTGCGGTTTGCGGCGAAGCCTATATTCAGTGAAATATAGCATGGCAATGCGGGGATCGATCGTGAAGGGATTTAGGGTGGGGTGCGTGCTGCTGGCGTCGATGGCCTCGGCCGGTCCGGTTCTGGCGCAGGAACGGCCGCCGGTCTGCGCGGCGCCGGTGGCGCTGACCGGGGACCTGGCGGCATGGGCCAGCCCCGGCGACCGCACTGCCGCGACGGATGTGGCCGGGCTTGCCGCCGCCACGCTGGCCATCGGCGAGGCCGCGCGGGTGAAGCTGCTGCCGACGCCGGCGGTGCGCTATCCGCTGCGGCCGAAAAAGCCGGGCGGCTCGGTCAGCTTTGGCGGGCTTGTCCGCCTGCATGTCACCGCGCCGGGCACCTACCGCATCGCGCTGGGATCGGGGGCGTGGATCGATCTCGTGGCCGCGGGCGAAGCGGTCGTCTCCACCGCGCATGGCCACGGGCCGGATTGCTCGGGCATCCGCAAGATGGTCGATTTCCCGCTGACTCCGGGGGACTATACCCTGCAGATCGCCGCGAACGGCGCGGATGCGATCACGGTTCTTGCGGTGAAACTGCCCTGATGCCGTTGGCAAGGCTGGTGGCGGGCTTGCTGGCGCTGACCGCGTTGGTCGCGGCGGGCAAGCCATCGTGGCCGACGGGGCTGCCCGTGCCCACCCGGCCTGCGGGGGAGCCGGTCGTGAACCCCGCCATCGAACAGGCGCGGGTCGAGCTGGGCCGCCGCCTGTTCTACGATGCCGACCTGTCGCGCGATGGTACCGTGGCCTGCGCCACCTGCCACGAACAGAAGCACGCCTTCGCCGACGGCAACCGCACGCATCCGGGCGTTACCGGCGAGCCGGGCCGGCGCAACGTGCCCGGCCTTGCCAACGTGCGCTGGATCGCCCCGCTGACATTCGCCGATGCGGCGCAGACCACGCTGGAAGCGCAGGTCGCGGTGCCGGTGTTCGGCACGCACCCGGTGGAGATGGGCATGAAGGGGCTGGAAGGGGATATCGCCGTGCGCCTTGGGCGCGACGATTGCTATGTCCGCCAGTTCCGCAGCGCCTTTCCGGACGACGGGGGCAGGATCGATCCCACCAATGTGGCGCGCGCGGTGGCCGCGTTTGAACGGACCCTGGTTTCGTTCGGCAGCGCGTTCGATCGCGGCGCACTGTCACCGGATGCGCGACGGGGCAGGGCGGTGTTCGCGCGCGCTTGCGCGGGATGCCATGCCGGCCCGCTGTTCACCGACCGGGCCTATCACCGCCTCGATCCGGTCGATCCCGCCGCGCCCGATCAGGGGCTGTTCGAGGCGACCGGCCGGGACGAGGACCGCGCGCGGTTCCGCACGCCGTCGCTGCGCAACGTGCTGCTCACCGGGCCGTGGTGGCACGATGGCAGCGCGGGCACGATCGAAGAGGTGATCCGCCGCCACCGCCGGCCGGTCACGTCGGCGGACATGGCCGCGCTGGTCGCCTTCCTGGGGGCATTGTCCGACCCCTCCTTCACCACCCGCGCCGACCTTGCCATGCCGGACAAGGCTTGCGGCCGCGCGCTTTAGTCCTTCTGAGTGGCTTTGGGCTCGCTGCGCAGTGCGGCGGAAAGCGCGGCGAAATCGGGGCCGCGCGCGCCGGTGTCGACCCTTGCCTGCAACTCGCGGTAATGCGCCAGCACGTCGGTTCCGAACGGGGTGACGCGCGCGCCGCCGCCGTGCGCGCTGCCGGGGGAGGTGATCACCAGCGGTTCGTTCCAGCAGCGGTTCATCACGTCCACCAGTTGCCAGGCGCGGCGATAGCTCATGCCCAGCAGCCGCCCCGCACCGGAAATCGACCCTTCCCGCGCGATCGCGTCCAGCAGGTCTGCCTTGCCTGGCCCCATGGCGATTTCCGCGCCGCAGGTGATCTGGATCTTGAGCTTGAGCGCGGTCATGCGGCGAACGTACTCCGCTTGCCGCGGCCTCTCAAGCCGGCGTCACTTGCCCGCCAGCGTATCCGCCAGCAGCGCGTCGGTGCGCGGGCCGGACCAGTCGTGCGCGCCGATCATCCGCCACACTTCCTTGCCGTCCTTGTCGTAGAGCACGGTCGTGGGCAGCAGGCCGGTGTTGTAGTGGAAGCCCAGGTCGTTCTTGGGATCGAGCCAGGGTTCCAGCCGCGCGAACTTCTTCTCCGCGAACAGCGCCTTGACCTTTTCGGGCTGGCCCATGTCCTGCGAGATGGTCAGCACGCGCAGCTTGCCGTCTTCCTTGGTGGCCAGCTGGTCCAGCATCGGCATTTCCAGCACGCAGGGGCCGCACCATGTCGCCCACAGGTTGACCAGCACCGGCTTGCCCTTGAGGTCGGCGGTGCGCAGCGTCTTGCCGCCGGTGTCGGAAAAGGTCAGGTCCGGGATCGCCTCGCCGCGCTTGCTGATGTCGAGCGTGCCGTTGAACTCGCCCTTGATTTCGCCGCCCGATCCGTCCTTCGCGGCATTTTCGCCCCCGCTCTGCGGTTGCGCTGTCTCCGGGCTTTTCCTATCGCACCCGGCAAGCGTCAGGCCCGCCGCCAGCGTGGCCGACAGGATCAACACCTTTGACGAACGGAAGATGACTGGGATGACGGGCAATTCAGGCTCCAACCAGATGTGGGGCGGGCGTTTCGCCGCCGGCCCGTCGGCGATCATGCGCGAGATAAACGCCTCGATCCCGTTCGACAAGGCGCTGTGGCGGCAGGACATCGCCGCGTCGAAGGCCCATGTCGCCATGCTGGGCGCGCAGGGCATCGTCTCGGCGGACGACGCCGCGCTGATCGCGGACGGGCTGGACCAGGTCGCCGCCGAATACGAAGCCAGCGGCGTGCCCGAGGACTGGGACCTCGAAGACATCCACATGACCACCGAAAGCCGGCTGGCCGAACTGATCGGCGCGGCGGCGGGGCGGCTGCACACCGCGCGCAGCCGCAACGACCAGGTCGCGACCGACTTCCGCCTGTGGGTGCGCGATGCGTGTGAACAGGCCGATGCCGGGCTGAAGGCGCTGCAACTGGCGCTGGTGCAACGCGCCGGCGAACATGCCGACAGCATCATGCCCGGCTTCACCCATCTGCAGACGGCGCAGCCGGTCACGCTGGGCCATCACCTGATGGCCTATTACGAGATGATCGGGCGCGACCGGTCGCGCTTTGCCGATGCGCGCGCGCGGATGAACCGCTGCCCGCTGGGCGCGGCGGCGCTTGCCGGTACCGGCTTTCCCATCGACCGCTTCCGCACGGCCGAGGCGCTGGGCTTCGACGGGCCGACCGACAACAGCCTCGATTCGGTGTCCGACCGCGATTTCGCGCTCGATTACCTGATGGCGGCGGCGCAGTGTTCGCTGCACTTGTCGCGGCTGGCGGAAGAGTTCATCATCTGGGCCAGCCAACCGTTCGGCTTCGTCACGCTGCCCGACAGCCTTTCCACGGGCAGCTCGATCATGCCGCAGAAGAAGAACCCCGACGCGGCCGAGCTGGTGCGCGGCCATTCCGGGCGGATCGCCGGCTGCCTGACCGCGCTGATGATCACGATGAAGGGCCTGCCGCTTGCCTATTCGAAGGACATGCAGGACGACAAGCCGCCGGTGTTCGAGGCGGCCGGGCTGCTCGCGCTGTCGATCGCGGCGATGACGGGCATGGTGGCCGAAGCCGCGTTCCGCACCCCGCGGATGCGCGCGGCCGCCGAACTCGGCTATGCCACGGCGACTGACCTGGCCGACTGGCTGGTGCGGCAGGCGAACATCCCGTTCCGTGAGGCGCACCATATTACCGGCAGCGCGGTGAAGCTCGCCGAGAGCCGGGGCGTGGCGCTCGACCAGTTGCCGCTGGCGGACCTCAAGGCGATCGACACGCGGATCGACGAGCGCGTCTATGCCGCGCTGTCGGTGGAGGCATCGGTCGCCGCGCGCGCCAGCCATGGCGGAACCGCGCCGGTGGAGGTAAGGAAGCGCGTGGCCGAGGCGCGCGTGGCGCTGGGGCTGGAGGACTGACGGTATGGAAATGGGCGAGATCAGGCGCCTGCGTCGGGCTGCACCAGTGATCCGCGCCGCGCTGGCGCTGGGCGTGGCCGGGCTTGCCCTGTCCGGCTGCGGCAACCAGCGTCCGCTGAAGCCGCTGGCCGACCAGCAATTGCCCAAACCGCCTTTCGGGCGCGAGGACCGTCCGGTGGCCGACGAATTGCTGCGCGCGCCGGTGCAGGCCCGGCCCGAACGCGGCATTGAACCCCGGCAGCGCTCGCAGGAGCGCGAGGACGATCCCTTCGACCTCCCGCCCGAGCAGTAATCTCTCTTTCAAGGCCGAATCATGGACCATTTCGAATATCGCGACGGCGTTCTCCACGCCGAGGACGTGCCTCTGCCCGCGATCGCGCAGGCGGTGGGCACGCCCGTCTATGTCTATGCGCGCGCCACGCTGACGCGCCATGCGCGCGTGTTCCGCGATGCGCTGGCGGTGCTGCCACGCGTGAAGATCGCCTTCGCGGTCAAATCCAACCCCAACCTGGCCGTGCTGCGCGTCCTCGCTGCCGAAGGCTATGGCGCGGATGTCGTGTCCGGCGGGGAACTCGAACGCGCGCTGGCGGCGGGCATGGCGGCGGACGGCATCGTCTTTTCGGGCGTCGGCAAGACCGAGGCGGAAATGCGCCGCGCGCTGGAAGCGGGGATCGGCCAGTTCAACCTCGAAAGCGAGGAGGAGGGGCTGGAACTCGCCGCGCTCGCCGCGTCGATGGGCACGGTCGCGCCGGCAGCGCTGCGCGTCAATCCGGACGTGGACGCGGGCACGCACGGCAAGATTTCCACCGGCAAGGCCGAAAACAAGTTCGGCGTGCCCTTTGACCGCGCCGGCGCGATCTATGCCCGGCTGGCGGAGACGCCCGGCATCGCCATGCGCGGGCTGGCGCTGCACATCGGCAGCCAGCTGGCGAAGCTGGAGCCGCTGGAGCAGGCCTTCACCAAGGTCGGCGGCCTGATGCGCGCCATCCGCGCGGCCGGCCACGCGGTGACGCACATGGACCTGGGCGGCGGCGTGGGCGTGCCTTACCGCGAAGGCGAGGTATTCCCGCAGCCGGCCGACTACGCGGCGATGGTCGAACGCGTCACGCGCGATTGGGACGTGACGCTGATGTTCGAGCCGGGCCGCGTCATCACCGGCAACACCGGCGTGCTGGTGACGCGCGTGGTCCGCGTCAAGGAAGGCGCCAGCCATCCCTGGGTGGTGGTCGATGCGGCGATGAACGATCTTGCCCGTCCCGCGCTCTACGATGCCTGGCACGATTTCGCGGCGGTCACGCCCGATGGCGAACGCTTCACCGCCAACATCGTCGGGCCGATCTGCGAATCGAGCGATACCTTTGCCATGGCGCGCGACATCGATCGCGTGACGCGGGGCGATCTGGCGGTGTTCCGCACCGCCGGCGCCTATGGCGCGACGATGGCCAACACCTACAATTCGCGCCCGCTGGTGCCCGAAGTGATGGTGGATGAAGGCCGCTGGGCGGTGGTGGCCGACCGCATCGATCCGGCCACGATCCTCGCGGCCGAGCGCGTGCCCGATTTCCTGAAAGGCTGAAGCGCCATGCAATCGCTGCCCCTGTTCCACCGCATCGCCGGCCAGCCGGTTGTCGTGCTGGGGCAGGGCGAGGCGGCGGCGGCCAAGCGACGGCTGGTGCAGCGGGCCGGCGGCGTGGTGGTCGACGATCTGGCGGAGGGCATCGATACCGGTGCGCGGCTGGCGTTCATCGCGCATGACGATGAAGCGGCCGCCCGCGCCGACGCCATCCGCGCGCGGGGCGCGGGCCTGCTGGTCAACGTCAGCGACCGCCCGGAGCTTTGCGATTTCACCGTGCCCTCGCTGGTCGATCGCGATCCGGTGCTGATCGCGGTGGGCACGGGCGGGGCTTCCGCCGGGCTCGCCAAGGCGCTGCGCCTGCGGCTGGAGCGCTTGCTGCCGCAAGGGCTGGGCGGGCTCGCGCTGGCGCTCCATGCCGCACGCGAAGCGGTGCGCGCGCGCTGGCCCTCGCCAGGCGA
>NZ_RQSI01000048.1:0-26880 GCF_003856955.1 Novosphingobium sp. LASN5T
TCGCCGCAGCGCCGGCCTGCGCGCGGGCAAGCGCCTCTTCCGTGCCCTGCCGGACCAGCGCGGCCCGCGCCGCCGCCACGGCCGCCCGCGCATCGGCAAGATCGGCTTCCGCCGTCGCACGGCGCGCGCCATATTCCTCGGGATCGATCCGCAGCAGCGGCGCGCCCGCGCGGACTGCCTGGTTCTCCTCGACCAGCACCGCGCTGACGAAGCCCTTGATGCGGGGCGCCACGCTTGTCGCATCGGCGCCGACATAGGCATCGTCGGTGGACTGGCTGGCCGGCTCGGACAGGATCCAGGCCGCGCCCAGCCCCGCTGCGACAAGCGCCGCCCCTGCCGCGATCACCGCGCGCGGCGCCCTGCGCCGGGGTGCCGGCGCCACCGCGTCATCAACCTGGGATTCCGATGTGCGCTGAAGCATGGAAATGCACTCTTGCTGATATGATGATCGTAATATATATGTTGTTCATCATTCGTCCAGAGGGAAAATTGCCACCATGCCCAGATGGTCTTTCGCGCGCTTCGGCACGGACTGGTCGGACGATCCGACGGCCATGCCCACGGCCCGCAAGTTCCTGATCTTCGGATTGATGGCGTTCGGGCAGTTTCTCGCGCTTTTCGACATCCAGATCGTCTCCGCCTCGCAGCGCGAAGTGGCGGCCGGGCTTGCCGCCGGAGCGGATGAAATCAGCTGGGTGCAGACCGCCTACCTGATGGCCGAGCTGGTGATGATTCCCCTGTCCGGCTTCCTCGCGCGGGCACTGTCGACGCGCTGGCTGTTCGTGGCTTCGTGCACCATGTTCACGATTTCCAGCCTGCTGTGCGGCCTGTCGTGGTCGATCGGATCGATTATCGCCTTCCGCGCCTTGCAGGGCTTCACCGGCGGCGCGATGGTGCCGCTGGTGTTCGCGGTCGGTTTCACGCTGTTCTCGGGCAAGCAGCGCGCGCTGATCCCGGCCATCCTCGGCACCGTCAGCGTCCTGGCGCCGGCGCTTGGCCCTTCGGCGGGCGGATTGATCACCGACGCGCTGGACTGGCGCTGGCTGTTCTTCGTCAACGTCCTTCCCGGCCTCGCCATCGCCACGGCCTGCGCCATGCTGCTGCGGATCGACAAGGCCGACACCAGCCTGTTGCGCCGGATCGACTGGGCGCACTTCGTAGCCATGGCGGTCTTTCTCGCCGGCCTTGAATACGTGCTGGAGGAAGGCCCCCGTCACGACTGGCTGGGCGATGAAACCATCGCGATCGCCGCCTGGCTGTCGCTGGTGGGGCTGGTGCTGTTCGTGGAGCGCGCGCTGTTCTCGCCGATGCCGGTGGTTTCGCTGCGCCCGTTCCGCCGGCCGATCTTCGCCTTCGCCTGCCTGTTCAACCTGGTGATCGGCTTCGGCATGTATGCCTCGATCTCGCTGGTGCCGGTCTATCTGGCGCAAGTGCGCGGGTACGACGCCTTGCAGATCGGCAAGACGATCTTCGTGGTCGGCGTGGCGCAGCTGGGGTCGACGGTCGTCGCCGCGTCGCTGTCGCAGCGCATCGACATGCGCTGGATGATCAGCGTTGGCCTTTCCCTGTTCGCACTGAGCCTGTGGCTGACGTCGGGCATGACCAGCCAGTGGGGCTTTTCGGAACTGCTGGTGCCGCAGATGCTGCGCGGCTTCGCCCTGATGCTGTGCATCGTTCCTTCGGTAAACATGGCGCTTTCGGGCGTGCCGCCGCAGGATCTCGGCGCAGCCTCGGGCCTGTTCAACCTGATGCGCAACCTTGGCGGCGCGATCGGCATCGCGGTGGTCAACAGCTGGCTGCAGGACGATACGCGCATCGCCGCCGCGCGCCTTTCCGAAGCGCTGGGCCATCACGCGCGGCCGGCCAGCGATGTCATGGCCAGCCTGGGGCAGCGGATTTCCACGATGACGCCCGACGGCGCGCGCGCGCAGGACATGGCGCAGGCCGTGATGGCGCGCGTGATCGGGCGCGAGGCGCTGGCGCTGGGGTTCGACGACGTGTTCCGGGTGATGGCCTGGATGTTCATCGCGGCACTGGTGCTGGTGCCGTTCTGCCGGCAGGAGCCGGGCGCGACGCCCCCTCCCGCCGATGCCGCGCATTAAGGAGAAGTCTCATGCGTTTCCGCAATCTGCGGCGAGCCGCGCTCGCCCTGCTCCTGGTGACTACCACGCCGGCGATGGTCCATGCCCAGCCCGCCACCGGTGCCTGGTGGCAGGCGTTCCACGATCCGCAGCTCGACGAAACCGTCCGCCGCGCGCTGTCGGGCAACCTGGACCTCGCCGCGGCCGCCGCGCGCGTCGATCAGGCGCGGGCCATGGCCAAGGGAGCCCGCGCGGCGCTGTTGCCGTCGCTCGACGCCACCGGCGCGGCCGAAGCCGACCGGCAATCGCTCCATTCGCCGATCGGCGCGGCATCGCGGCAACTGGGCTTGCCCCGGAACTACGAACTCTATCAGGCCGGGGTGGAAGCCCGCTGGGAGATCGACCTGTTCGGAGGATTGTCGGCCCGGCGCAAGGCGGCCGCGGCCAATGCGGCGGCCACGCTGGCCGAGATGGACGCCATGCACCTGGCCATCGCTGCGGAGACGGCGGACGCCTATCTCCACTTGCGCGGCTTACAGGAACGGCTCGCGCTGGCGCAGCAGCAGGCGCGGTTGCGCGGGGATCTGGCGGCGCTGGTGCGCCAGCGGGCCAACCAGGGACTGGCCAGCGATTTCGATGCCAACCGCGCCGAAGCGGCCCACGCCGCTACGCTGGCCGCCTTGCCGCCGCTGCGGCAGGCGATCGAAGTCGACATCGACCGGCTGGGCGTGCTGACCGGTGGAAGCGACCGGGCGTGGCTGGAGCGCCTGCGCGAAACGGCCGCCATCCCTGCCCCGCTCGATCCGGCGCTGGATGCCGATCCCGCTACGCTGATGCGTCGCCGCCCCGATCTGGCCGCTGCCGAACGGCGGGTGGACGCCGCCCGCGCCGGCATCCGCGTGGCGCGGGCGGAATACTACCCCCACCTCTCGCTCGGCGGTCTGGTCGGGCTGGTGACGCTCGGCGGCGCCTCGTTCGGATCGGGGGATTCGGTTTCGGCCAGTGGCGGGGCGACGCTGCGTTGGCGCTTGTTCGACTTTGGACGGCTCGATGCGGAACTCGCCGTCGCGCGCGGGCATGAGCGCGAGGTGCTGGCGCTGTGGCGGCAGGCTGCGCAGGTCGCCAGCGCCGAAGTGGCGGACGCGGTCGCCGCGCTGGCCGAAGGCCGGCGGGAACAGGACGAACTGGCCCGGCAAGTCGCCTTGCTCCGCCGTGCGCGCGATCAGGCGCGCGAAGCTTACGCGCAGGGAATCGTCGCCCTGATCGACGTGCTGGATGCCGATCGCAATCTGCTGGAGGCGACCGATCGCCTTGCGCAGAATCGCGAGGCGCTTGCGCGCGCCTCGGTGGCGGCGGTACGGGCAATGGGCGGCGGCTACGGCCCCGGCGAGCAGGAGGCGGATCACCATGGCTGACAAGAGCGCCCACAAGGCCAAAGTGCGCGCCCGGATTCTCGACGAGGCCGCCATCGCACTGCGCAGCGGCGGCACCGAAGGGTTGAGCGTCGCCAATCTGATGAAACGCGCAGGCCTGACGCATGGCGGGTTCTACGCCCATTTCGAGAACCGCGACGATCTGGTTGCCCACGCCGTCGATCGCATGTTCGAAGACAGCCGCGCGATGCTGGAACGCTTCCTGGGCGACCGGCCCGACCTTGGCGGGCTGATCGACCACTACCTGTCGGAAGCGGCCATGCGCCGGCACGATCTTGGCTGTCCCCTGCCCTGGCTGGCGGGTGAGGCCCCGAGAATGCCCGAGCCCGCACGCCTCCGCTTCCAGGCCGGCATTTCCGCCATGCGCGATGCCATCGCCGGCGCGCTGGTCAGAAGCGGCCACCCGAAGCCCGAAGCCGATGCCCTTGCCGCCTCGATAGTCGCCGAAATGGTCGGCGCCATGACTCTCGCCCGCGCACAGGGCGAAGGCGAGGAAGCGGTCGCCACGCTGCAGGCCGCGCGCGCGGCGCTTCACGCACGCGTGGCGTTACGGCCTCACTGAACCGGGCCGCGGACTCAGGTGAAAGGCGCCAGCCCGGTCAGCACCATCCGCACCAGATCGGCCTGCCCGGCGGCCCCGGTCTTGGCATAGATGCGCTTCGAATAGTTCCGCGCGGTCTCGCTGGTCAGGCGCAGGCGGCGGCCAGCCTCCACGATCGTTTCGCCCATGCTGATGGCGTGCGCCAGCGCCGCTTCGCGATCCGACAGGCCATGGACCGCCGCCAGCGTGCGGACCGCTTCGCGCGCGGCTTCGCGGTGTTCGCGGCGCAGCGTGCCGATCACTGCCGGAAAGGCGCAAGGCTCCGCCAGGGCAAGGTCCGACTTGCGCAGCAACACGTCGAGCGCCGAGCGCTCGTCGAGCCGGATCACCCGCGTTCCGCCCGCCGGACCGGCCGCCAGCGCGGCGCAGGCTGCATCGAGCGAGCGCGCGACATCGGGAAGCACCTGCAACCGGCGGCCCGGCGCCGGCCCTGGTTCGGGCGTGAACGCCAGCAGGGCTTCCGCCCAGGGATCGGCGGCCATGACCCGCCCGCCAGCATCGAACGCCAGTTGCCCCACGCCCAGCCGCGCCAGCGCGGCCTGCGCCATCGCCGCCTGGAGCCGCTGCTCGGTCAGCGCGCCCAGCGTACGCAGGGCGGCGGTCAGGTGCGGCGCGATCACCGCCAGCGCGGAGACGGCGGTGGCGCTGAAATCCTCGCGCTCGCGCACCAGCAGCAGCCAGGCATCCGCCGCGCCGCCCGCCGAGACGCGCAACCAGCGGCCATAGCGGATGCCCATGTCGTGCAGCGCCGCGCGCTGTTCGGCGAGCCGGGCGGGATGGTCGTAGTCCAGCATTTCGTCGAGCGCATAGACCCGGCCGGGGCGCAGCGCGCCGTATGGATGCAGCCGCAGCGCGTCGAGCCGACGGAAGTCGATCGGCGGCTCCTGCGCCGCGCGAGGCGCGGCGACATGAAGCACCGTGGGTTCCTGCGCAGGCATGGCATTGGCCAGCGTCACGATCAGGAACGCACGCCGGGCATAGGTGCGCGCCACCAGATTGCGCATGAACGCACCCCATGGCGGGCTTTCGTGAATGCCCTCGATCAAGGGCAGGAAAAGCTCGCGTTGATCGGGCGAAAGAAATGCCATCTGTTTTTGCTCCCATATGGGAGCTTCATGGTCAAGCCGTTACGCCGATGTGACAGGCAGCCACTCCCACGGAGTCATCCATGTCCAGTTCGTTGCCCCGTTCCTCGCTGACCCATCTCGAACGGCTCGAGGCCGAAGCGATCCACATCATGCGCGAAGTCGTGGCCGAGGCCGAACGCCCCGTCATGCTCTATTCGGTGGGCAAGGACTCCGCCGTGATGCTGCATCTGGCGCGCAAGGCGTTCTATCCCTCGCCACCGCCCTTCCCGCTGCTGCATGTCGATACGACGTGGAAATTCCGCGACATGTACGCGCTGCGGGACCGGATGGCTTCGGAAAGCGGCATGGAACTGCTGGTCTATCGCAATCCCGAAGCGCTGGAGCGGGGCATCAACCCGTTCGATCACGGCGCGCTCCACACCGACATGTGGAAGACCGAGGGGCTGAAGCAGGCGCTCGACAAGTGGGGCTTCGACGCGGCCTTCGGCGGCGCGCGGCGCGACGAGGAGAAGAGCCGCGCCAAGGAGCGCATCTTCTCGTTCCGCACCGCCAGCCACGGCTGGGACCCCAAGAACCAGCGCCCCGAACTGTGGAGCACCTACAACGCCCGCAAGAACAAGGGCGAATCGATCCGCGTCTTCCCGATCAGCAACTGGACCGAGCTGGACATCTGGCAGTACATCCACTTGAACGACGTGCCGATCGTGCCGCTCTATTTTGCGGCCGAGCGCCCCACCGTGGAGCGCGACGGCATGCTGTTGATGGTCGATGACGATCGCTTCCCGCTGCGCCCCGGCGAGGAACCGGTGATGCGCTCGATCCGCTTCCGCACGCTGGGCTGCTATCCGCTGACCGGCGCGGTCGAAAGCAGTGCCGCCACGCTGCCGCAGGTGATCCAGGAAACGCTGCTGACCACCACCAGCGAGCGCCAGGGCCGCGCCATCGACAAGGATGCGGGCGGCGCGGGCATGGAAGTGAAGAAGCAGCAGGGGTACTTCTGATGTCCGAAGCAGACGTCATCTACAAGACCGATGCCCTCATCGCCGAGGACATCGACGCTTATCTCGAAACGCATCGCAACAAGACGATGCTGCGCTTCATCACCTGCGGTTCGGTGGATGACGGCAAGTCCACGCTGATCGGCCGGCTGCTGTATGATTCGAAGATGATCTTCGAGGACCAGCTCGCCGCGCTGGAAGCCGACAGCAAGCGCGTGGGCACGCAGGGGCAGGAGATCGACTTCGCGCTGCTGGTCGATGGCCTTGCCGCCGAACGCGAACAGGGCATCACGATCGACGTCGCCTATCGCTTCTTCGCCACCGAAAAGCGCAAGTTCATCGTTGCCGACACACCCGGCCACGAACAGTACACGCGCAACATGGTGACCGGCGCCTCCACCGCCGATCTCGCCGTGATCCTGATCGACGCGCGCAAGGGCATGCTGACGCAGACGCGGCGGCACTCGTATCTCGCGCACCTGATCGGCATCCGCCACATCGTGCTGGCGGTGAACAAGATGGACCTTGTCGATTACGACCACGCCGTGTTCGACGGCATCGTCAAGGACTACACCGCCTTCGCGCGCTCGATCGGCATCGAAACCTTCGTGCCGATCCCGATTTCCGGCTTCAAGGGCGACAACATCACCGCGCTTTCGGCGAACACTCCCTGGTACCATGGGCCGGCGCTGATGGAACACCTGGAGACGGTGGAAGTCGACGCTACCATCGACCAGACCAAGCCGTTCCGTCTGCCGGTGCAGTGGGTCAACCGCCCCAACCTCGATTTCCGGGGCTTCTCGGGCCAGATCGCGACCGGTTCGGTGAAGCCGGGCGACGCGGTGCGCGTGCTGCCTTCGGGCAAGACCAGCACCGTCACACGCATCGTCACGCTCGATGGCGATCTGGAGGAAGCGGTCGCCGGCCAGTCGATCACGCTGTGCTTCGCCGACGAAATCGACTGTTCGCGGGGCGACGTCATCGCCGCCGCCGACAATCCGCCGCAGGCCGCCGACCAGTTCGAGGCGACGTTCGTGTGGATGGCCGACGAGGCCCTGATCCCCGGCCGCGCCTACTGGCTCAAGCTGGGCACGCAGACGGTTTCGGCAACGGTGCAGCAGCCCAAGTACACCGTCAACGTCAACACCATGGAGCAGCTGGCCGCCAAGACGCTGGACCTCAACGCCATCGGCGTGGCCGAACTGACGACCGACCGCGCAGTGGTGTTCGAACCCTATGCCGAAAGCCGCGCGCTGGGCGGGTTCATCCTGATCGACAAGATCACCAATGCCACGGTGGCGGCGGGGATGCTGAACTTCAGCCTGCGGCGCGCGCAGAACGTCCACTGGCAAGCGCTCGACGTGACCCGCAAGGCGCATGCCGCGCTCAAGCACCAGACGCCCGCGGTGCTGTGGTTCACCGGGCTGTCCGGCTCGGGCAAGTCCACGATCGCCAACCTCGTGGAAAAGAAGCTCCACGCATCGGGCAAGCACACGTTCCTGCTCGATGGCGACAACGTGCGCCACGGGCTGAACAAGGATCTCGGCTTTACCGAGGCGGACCGCATCGAGAATATCCGCCGCGTGGGCGAAGTGGCCAAGCTGATGACCGACGCCGGCCTGATCGTGCTGACCGCCTTTATCAGCCCGTTCCGCGCCGAACGCGAGATGGTGCGCGCGATGCTGCCCGAAGGCGAATTCATCGAAGTGTTCGTCGACACCCCGCTGGAGGAAGCCGAGCGGCGCGACGTGAAAGGCCTCTACAAGAAGGCGCGGTCCGGCCAGCTCAAGAACTTCACCGGCATCGACAGCCCCTATGAAGCCCCCGAGCGGCCGGAAATCCGCATCGACACCACGCGCGAAACACCCGAAGATGCCGCCGAACGCATTGTCGAGCGCGTGATCGGCAGCTGGAGCCCCGTGATATGAACGACGCCGAACTGGCCGCCCACCTCGCCGAAGTGGCGGGCAAGCTGCTGATCACGGTGCGCGAAAGCGGGATGCTGAGCCTCAAGGCGCTGGGCAAGGCGGGCGATGCCACCGCCAACCAGTTCCTCTGCCACGCGCTGCGCGAACAGCGCCCGGACGATGCGCTGCTGTCCGAAGAGGAGAAGGACAGCCCCGAACGGCTCGCCGCCGCGCGCGTGTGGATCGTCGATCCCGTCGACGGCACGCGCGAATATGGCGAGGCGCGGACCGACTGGGCGGTCCATGTCGGGCTGGCGGTGAACGGCGCACCGGTGCTGGGCGCGGTGGCGCTGCCCGGCGCCGGGGTGATACTGCGCTCCGACCGGCCGATCCCCCTTCCCCCCGCGCCCGCGCGGCTGCGCATGGTCGTCAGCCGCACGCGCCCCGCGCCAGAGGCGACCGCCGTAGCCGCACGGCTCGGCGCGGACCTGGTGCCGATGGGTTCGGCCGGAGCGAAGGCCATGGCCGTGATCCGGGGGCAGGCGGATATCTACCTGCATTCGGGCGGGCAGTACGAATGGGATTCCTGCGCGCCGGTCGCCGTCGCGCTGGCCCATGGCCTCCATGCCAGCCGCATCGACGGCAGCCCGCTCGTGTACAACCAGCGCGATACCTACATGCCCGACCTGCTCATCTGCCGGAAGGAACACGCGCAACACGTGCTCGATCTGGTGCGCGACGTGCGCGTGGAGGCATGATCACGCGCTAGCCTGGACACGGCACCGCGGCGCGATCCGACAGAAATGAAGATGCGGAAGGGGAGAGTGGTTTCATGGCGTTGAATGCACAAGTCGAAGCCCTGCTCGCGATGTTCGCGCAGATGCCGCCCGTCGATTTCGCCGCGATCTCCGCACGGGCACTGCGCGAAATCAACGACCAGCGACCGATGCAGATGGGGCCGCCGCCCGCCGTGGCGATCGTCGAGGACCTGGCGCTGGACCTTGCCGGGCGGACGATCCCGGCGCGGCTCTACGTTCCCGAAGGTTCGGGCGAGAACCCGCCCCTGGTGATCTACTACCATGGCGGCGGCTGGGTGATCGGCACGCTCGATACGCACGACGGAACCTGCCGCGCGCTCGCGCGGGCCAGCGGCGCGGCGGTGCTTTCCATCGGCTACCGGCTGGCGCCCGAGCACCCCTTCCCGGCCCCGTTCGACGATTGCTACGACGCGGTCGTCTGGGCGCGGGACCATGCCACCGATCTGGGAGTGGACGGCACCCGGATCGCCGTGGCGGGGGACAGCGCCGGTGGCAACCTGGCGGCGGCGGTGGCGATCCGCGCGCGCGACGAAGGCGGACCGGCGCTGCGCCACCAGTTGCTGATCTATCCCGTCACCGATGCCGATTTCTCGCTGCCATCCTATGCCGCCAACGGCGGCGGGCAGTATTTCCTCTCCACCGCCGCCATGCGCTGGTTCTGGGACCAGTATGTCGGAACCGAGGCTGACGGGCATATCCACGGCGCAACCGTGCTGCGCACCGAAAACCTTTCCGGGCTGCCGTCCGCCACGGTCATCACCGCGCAATACGATCCGCTGCGCGACGAAGGCGTCGCCTATGCGGAACGGCTGGCGTCCGCCGGCGTGCCGGTGGAGGCGGAGGAAGCGCCGGGCATGATTCACGGCTTCTTCTCGATGTTCGCGTTCGTGCCGGATGCCGTGGCCTATATCAATCGCGCCGGCGCGCGCCTGAAGGCGGCGCTGGCCTGATCGAAGAAAAGGGGTGGATGGCCATGCCACCCACCCCAGTTTTGCGCAGGGTGAGGATCCTGCGCGCCCTTCGATAGCTCGTCAGAAGTTGATAGAGGCTTCGAGGCCGAACGTGCGCGGCGGGTTGAAGTTGCCGTAATCGCCCAGCACCGCATCGTTCGCGCCCGAGCGGCGATAGATATGCGTTTCGTTGAACAGGTTGCGCGCCCAGGCGGCGACCGTCAGCTTCTGGCCGTTGCCGTTCATCGGAATGTCCGCCAGCGCGAGTCGGCCGTTGACGATGAAGCTGTCGTCCGTCTTCACGTTCTCGGACTGGAAGCTGTACATGCTGCTCGCGTAGTTGGCATCGATGTGGAAGCGCAGAGCGGTGCCCGCGGCATTGAGCGGCACTTCGTAATCCGCGTAGGCCGAAGCCGCGTTGCGGGGCGTGTACACCACGAAGACCTGCGTCAACTGCCCGAACGTCGGCCCCGGGTTCGGGTTCGCCGTGGCGGGGATGTTTGTGTAGGTATAGGCATAGGACGCGCCCAGCGTCATGTTCTCGACCGGACGCACCGTCAGGTCCGCTTCCACGCCGCGGATCTTGGAGGTGCCCGGCGCATTGGCGGTGTTTTCGGTGTGCAGGTTGTAGGTCGGGTTGGGTGAACCATCGGCCAGGAACTGCAAGGTATCGACGTTGTCGAAATCGATCTGCGTGCCGGTGCGATCCATGATGTAGCCGGCAAGGTTCAGGCGCACCTTGTGATCCAGGAAGTCCATCTTCGCGCCGAGTTCGTAGGCCTTGACCTTTTCCGGCCCGAACGCGCCGAACGTGCTCGACCGGTCGTTGGCGCCGCCGGCGCGGTAGCCGGTGGAATACTTGGCATAGACGTTCACGCCGGAGGACAGGTCATAGGCCAGCGTGACCATCGGATCGAACCGGTCCTTGTCGAACCGGAACGTCCACGGCGTGGCGACGCCCGAAACCGTGGTCAGCGCGCCATTGCGCTTGTCCTTGGTATAGCGGCCGCCGACGGTGATGTGCAGCGGATCGATCGGCGACCAGGTGACCTGCGCGAAGGCGGCATAGCTGCGGGCCGTGGCATGGCTGTCGCGCTGGATGAAGCGCGAGCCATAGGCCCAGCCGTTGTTCGACGAGGTGATCGCGCCGTTCACGATCTCGCTGTTGATGATGTAGCCGGTGCCGTCCGCGTTCCAGGTGTTCGACGAAGGCGTCGCCGCCGATTCCTGGGCGTTTTCGGTGAAATAGTAGAGGCCGACCACATAGTCGAAGCGCGCCACGCTGCCCACCGCCTGCAGTTCCTGGCTGAACTGGCGCTGGTGCAGGTCGGAAAGGCTGTAGCGGCTGAACGTGGCGTTCGGCAGGAACACCGTGCGGTGCGCGCCGCCGGAATTGTCCCACTGGTTGGTGGTCACGCCGCGCCATGCGGTGATCGAGCGCAGTTCGAGGCCCGGGCTGACCTTGTACTTGAGCACGGCGGAGAACCCGTCGGTCTTGTCCACGCTCGGCTGCTGCGGCACGCCGATGTCCGCAACCGACATGCGCTGGTTGCCGCTCACCACCACCAGCGGCGAAAGCGGCGCGATAAAGCCCTTGGGCAGCTTGCCGCCGTTGGCCTGGATCTGCGCCAGCGTGGCAACCGGCAGGCCATTGGGGTTGTAGTTGATCAACTGGCTGTAGAACGGCGTGTTCTCATCGCGCGACTGATCATAGGAAAACTCGGCCGAAAAGCCGTCGAACGGCTTCCACAGGGCCGTGGCACGGCCACCGACGCGCTGATACTGGTTCCAGCCCGCCTGCCCCGCCAGCGGGTTCTTCACGGTCGGGTCCTGATGCTGGACCACGCCGTCCAGCTTGAAGGCGATGTTGTGGAATTCGGGCAGATTCACGTGCAGTTCGCCGTTGTAGCTGCCGTAATTGCCCACGCCCGCCAGCACCCGGCCGCCGAACTCGCCGGTGGGCTGCGCGGTAACGATGCTGACCGCGCCGCCTTCGGTGTTGCGGCCGAACAGCGTGCCCTGCGGTCCGCGCAGGACTTCCACGCGCTGCACATCGAACAGCGCAGCGTTCAGCCCCTGCTGGCGACCCAGATAGACGCCGTCGAGATAGACGCCCACGCCCTGGTCGCGCGCGGTCTGGTTGGCGTCGAACGGCACGATGCCGCGAATGCCGACCGTCAGCGCCGACTGGCGCGCTTCGAACGTGGCCACGCGCAGCGACGGGATGGCGCCATCGGCCAGATCGATCAGGCTTTGCACGTGGCGATCGCGGATGACCGTGGGAGTTACCACGGAAATGGCGATCGGGGTCTTCTGCAGATTGGTCTCGCGCTTGGTCGCGGTGACGACGATCTGCTCCAGCCCGCGGCCGGATTCGGGGCTTTCCGCCTCGGCGGCGGCGGCGGGTGTCGCATCGTCAGCGGCGTGCGCCATGGCGGGCGCGAACGCGAGCGGAAGCGCCAGCGGCAGGGCCGCCAGCGACGTATGGAACTTCATTTCCGAATTCCTCCCTGGGGTGATGGACGGGCTGCGACGATCGCTTGCGCCCAAGTCCTTCGACACCGCGGGAGCTAACTTTAGTAATTTGCATTCACGTTACAGAAACAGTGTGGAAAATTAACTTTAGGTAATCTTCGGCAGATTCCTGCGCGACCGCCACGATCAGGCCCAGCCGCCACCCACGGCCTTGAACAACCCGACGGTCGCTTGCTGCCGGCGCGTGTCGATCTCGATCGCCTGCCGCTGCGTCCGCAGCGCGGTGGTTTGCGCCATCACCACGTCCAGGTAGCTCACCGCGCCCTTCTCGTACCGCCGCGTTGCCAGCTGCTCCACCTGCGCCGCCTGTTGCGCCGCGCGCTCTTCGGCGGCCGCTTCGTCTCCCAGGTGATGCAGACGCGACAGTCCGTCCTCGACATCCTGCATCGCGCCCAGCACGCGCAGGCGATAGTCCGCCGTGGCCTGCTCCCACCCGGCCCTCGCTTCGGCAACGCGCGCCCGGTTGCGACCGCCATCGAACAGCGTCAGCAGGACGTTGGGACCGACCGACCAGAACAGGTTGGGCGCGCTGGCCAGGCCCGCCAGCGCGGTGTTCTGGACACCCCCCTGCCCGCCCAGCAAAAGCGAAGGGAAGAAGGCCGCTTTGGCAACGCCGATCCGGCGGTTGGCGGCGAACATCCGGCGTTCGGCCGCCGCCACGTCTGGCCGGCGCTGCAGCAACGTCGATGGCAGGCTGACCGGCACCTCCGGCATGGGCAACGGCGCGGAGGAAGCGGCGATCGAGAAGCCCGATGGCGTGGTTCCGATGAGCGCGGCAATCGCATGTTCGGTTAGCGCACGGGCGTTGCGCAGATCGGCCAATTGGCCCTGCGCCTCGGCAAGCTGCGTGGCCGATTGCCCGGTTTCCATGCCGTTTGCGATACCGCCCGCGAACCGCCGGCGCGTCATGGCATCGGCGCGGGAATAGGCATCGACCGTCCTTTGCAGCAGATCGATCTCGCGATCGTAGCCGCGCAGGGCGATGTAATCCGTCGCAAGCTGCGCTTGCAGCGAAACCCGCACGGCCGCCAGATCGTCGGCACTGGCCTCCGCATCGGCACGACCGGCCGCGACGCTGTTGCGTACCCGCCCCCAGAGATCGGCCTCGTAGCTCACCTGCGCGCCCAGCGTATCGGCAGCATAAAGGTCTGGCTGCTTCTGTCCGCGCAGCGGGCGATTGTCCGACTGGCGGTTCTGCGTAACCGTCGCCTGCGCCCCGATCTGCGGGAACAGGCCCGCGCGCACTTCGGCGAGATAGGCCCGCGCCAGATCATAGCGGCCGACCGCCACCGCCAGCGATGGATTATCGGTGGCGAGCCGGGTTTCCAGCGCATCTAGCGTGCCATCGCCGAACGCGGTCCACCAGGTTTGCGACGGCGCCGCATCGCCGGGCGCGGCCGGCGTCCATGAGCCGGCCTCCGCATACGTCGCCGGCACCGACACGGCGGGCGGCTGGTAGGGCGGCGCCATCGAGCAACCCGCCAGCGCGGTAAGCCCCAGCAGCGCGGCCAGCGCGCGACGGTCAGCCATGGCGGCTCTCGTCGACATGGACCGCTTCGCCCGTGGCGATCGAATCCGGCGGGTTGTCGACGATGCGCATGCCCGGAGAAAGGCCGGCAAGGACCTCGACCGTGCTGCCGAGATCGCGCCCCAGCGTGACGCGAACAAGGCGGACTTTCGAATCCGCCCCCACGGTCGCGACCTGGGTGCCGGCGGCGCGGAACACCAGCGCGCTGGAAGGAATTGCCACGGCTCCCGTGCTGCCCGGCAGATCGAACGAAACCTGCGCATAGCCCCCCGCGCGCAGCACCTGCCCCGGATTGTCGGCAACAAGCTGGACCTGCAGGGTCCCGGTCTGCGGATTAATCGCGTCCGACGTGCCGACAAGGCGCGCGGTGAACTGCCGGCCCGGATAGTCGGGCACGGTCAACCGCGCCTGCAAGCCCGGCTTCATCGCCGCCGCGTAATTCTGCGGCACGCCGACGTAGAGGCGGATGCGGCTGATGTCGGCGATCGTGAACATCGGTTGCTGGCTGGACGCGCCGGGACCAACAAGGTCGCCAATGTCGGCATTGCGGGCGGTGACCACGCCGGCAAACGGGGCGCGGATGGTGGCATAGGCCTTCATCGCCAGAAGCCGGCCGAGATCGGCCTCAGCGCCGCGTACCGTCGCCACCTGCACGGCCAGATTGCCGTTCTTCTCGTCCGCCTCCTGTTGCGACACCGAATGATCGGTCAACAGGTCGTTCCAGCGGGCCGCCGTGCTGCGCGCAAGGCCGGCGCCGGCCCGCGCCCGCGCCAGGGACGCCCGCGCCGCGACGATCTGCTGATCCAGTTCCGGCGTATCGATCCGCCCCAGCGGCGTCCCCAGCCCCACGGCTGAGCCGATGTCGCGATCCCAGGACCGGACGTAGCCCGGCACGCGCGCGAAGATGTGCGCGGTGTTCCACGCCGCCATCGTGCCGGGCAGTTCGAGCTGCCCGTTCGCATCGGCGCCGCGCACGGGGATGAGGTGAACCGTGGGCAGCGAGCGCGCGTCGCTCCACGCTTGCGCGCGGCTGGTGTCGCTGGTGCGGCTGATCATGCCGGCGGCCACCACGGCCAGCGCCAGCGCTCCGGCAACGATCCCGGCGGTTTTCAGCCCCCGTGGGGACGCGGCCGGCGTTTCGGCAAGCCGTTCACTCTGCATGGACAAGGTCTCCCGTGGAAGAATGGGGCGCGGCATCGGGCGCGAGGCGGTCCTTGCGATGCGCGATGGAGAAGACGACCGGCACAAACACCAGCGTGGCGATCGTGGCGCAGATCAGGCCGCCGATGACGGCACGGCCAAGCGGCGCGTTCTGCTCGCCGCCCTCGCCCAGCCCCAGCGCCATCGGCGCCATGCCGATGATCATGGCCAGCGCGGTCATCAGCACCGGACGGAAGCGGGTCGATCCGGCTTCCACCGCGGCGGTCACCGCATCGCCCACGGCGGCAAGGCGTTCCCGGGCGAAGCTCACCACCAGCACCGAATTGGCGGTGGCAACGCCCATGCACATGATCGCTCCGGTAAGCGCCGGCACCGACAGCGGCGTGTGCGTGGCGAACAGCATCCAGGCGATGCCCGCCAGCGCGGCCGGCAGGGCCGAGACGATCACGGTGGGATCGATCCAGCTCTGGAAGTTCACCACGATCAGCAGGTAGATCAGTGCGATCGCGCCCAGCAGGCCAAGGACCAGGCCGACGAACGCGGTGTTCATCGTTTCCACCTGGCCGCGCAACTTCACCGTCGCGCCCTTGGGCAGGTCCGCCTTCGTCGCGTCCAGCACCTTCTGCACATCACCGGCGACGGCCCCCAGATCGCGGCCTTGCGTCGTCGCGTAGACGTCGAACGCCGGCTGAACGGCATAGTGCGAGATCACGGCGGCCGAAGGTTCGCGATGCATCGTGCCGAGCGCGCCCAGAAGCTGCACGTCGCCGGGCCGGCCGCCGCTGACCGGGATGTTCTGGAGATCGGGGATGGTGTCCGTCCGGTACTGCGGCGTCTGGACGACGATGGGATAGGACACGCCGTTGCGGGGGTTGAGCCAGAACGCGGGAGCAACCTGGAAGCTGCCGGCAAGGTTCACGGAAAGGCTTTTCGTCACGTCGTTCTCGGTCACCCCGACGCGGTCGGCGGCGGTGCGATCGACGTCGAACCGCAGTTCCGGATAACTGCTGGCCTGTTGCAGGCGCACGTCGGCGATGCCGCCCACGTGCTGCATCCGCGCCACCAGTTCGCGCGCATAGGCTTCGTTCTCGCGCACGTTCGGACCGGTCACCATGACGTCGATGGGCGCGGGCGAACCGAAGTTCAGGATCTGGCTGATGATGTCGGCCGGCAGGAACGAGAACGTCGATCCCGGGAAGACCCGGGGCAACCGTTCGCGCAAGGCACGGACATAGCCCGCCGTGGGCCGGTGCCCTTCGCCCAGCGTGACGAGGATATCGCCGTCCTGCGGGCCGACGCCGCCGGTGTTGGAATAGGCGCGGTTGATCCCCGACACCGGCAGGCCGATGTTGTCCACCACCGACACCAGTTCGTCCTTCGGCACGGTGCGCCGGATCTCGTCCTCGATATGGTCGAACAGCGCCGCCGTTTCCTCCAGCCGCGTGCCCACGGGCGCGCGGACATGCAGGCTGATTTGCCCGGAATCGACGCTCGGAAAGAAGTTGCGGCCAAGGAACGGCACCAGCGCCAGCGATGCCAGGACCACCGCCATGAAGGCCGGGACGAACACCCTGCGCCGCTCCAGCGCGAACACCAGAACCGACACGTAATAGGCGCGCACTTTCTCGAACCGGTGCTCGAACCCCTGCTGGAAACGCCGCAGCGGATGGCCGCGCGGCGCGCGCCCCGCCAGTGCGTCGTGGCTCGCCATGATCTCCGCCGTGTGCTGCGAGGCGTGGTCGCGCAGCAGGTAGTTGCTCATCGTCGGCACCAGCGTGCGCGACAGGACGAAGCTGGCGATCATGGCGAAAACCACCGCCTTGGCCATCGGCGCGAACAGGAAGCCGGCGACGCCGGGCAGGAAGAACATCGGCACGAAGGCGATGCAGATGCACAGCAGCGACACGAAGGCCGGGCGCACGATCTGCTCCGCGCCGTCCATGATCGCGGCGCGCACGGTCTTGCCCTGCTCCAGATGCCAGTTGATGTTCTCGATGGTGACCGTGGCGTCATCGACAAGGATGCCGACGGCGAGCGCCAGTCCGCCCAGCGTCATGATGTTGAGCGTTTCGCCCGCCGCCGACAACCCGGCGACCGCGGCCAGAATCGCGAGAGGGATGGATGTCGCGATAATGACCGTCGATCGCCAGGAACCGAGGAACAGCAGAATCATCAGCGAGGTAAGGCCCGCCGCGATCACGCCTTCGCGCACCACGCCCGACACGGCCGCCTTCACGAACAGCGACTGGTCCGACAGCAGCTGCACCTTGAGATCGGCGGGAAGCGTCTCCTTGAGTTTGGGCAGCAGCGCCTTGACCTGATCGACGATGGCGATGGTGGAAGCGGAGCCGGACTTGAGGATCGTCATCAGCACGGCGCGGCCACCGTCCACGCGCACCTCGTTGCGCTGCGGCGGCGAACCATCGCGAACATGCGCCACGTCGCGCATATAGACCGTGGTGCCATCGACCGTGCGGATCGGCAGATTGTTGAGCTGATCGACCACTTCCGGGCTGTTGTTCAGCCGGATATTGTATTCGTACTGGCCGATCTTGGCCGTCCCGGCGGGCACGATCTGGTTCTGCGCCGCCAGCGCCAGGCCGACGTCGGTGGCGGAAAGGTGGCGCGCGACCAGCGCCGCCGGGTCGAGATCGATCTGGATCTGGCGTTCGCGCCCGCCATAGGGCGAAGGAATCGCCGCGCCCTGCACCGATGCCAGCGACGGACGGATGAAGTTCTGCCCCAGATCGAAGATCTTCTGTTCGGACAGGCCCTTGGACGACAGCGCCATTTGCAGGATGGGCACCGTGGAGGCGTTGTAGTTCAGGATCAGCGGCGGGGTGATGCCCGGCGGCATCTGCTTGAGCACCGTCTGCGAAACCGACGTGACCTGCGCCGTCGCCGTGCGGATATCCACGCCGGGACGGAAGAAGATCTTCACCACGCCGATCCCGTTCAGCGACTGGCTTTCGATATGGTCGATGTCGTTGACCGTCGTGGAAAGCTGGCGTTCGTAATAATAGACGACCCGGCCCGACATATCCTCCGGCGGCAGGCCGCGATAGGTCCATACCGCCGCGATCACCGGGATGCGGATGTCGGGGAAAATGTCGGTGGGTGTCCGCACCCAGGCGATCGAGCCGGACAGCACGATCAGGATGGCGAGGACGACGAAGGTATAGGGCTTGCTCAAGGCAAGCTTGACCAGTTGCAGCATGGCAGTTCCGCAAATCGCGCTCGCGCAACCAGGGCCGGAAGGGGGGAGGCTGGTTGCGCGAGCGCCAAAGTTTGCCGTGGTCGCCCGTTGCGTGCGCCGCCGGCCGGCGCTTCAATCGCGCCGGCGCGGCCCGAGCGCCAGTGAAATGAATTTCACCTTGCCTGTTGCGCTTCCACAGGCGCGACGATGCGCGCGCGCAGGCCCGGTTCCGCCGGCAGAAGCTCCAGCGCGAAGTGGTGCAGATGCACGATCGCGGCCACCACGCTGAGGCCCAGCCCCGATCCGGGAACAGCCGCGGACGCCACGCCCCGATCATAGCGCCGCAGCACGGCCTGCAACTGGTCCATCGGAATACCCGGACCGTTATCGCACACCTCGATCGCCACGAATCCATCGTCCTTCGCCAGCCGGATGGACACGCACCCACCCTCCGGCGCGAACTTGATCGCATTGTCGACAAGGTTGCTGAAGGCCTCGAAGATCAGCTTCTCGTCGCAGTACAAGCGCACCGGCTCCGCACCGTCCCATCGCAACGCGACATCGCGCTCCTCGGCGAGCGGGCCGTACAGTTCGACCACCGCGTCCAGCAGCCGATCGATGCGGCTCGTCGCGAAACCCTGGCGGCGGCCGGACGCCTCCAGCTCGGAAATGCGCAGCAACGCCGCGAACCGCGCCAGAACGAGATCGAGATCGGCCATGGCCGCCTCGATCCGCACGACATCCGCCGGTGCCATGTCCGGATCGCGGCTGGCGCGATAGAGCTGGTTGCGCACCCGGGTCAGCGGCGTGCGCAGATCGTGCGCGATCGCGTCGGTGACGGATTTCACCTGGTCGACGGTGCGCTCCACCTCCCCGATCATGCGGTTCACGGTTCCGGCAAACAGGTCCAGTTCATCGCCGCGCCCCTCGATCGGCATCCGTGCTGCCAGCCGGCCCGAACCGATCTCCAGCGCCACGCGCTGCAGACGGTCCACGCGTCGGAGCGGCCCAAGGCTGACAGCGAACCCCGCCGCCAGCAGCAAGGGCGCCACGAACAGGCCGCTGAGGACGAGAATTTCCACCATCCGCCCGCGCAGATCGACGATGGGCCGCACATCGCGGCCGACCATGAGCAGCGCTCCGCCCGAGGTTCGCGCGGCAAGGATGCGCAACGGCCCGCGCACGTCCGGCCCGTCATCGCGCTCATAGGGATGCCCGATGACCAAGGGCGGGCTCGCTCCCATGTCTCCCGCCAGCCAGCGTCCGCCCGGAGAGAGCAGGCCGAAGTGGTTGAGACCGCTGACACTTGTCGCCGATGATTTATCGATTTCCCCCGGCAGGTCCGCCTCCGGCAAGGCCGCCAGCCGCGCGATTTCCGTGCGGAGGATGCGATCGCTACGGTCGTTCAGTTCGCGCTCGGTCAGGCTGTAGATGATCAGCAGAAGCAGAAGCACGCCGACGGTCGCGGCCCCGCCCAGTGCCAGCGTCAGCCGGAAGGTGCTGGTCTTGCGAATGTCGCGCAGATGCGGCCAGTCACCCGGCATCGAAGCGGTATCCCTCCCCCTTCACCGTCGCGATCAGCGACGCGTGCCCTGGTCGATCGATCTTCTTGCGCAACCGCGCGATGTGCACGTTGATGAGGTTGGCGCCCGGATCGAAATAATACCCCCACACGCGTTCGAAGATGATCTGCCGCGTGACGATCTCGCCCGCATTGCGCATCAGGAATTCCAGCAGGCGGAACTCCATGTGCAGCAACCGCACCGGATCACCATCGACGCGCACCTCGCGCCGGATCAGGTCCATCTCGACCGGTCCGCCCCGCAGCATGGCGGCAGCCGTTTCCAGTTGCCGGCGCCGACGCAGCAGAACTTCCACCCGCATCGCCATCTCGTCCGGCGCGAAGGGCTTGATCAGATAGTCGTCGCCCCCGGCGCGCAGCCCGTCGATCCGCGCATCGACGTCACCCAGCGCGCTGATCATCAGCACCGGCGTGACGATGCCGGCGGCGCGCAGCCGCGCCACGACGGCTAGGCCATCGAGGCCGGGCAGCATCCGGTCCAGCGTGATCGCATCGAACGGTTCGCGCAGGGCGCGCTCCAGGCCGTTCTGCCCATCCGCCTCGGCGTGGACGGTGTGACCGTGCACGCGCAATTCGTCCGCAATCTCGCGCGCCGTTTCGGCATCATCTTCAATGACGAGAATGGAAGCCATGTGCACCGTCGATCGGGCCGCTGCCCTGAAAGCCCGCACCTCATAGCGAACAGGGCCGGTGCGGCGCACGTTACATCTGCGTCACGTGGTTTGCCGCATTCCGCGCACGGCGCGCGGAGCCAGGCCGCCACGATGCCGCTTGATTTCCTGCGCGGCATCGCGTGAATGCGCGGTCGCACACGGACAGGACACGGCATGACGGACATCCCCGCGCCCGCAAGCGCCACACCCTACGAGACGCTGGGCGGCGAACCGTTCGTGCGCGCGCTTTGCGCCCGTTTCTATTCGCTGATGGATACCCTGCCCGAAGCCGCCGCCTGCCGGAACGTGCATCCGCCGTCGCTGGCCCGGGCGGAAGAAAAACTGTTCGAGTATCTTACGGGCTGGCTGGGCGGCCCGCCGCTCTATACGGACAAGTACGGCCACCCCCGCTTACGCCAGCGCCACTTCGTCGCGGCCATCGGACCGGACGAGATCGAGGGCTGGCTGCTGTGTTTCCATCGCGCATGGAACGAACTGGCGGAACCCTCTCCGGTGGCAGATGCCATCCTCACCAAGATCGACGCCCTGGGTTGGCACATGCGCAACCAGGCGGGTGCCGCGCCAGTGGCCTGATCCATCGTCCGGAATCCGAATCGGCGCGGCGACGCACGGCGCCCGAATCGATTCTCATTTGTCCCGGCGGCTCGATCGGAACGCGCCGATGGCCCGATGACGGGCAATCCCAATAAAAGTATTTGTTTACAAGTGGTTAACAAACTCTCCCGGAAACGGCCCGTAGAGACGAAAAATCCGCCCTCCGGTAGTCGTGTGTAGGGTGCACGCCTTTTTGCGCTCTACGGGGCTCTGAGGGCAAAATCCGGCCAGGAAGGGCCAATGTTCGCCCGAAAGATGCGCGAACGGGGGGCGTATCGGGCCAGAACGCGCTTTCCTGAACCCGTAATGCATCATCCGTTGCTTGTTGAAGCACTTTCATGCATGTATTCTGAACAAAGCTTCATATCCGCGCGCGGGGCAGTCCATGAATGAAATCGTAGCCCAGATCGGCGATCTTGCCGATGCCGGCGAAAAGATGATCGAGCGGCTGCGGCGCAAGGCCTTTCTGCCCGAAAGCCGCAAGGGGCTCAACTTGCGCTTCGGCATTGCCGAGGCAGCGCAACTGCTGGGCTGCTCCACCAACCGCATCCGGATGGCGGAGGACGACGGACGCCTGCCCCCTCCCCCGGCGGGAGAGAACGGCCGGCGCGTGGGCTACACCATCGAAGAGCTGCTCAACATGCGCGAAGTGCTGGGTGCTGCGCCGCATCGCGCCCCGCTCGACGTTCCCGCCGTGATCGCGGTGCAGAACTTCAAGGGCGGCGTGGGGAAGTCCACGGTCACCACTCACCTCGCGCACTACTTCGCCGTCCAGGGTTACCGCGTACTGGTGGTGGACTGCGACAGCCAGGCAACCACCACCACGCTGTTCGGCTTCAACCCGCACTTCAACATCACGCGCGAGGAAACGCTCTACCCGTACCTCTCGATCGATCCGACCCAGGCCGACCTGCTCTATGCCGTGAAGCGCACGCCCTGGCCCAACGTGGACCTGATCCCGTCGAACCTCGAACTGTTCGATGTCGAGTACGAACTGGCCGCAGGCGGCGCCGATGGACAGTCCGTCCTCGCCGCGCGCTTTCGCAAGCTCAAGGCGGGCCTGATGGACCTCGCGCGCGATTACGACGTGGTGATCCTCGATCCGCCGCCGGCGCTGGGCACCATCAGCCTTGCGGTGATGCAGGCGGCCAACGCGCTGCTCGTGCCGCTGGCGGCGACGACGCCGGACTTCTGCTCGACGGTCCAGTTCCTGTCGATGATGGACCAGGTGATCGCGCAACTCGTGTCCGCAGGCATCACCGTCGATTACAATTTCGTCCGCCTGATCTGCTCCAAGTTCGACAGCAACGATCCCAGCCATGCGATGATCCGCACGGTCATGGAACAGACATTCGGGCCGGCCCTCCTCCCCGTTCCGATCCTCGAATCCGCCGAGATCAGCCATGCCGCGATGCGGATGATGACGGTGTACGAACTCGAAAAGCCGATCGGCACGCCAAAGACGCACAAGCGCAGCAAGGCCAATCTCGACGAAGCGCTGGGCCAGATCGAGCAACTGGTCCGGCAAGGCTGGGGCCGCGTGGCCCCGGCGCGCGAGGAGGATGTCCTCAATGCCGCATGATCCCCCTTCCCCCCATGGCCTGACGCCATCCAGCGAGAAAATCCATGGCGCGTAAGCAAAGCGACTATCTCGCCGCGTTGCTCGCGGACGATGAACCGATTGAAAAATCATCGGAAAATGACCTGATCCAAGCGGAATCGCGGACGCCGGCCGCCCCGCCTGCCCCAATCGAGACCCCACGCGCCGAACGGCTGCGCGGAACCACGCTGCTGGGGCGCGAAAGCGCTCTTGCCCGCGTCGCCAGCGGCGAGGTCCGGCAGGTAACGCAACTGTTGCTCAATCCCGAACGAGTGCGGATCTGGCCCGGGAACGCCCGTTCCTATGGTCATCTGACCGAGGAATCCTGCCGCGAACTGATCGATTCGATCGTGGCGGAAGGAGGGCAGAAAGTGCCCGCCGTGGTCAGGCGCGTCGAAGGTGACCCGGAGCACGATTACGAAGTGATCGCCGGCACGCGGCGGCATTGGTCGATCGCCTGGCTGCGTCGTCATTCCTATCCGGACATGATGTTCGTCGCGCAGGTCGCCCAGCTTGACGACGAGGCAGCCTTTCGCCTTGCCGACCTGGAAAACCGGGCGCGCAAAGACGTCTCGGACCTCGAGCGCGCGCGCAACTACGCCCAGGCGCTCAAGGATCATTACGGCAACCACCAGTCCCGCATGGCAGAGCGCCTCAAGCTGTCCAAGGGCTGGCTTTCCAAGATGCTCAAAGTCGCCGCCCTGCCCGACGACGTGGTCGCCGCGTTCGCCTCCCCGGCCGACGTGCAGTTGAAACCGGCGTACCCGCTGGCGCAGGCGCTGGACGATCGCGGAGCCGCGCAAGCCATTCACCGCGAAGCCAAGGCGCTCGCCCGGCTTCAGGACGCCCGGCGCAAGGCGGGCGATGCCACGCTTCCTGCCGCGGAAGTGCTTCAGCGGCTGCTAACGGCTCCGGTCGGCGACAAACGCCCTGCCGGACCGCTTGCCGAATGGGTCAACCCCCGCACGCAGCGCGCGGCGGTTTCGGTCCTGTCGTCCAACCGGCAAGGCGCGACAGTGCGCCTGCACGCGGGTTCGGGATCCAACATAGAAGACCTGCTGAAGGGCATCCGCGATGTGCTGGAAAGACTGGCTGCGGACGGCAAGGGCGTACAGGCTTGAGGCCGTGCGACCGCTTTCTGTCGGCCCGCGGATGGCCCCTGCCCCGTCCTGATAGCAGGAACGCGCGCCGCATTGTCGCTCCGGTTTCCCCGGGGAAACTTTCCCCGTGAGCCGGGTGCGCAAGTCTGGCGAGTCAGACCAGTTCGACCTTTTTCTTCCCTACATCGCCGACCTCCCCTTGCGCGATCAGCGCGAGATGATGGAGCGGCCCTTCTTCAGTCTTGCCAAGTCGAAGCGCCTCAAGCCGATCGACTACACCTCCCCCGACGGGAAGCTGTGGGTGCATGTTTCGGCCAACCCGGACTACGGCATGGCGACGATCTGGGATGCGGACATCCTGATTTATTGCGCCAGCGTGCTTGCCGACATGGCTAGGCGTGGCGTGAACGACGTGCCGCGCAAGCTGCACATCATGCCCTACGACTTGCTGCGCGCGATCGACCGGCCCACCACGGGACGCGCCTACGAGCTGCTGGGCCAGGCGCTCGACCGGCTTGTCGCCACAACGATCAAGACCAACATCCGCGCCGAAAACCGGCGTGAAGCCACGTTCTCGTGGCTGGATGGCTGGACCCAGTTGGTCGACGAGAAGACCGAGCGGTCGCGCGGCATGACCCTGGAGCTATCCAACTGGTTCTGGGAGGGCGTGATGATGAAGGGCGGCGTCCTGTCGATAGACCGCGCCTACTTCAAGCTTACCGGGGGCCGCGAACGGTGGCTCTACAAGGTCGCGCGCAAGCATGCAGGCGGCGCCGGCGATGACGGGTTTGCCATTTCGATGCCGGTGCTGTTCGAGAAAAGCGGTGCCGAAGGCGAATACCGCCGCTTCAAGTTCGAGATCGTCAAGCTGGCGGAAAAGAACGCCCTGCCCGGCTACACGCTGACCATCGAGCCCGGCAAAAATGGCGAGCCGCTGCTGCGTGCCACGCGTACCGATGGCAAGGATGGAGGCAGCCGCGCGGCATCCCATCCGGCAGCCGCGATGGTTTCCCCGGGGAAACATCCCTCCCCTGCTCCGCATGCGCCCTCCCCCCTCCCCAAAGTGGCAACGGCTCCCGCACCGTCAGCGCCAGATCGCCTCGCTCCGACCGAAAACGACGACATGGTGATCGATGCCGGCGCGCTCGTCCGGACTGCCCTTGCCGGTCTGACCAGCGCCTCGACCCGGGGCTTCGTTACCGGCGAAACCGCGGAGTATCTGCGCGAAACTTGCCCCGGCTGGGACCTCTACGCCCTGCATGCGGAGTTTGAACGCTGGGTCGATGCGGCCCCGGAACGTACCCCCGCCAACTGGCAGCGCGCCTTCATCGGCTGGGTCAAACGTCATCACGCCAAGAACCGGAACAGCCTGCGCTGAGTTTCGAGCCGGGCGCAACACCCGCCCGGCTTCTCCTCCAGCCCCACCTCCACGATGGCGCGATAAGGGGGGGAGGGGAGGGGGCCTGTTCGGTTTCTTCAGCGGGCCGACAGTTCTTCCGCCATTCGCGACCCTGCCGCGAAAGAGCCGCCACCAGATCCAGCGCGCCACGACGCCGATTCGGCGCAAGCTCCCTGCTTCCAACGCAGACCAACGCGGCATTGCTCTTGCTAATGCCCGTTCCCGAAGTGTCGGGCGGGCCGAGGCAGGCATCGCATTCCCCCATCCATCCGCATGTCGACCTCGCGGTTTTGAACCTTGATTCGGACTCGTTCGCCGGAATTGATTCAAACCTGCGCGGCAGGGATTGATCGGTACGTGATCTTCGATCTATCAGGAACGGGAGTTCGGCAGCCTTCGATCCATCGGGAACGCAAGCACGATCCTTCGAGAACATAATGTCGTTCCTTCGGGAACGGATTAGCGGCACATCGGGAACGCGCGCATCACGCGACTCGCGCGGAACCAACGAGTCGGAACGCCGCTCCGCGCTTTAACTCTTCTAAAGGCGTTTAACCCTATCTAACGCCGTCGGAAATTTCATACTGAAATAGATCCCGGAGAATGCTTGTCCGGCAAGCGCCACCATAACGACGATCGTCAGGGGAGGGGAGGGGATGCGCCGGCTGTCTGCCTTTCGTCCAGGTGGCGCAGCAACCGCAGCAGACGCGGGCCGGCGACATAACCTCCGCCCGCGCCCCGCGCGAGATAGCCTTCCGCCACCAGAGTTACGACCTGCCGGTGCGCGGTTGCCGGCGGAATGGCGAGATCGCGCGCGATATCCGCAATTGGCCGGCCCACACCGTCTATCAGCACGGCGTCGAGCGTTGCCAATGTCCGCTTGAGCGAACTGATGTGCGGCGTACCAGTTCTCATAATATGAGATCGTATCATCTCGTGCACGAATGCCAAGAGGGAAGGGGGAGGGCAGCCATGTGCGCCAAACGCGCTCATGCCCCTCGGGCGAACCTCAACGGTCTGTCCGTGGCGATTTCCGGGCGCCAGCCATGGCAGGATTCATCAAGGCCGCGCGGATATGCACAGTCGCCGCGTGCGACCCGTTTAACGCGGCCGCAAGCAGGCCTTGGACGGGGGCAGGGCGCGGGTCGACCCTCCGTTGGACCAACCCGCGCTCCGCGTCAGAACGTGGCGATCCGGGCGACCAAGCGGACGGACCGGCCGGGCATGACCACCAGGTCCTTGTTGAAGGCGGTGGCGTAGCGCTGCACATCGTTGGTCAGGTTCTGGCCGACGATCGAGAACTCGACGCCGGGATGCGCCTTGAACGGCCGCGCGGTGAGATGCGCGCTGAGGGCGTTGTAGCCATCGGTCGGGGTGTCGAACGCGCCGTAATCGTTCTGGCGACCATAGTGGATCAGCAGCATCCCCGCGTCGAACCGGGGACTGGTCCAGTCGACCCCGCCGCCGATCCGGTAGGGCGCGATGCGCGGCACGTTGTTGCCGTCATCCTGTTGATTTCTGCTGAGAGTTGACCCGGGAGGGGCGTAAATTTCCACTGAGAAGTGACCCATGTTTTGACCTTCCCCCTGGCTGACAGGTCGGGGGAACGAGGAGTGATCGACATGGACCTTTTGA
>NZ_RQSI01000049.1:0-26436 GCF_003856955.1 Novosphingobium sp. LASN5T
CGGTGGTCATCAGGCCGGACTACGCCAGCTTATTGGGAGCGCTTCATCCGGCCTGATGACCCCCTGCGTCGCGCTTGGACGATACCCTTCAATGAAGCGTCAGGCACGGTGCAGACTGTCCAGATAAGCTCACCGGTTCCTCGACGCCGTAGGTCCGCGAATAGGTCTGGGCATAGTCGTCGAGCGCCTGTTTCAGATCAGGCAGAATGCTGATCGTCAGCTTGACCGGCGTGCGGTCGGGCAGCTTGCCCAGCTTGATCCCGGCCATGTCAGCGACCTCCCGCGGGGGCGAAGACCAGATCCTTGTGAACGACCAGCCTGACCGGCGCACCCGGCCGGATCGTGATCGTCGGCTGGATACCGAGATTACGCTGGGTGATCTGATCGCCTGCGCGCGACACATTGTCCTGCGTCGACATACGGATCGCCTGGACGAGATCGCTCTGACCCGACAGCGCTAGCTCGGAACTGACACCCAGGAGCGTCGAGAGCGCCACACCTTTCAGCAGCTGCCAGGTGTGGAAATCCACTTTGTCCTGCAGCCCAGCGTAGCCGGACGGATCCATGGCAGGCACATTATCGATACGCAGCGAGCTGCCATCGGGCATGATGATCCGCTGCCAGACGATCAGCGCGCGCTTCTGCCCGAACGCCACGACGCTGTCATAACTGCCGATCAGCCGCGCGCCCTGCGGCACGAGCAGGAGGCGGCCGGTGGCGCTGTCATAGATGTTTTCGGTCACTTGCGCCGTGACGAGTCCCGGAAGATCAGAACGTAGCCCGGTGATCAGGCTGGCCGAGATCACGCTACCCGCCGACAACGTGTAAGGTGACGTCAGCGGTGTCAGCGGGTGCGGATTGACGTCACCGCGCGGATCGAGGTTGGAGACGAATGCCTCCTTGCGTCTCTGCGCGTTAGGATCGTTGGTTGGATCGAGCGCCAGCCTCGGCGCGTCGGGCTGCCCGCTTGATACCACGGCCGCAGGTACGACATCGGCAGCGCCACTGGCTTGCCGTCCTTGCACCAGCACACCCGACTCACGCGCCGCCTTCAACTCCGCCAGCTGGCGCTCGCGCTCGGCGGCCTCGGCCTGCTGACGCTGCTGATCGGTCGGATCGATCGCCACCATGGTCGATTGCTGATGCTCGAGGATCGGCTTGCCGAGATCGCCGGGCAACGGAGGGCCGAGCTTGGCGACATCGCCATAGCTCGCCGGCGCACCGTTAAGCATGTCATTCGCCGCTCTCGAATTGGGCTGCGACAGCTCCTCCTGCGTGGTCACGCCGTGGAACAGGCGCGGTTTCAGCGCCATCCACGTCACCGCGATCAGGCTGACTGAGCCGATTGCGGCGATGGCGATGATCACGCCGCGCTTGAACCGGATCGCGCGCGGCGGCCGGCTCCGGATCGCCAGCGTTTCCGGATCGAGCTTGGGCGGAGTGGCAGCGGGCGCGGCCCCGCTCACGTCAACATCGCTCACGACGGCCTCCGCCGGTTGCCGGTGTCGCCTGTCCGGCTGATCCGCACGACGTCCTGATGCTTGAGGCCAAGACGGAGTTCGGCGATATCGAAGATCCGGTCGACGACGTAATAGCGGCCCTGCACGCGGTAGTTGACGAGGCTGGCGGTGCCCTTGCCGTCAACGAGGAACAGCGGCGGCGCTTCCCCGACGCCAAGGCTCGCAGGAAACTCGATATAAGTCTGTCGCCCGTCGTCGAACGCCCGCAGCGGACGCCATGCCGGCTGATCGCCCGAGATGACATAGCCAAAATGAAGCTGGTCGACCGTCAGACCGGAAGCGATTGGCTGCGCGGCGCGCGCCTGCTCGGCCGCCGCCTTCAACGCGATGAGCTGGTCGGCGGGATAGGTCCAGGACAGCGCCGACATGGCCGTATGGTCGGTGCTGGTCAGCGAGAGGTGATAGGTTCGCCGGTCTGTGGTAATCACGACGTTCGTGGCCAGACCTGCGGTGAAGGGCTTCACCAGGACATGGGTCTGCTTCGTGTCGCCGCTGCCGCTCGCGGTATCGCCAATCACCCAGCGGACCGTGTCGCCCGACGCGACCGCGCCAAGATTCTCGCTGGGCTGGAGCGCGATATCGGTGACTTTCCCGGGCGCGGTGAACACGTGGTAGATGGCGCCGTCGCTATAGGGATAGACCTGCACCGCATTGAGATAGCCGCCGGTCGCGGGCTCCAACGTCGCGGCCCGATTGGCGGCGCGGACCCGCAGCTCGGCGAGTGACGGTGGACGGGGGCGATACCGCACAGGTGGCGGCGATACCACTGTCGGAACAACCGCCGGAGGGGCAACGACCGGTGCGGGAGATGGGGATGCGGGCTGCACCGATGCGACAACCGGTACGGGAGCGGCGGCCGGCGTCTGGGCGAACGCGGGCATAGCAAAGGACAAGGCCGTCGCGGCAAGGATGGCGGATTTCATGGCTTGGTCTCCGGTGTGACGATGGGAGCGGCGAGATTGGGATCGAGCGGCGATCCCGTCGGGATGTTCGCCGGCGCGGCAGGTGCTGCTGGCGCGGCAGATGCCGGTGTCGGGGACGCGGCATCGAGCTCGCGGCTCCAGTCGATTGCATCGACATAGATGCCGAGCGGGTTCTTCCGCAGCGTGTCGGCGCTGGACGGCGGGGCCATGACGACGGTCAAGATGGCGGTCCAGTGCGAAGTGCCGGCCTGGGAACCGCGCTCGTAGGCGGTCTCCACCCATTTGACCTGAAACGACTTGTCAGACGCCCTCACGACGCTGGTCACCTGGACCGAGATCGTCCGCTCTCCGACGCGTCCGAACGGATCGGACACCCTCGCATAGTCGCCGAGGAAGATCGCGCCGCGCTTGGTCGTGAAATCGTACGCCGAGAGCCAGTCCTGGCGCATCAGCACGGGATCGAGCGACACGGTTCGTATGTCGCCGATGAACCTGCTGAGGAACCAGGCGACCTGCGGATCGGTCGGCTGATAGTCCTTCGCGGCAGGTTCGACCGCGCGCGCCTCACCGAGGTGGTCGACCTCGACGACATAGGGCACGACCCGGCTTTGCAGCGATTGCCAGAGCAGACCGCCCGACAAAGCTGTGGTCAGGCCCAGGCAGCCAAATGCCATGAGCCGCCAGTTGCGGGCCTGGACGCGGGCCGAGCCGATCCGCTCGTCCCAGAGCTGGCCCGCGCGCTGATAGGGTGTTTCCGGTGCGGGTGTGCGTCCATAGCGCTGCACCGCTCGCTTGAACAGCATGTCAGTTGTCCATTTCCTTGATGTCGGGGGTTGCGCCGTGGCCGCCGCGGTCGCCCTGACTGACGGCATGCATGGCGGTCTGGCGATGATGGCGAGCCGACTGCTGCGCCTTCATCGCGCGCGCCCAGCCCGGCATGAATGATGAACCGGCTTCGCTGTCTGCGCCGGCGGTTCGGTTGGTGAGCGCGTTGAATGCGGCCTGCCGACCGGATTCGGCGGCTTCGCCAAGCCCGAGCGCGGCAGACATGCGTGATCGTGCCGCGCCGCCGGCCGCACTCGCCATGCCGCCAAGGCCCGCGCCGACGCTCGACGAACCGGCAACTTCCTGTCCGAGCGTATAGGCCGTCGATGCGGCAGAGCCCATCGCCGTGCCCGCACGGACCGCGCCGAGACCGGCGGCAGCGAGGCCGCGCGCAGCGCCAACAGCGCCCGCGCCGCCCAGATACATGATGCCGCCGGCGCCGAGCACGGTGCCAAGCGCGGCACCCGCGCCGAGCTGTGGCGCGCCCGCCACAAGGCCGGAGGCAATGCCTGGACCGAAGATGCCGAGCCCGAACAGGGCAAGGCTGGCGAGCACGAGGCTCATCGCCTTGCCGATGTCGGGCTCTGTCCCCTGCAGGGACGCGGTGAATGGCTGAAAATAATTGGAACCGATGCCGACGATGACGGCCAGCACCATCACCTTGATACCGGAGCTGACGACATTGCCCAGCACGCGTTCGGCCAGGAAGTTCGTCCGGTTCCAGAGCGCGAACGGCACGAGGATGAAGCCGGCCAGCGAGGTCAGCTTGAACTCGAGGATCGTCACGAACATCTGCACGGCGAGGATGAAGAAGGCGAGGACGACGATCACCCAGGCGACCAGCAGCACGACGATCGTCAGGAAGTTGTCGAAGAAGGTCGTGAAGCCGAGATATTGTTTGGCCTGCTGGAGCAATGGCCACGCCGCGGAGAAGCCGGTGCCGGCGAGCCGCCCAGGCTTCAAGAGATCAGCGGCGGTCAGCGTGCCGCCACCGGCGGTCAGCCCGGCCTGCGCGAACGAGCGAAAGATGATGTCGGAAAGCGTCGAGAAGCTGTTCAGGATGAACGCGAACGCACCGATGTAGAGGATCTTGCGGATCAGCCGACCGAGTACATTGTCCTCGCCGCCCAGAGCCCAGAACAGCCCGGCCAGCGTGATGTCGAGCGCGATCAGCGTGCGGCTGAGGAAGCTGACGTCGGGCCCTAGCAGACCGAACCCGCTGTCGATGTAACGGATAAAGGCCTGCATGAACTGATCGATGACGGACAGGTCGTTCACGATGCTGGTGTCCTGATGCTAAGGAGGGATGCCGCGGAGCCCGGCCGGGGGAGCAAGGGGGCGACCGAGCTCCGCGGCGACGGCGGCGATTGGGAGGGGGACCGCCGCCGCGCTTTCCGGCTCGGCCTACTGGGGGATGTAGGCGTTGCCGGAGCCGAGGAACTTGGTGGTCGCGTCCTGCGCGTCGGTTTGCGACTGCACGCGGTTGGCTTGGTTGATCGCATCCGCGCGGTATTGCGCGGCCATCAGCGTTTGGATCTGGAACTGCTGCTTGGCGACGAGCGCGAGGAGCTGGTTGGTGGCCTGTTGCGCCTGCAACGCGCCTTGCGAACCCTGGCTGCGCTGAACGATGCCGTTCAAGGCGGTCTGATCGGCCGCGATATTCTCGACGACCTGCGCCTGCACGGTCATGGTCTGCTTGTAGGCCGCCATCGACGTGTAGAGTCGCGAACGCGCTGCGATGACATGCTGGTCATTGCTCAGCGCGGCATTGAAGCTCGACGGGAACATCGACCGATATTGCTGGTCGAGGCCCGAGACGCGGAACTGGATGCCCTGCGCCTGACCCATCAGCACGTCGATCTGCTGGATGGTCTGTTGGAGCGCCTGCAATTCTGGGAAGCTGATCGTCGTCAGGTTCCTCGCCTGATTGATCAGGCTCTGCGCCTGGTTCTGCAGCATGCGGATTTGGTTGTTGATCTGCTCGAGCGTCCGGGCGGCGGTCAGGATATTCTGGCCGTAGTTGGACGGATCAAACACGATGATGGCATGCGCGGGCTGGCTCGGCACCAGCATGCCCGTGACACCCAAGCCGATGGCGCCGAGGCCGAACGCGCCGGCGATCAGGTACCTCTTGAGGGGAGTGGGTCTCGTCATGGTCGTTCTCCTTGGATTGGAGGGTAGGGAAAGAAGGTCAGGCGGCCGGGTCAGGGAAATCGCCGAGCAGATCGGCGGCCCAGTCGAGATCGGCGGCTTGGAGGAGATGCGCGGCGAAGCCGTCAGGCCCGTGTTCGGCCAGGATCGCATCGATGCGTTTCTGACTGTCGGGATCGGAGGCACCGCAGAGCGCGAGCGCGATTGGTCCTAGCCCCAGTTCGAACAGGCGGTTGCCGCGCGCCGATTGCAGATAATAATGCCGCTTAGGCGTGGCGCGGCTGATCAGCTCGATCTGCCGGTCGTTGAGGCCGAATCGTTCATAGGCTTGGCGCGACTGCGGCTCGATCGCGCGGTCGTTGGGGAGCAGGATGCGCTGCGGACAGCTTTCGATGATGGCGGGCGCGATACTGCTGCCGGCGATATCGGCGAGGCTTTGGGTGGCGAACACCACCGAGACATTCTTCTTGCGAAGTGTCTTCAGCCATTCGCGGATGCGCGCGGCAAACAGCGGATGGTCGAGGAAGATCCAGGCTTCGTCGAGGATCAGCAACGTCGGCCGGCCGTCGAAGCGCTCCTCAAGCCGGTGGAACAGATATGTGAGCACCGGCGCGACCACGCTCGCCTGTCCGAGCAGCGCCTCGGTCTCGAAGCATTGCACGTCGGCGAAAGCGAACCCGCTTTCCGCGGCATCCAGCAGCCGGCCGTGCGGACCGTCGAGCGTATAGGGCTGGATCGCCGTGCGCAGCGCGTTCGATTGCAGGAGCAGCGCCAGTCCGGTCATCGTCCGTTCCTGCGGCGGCGCGGAGGCAAGACTGTTCAGCGCCGACCACACGGCGTCCTTGACCTCGGGCGTGACCGCGACCTTTTCGGCATCGAGCAGGGCCGCGATCCATTCGGCCGCCCATGCTCGTTCCGCCGTATCGTCGATCCGTTGCAGGGGCTGGAAGGCCAGCGCGCCTTCTGAATCCGGACCATCCGATCCGAGCCCCAGCGCATGATGCGCGCCGCCCATGGCCAGCACGGCGGCGCGTGCCGAAAAGCCTTTGTCGAAGATGTAGACTTGGGCGTGCGGATAACGTCGGAACTGAAGCGCCAGCAGCGCGAGCAGCACCGACTTGCCGGCGCCAGTCGGGCCGACAATGATCTCATGACCGACGTCGCCGACATGGGTGGAGAGCCGAAACGGTGTCGAGCCGGAGGTCTGCGCGACCAGCAGCGGCGGCCCGCCCAAATGGGCGTTGCGGGTCGGTCCCGCCCAGACGCTGGAGAGCGGCATCAGATGGGCAAGGTTGAGCGTGTGGACGATCGGCTGCCGGACATTCGCATAGGCATGGCCCGGCAGTGACGAGAGCCAGGCTTCGACCGCATTCACGCCCTCGCGGATCGTTGTGAAACCCAAGCCGCCGGTGATCCGCTCGACCTGCCGGATCTTGTCTTCAACGCGGGCGCGATCCTCGTCCGAGACGGTGATAGTCGTGGTCAGATAGCCGAAGGCGACGTGATCGCCGCCGAGCGCCTGCAGCGCGAGATCAGCATCGGCGACCTTGTTGTCGGCATCGCTGTCGAGGAGCTGGACGGGCTGGTTGTAAAGCACCTCGCGCAGCAGCGCGGTGATCGACTTCCTCTTGTTGAACCATTGCCGCCGAACCTTGGTCAGCTGCTTGGTGGCATCGGTCTTGTCGAGGGCGATGAAGCGCGTGACCCAGCGATAGGGAAAGTCGGCTTCGTTGAGCGCGTCGAGAATCCCCGGACGGCTCATGTTGGGAAAGCCGGTGACGGTCAGCGTGCGCAGATGCCGCCCGCCCAGCATCGGTTCGAGCCCGCCGGTCAGCGGCGTATCTACCAGAAGAGCGTCGAGATAGATCGGCGTCTCAGGCACCGCGACGGACATGCGCCGGTTGGAGATCGTCCCGTGCAGATAGGTCAGCGTCTCCGCCGAGTTGAGCGCGCGCACCTCGGGCATGAACGCGGTGAACAGGTCGAGCGCACGATCCGTCTCGGCGATGAAGCTCGCCAGGGCGCCGCGCCAGTCGCGCCCCTGATCCGCATCGGGGCGATTGACCAGCGAACGGCCCGCGGCATCCGCGCCGTCGGCGGCGGGGAGCCAGGTGAGCGTCAGGTGATAGCGGCTCTCATAATGCGTGCCTTCGGCCTCGAAACGGGCGCGGCGCTCCTCATCGACCAGCCATGACGCTGCATCGGGAAATCGGCTGTCGGGGTAGCCTAACGCTTCGCGCCGCTCGGCTTCGAAGAACAGCGCCCAGCCGGTGCCGAAGCGCTTCAGCACATTGTTGGCGCGCGCGCAGGCGGAGATGAGTTCGGCCTCGGTTGCGCTCTCGAGATCGGGACCGCGGAACGTCAGGGTGCGCTGGAAGCTGCCGTCCTTGTTGAGGACAACGCCTTCGGCGACCAGCGCCGCCCAGGGCAGATGGTCGGCGAGCCGATCGGCGCTATGCCGATATTCGCGCAAACTCAGCATGCGAGATAGCTCCGCTGGCGAAGATGACGGATGAGGACCGGGGCAAAGGCGGAATCGCGACGCGCGGCGAACACGGCGATGCTGTGCCCGACAGCCCAGACGACGATGCCGGCGATCCATTGCTGCAGACCGAGCCCGATTGCCGCGGCGAGCGTTCCATTGACGATCGCCAGGCCCCGCGGGGCGCCGCCAAGCAGGATCGGCGCTCCGAGGCTCCCATGAATGGGAACCTCGAAGCCCTCGATATGGCCGCCGGCATGATGTGCGGCGACGTTCATGCGATCAGCGCTCCGCCGCCGAAGCTGAAGAACGACAGGAAAAAGCTCGACGCCGCGAATGCGATTGAGAGGCCGAAGATGATCTGGATAAGCCGCCGGAAGCCGCCCGCCGTCTCGCCGAACGCGAGCGTCAGGCCGGTGACGATGATAATGATCACCGCGATGATCTTAGCGACCGGCCCTTGCACGGAGTCCAGCACCTGCTGGAGCGGCTGTTCCCACGGCATCCCCGTACCGGCGGCATGGGCCTTGCCGGCGATCATGATGCCGAAGCCGATGACGGCGCCGGCGAGGAATGTGCAACGGCGATCGGGGACAGTGAAGGTAGGCGCACGCATAGTCAGACTCCTTGGGCTTGAGAGGTCGGGGTAATGTCGATGAGGCCGTAGCCGCCGTCGGGATCGAGCCCGACGACGCGCGCGATCGTCTCGATGCGGCGCGCTAGCCCGCGACCGGCGATGAAGACGATGAGGTCGATCGCATCCGCGATCAGTGGGCGCGGCACGCTGACCACGGCCTCCTGCACGAGCTGCTCGACACGGTAGAGCGCCGAGAGCGCCGAATTGGCGTGGACCGTGGCGATGCCGCCCGGATGGCCGGTGTTCCAGGCCTTGAGCATGTCGAGTGCCTCGGCGCCCCGAACCTCGCCGACGATGACGCGGTCAGGTCGGAGCCTGAGCGTCGAGCGAACCAGATCGGCCATCGTCACCGAGCCGGCCCGCGTGCGCAGCGCAACCACATCTGGGGCAGCGCATTGCAACTCTCGCGTGTCCTCGATCAGGATCACGCGCTCATCGAGACGCGCCATCTCGGCAAGCAGAGCGTTCGCCAGCGTGGTCTTGCCCGACGACGTGCCGCCGACGACGAGGATATTGCGGCGCTCGACAACGGCCATGGACAGTATGCGCGTGGCGTCCGCCGACATGATGCCGTCGGTCACATAGTCGAGCAGCGTGTAGATGCGTGCGGCCGGTTTGCGGATCGAGAAACAGGGCGCGAGGCTGACCGGCGGCAGCACGCCTTCAAAGCGTTCGCCGGCGCCCTCGCCATGGGGCGGCAGCTCGGCCGAGACGATTGGCCGCTCGGCGTGAACCTCGCCGCGAGCGTGGCTCGCGACCAAACGGATGATACGTTCGACCTGGGCGCCATCGATCCGCACGTCTGTATCGACGCGGCCTTCGCCCAATATATCGACGCGCAGCGCACCGTCGGGATTGACCATCACCTCGATGATGCGCGGATCCGCGAGCGCGGCGGCGATCGCCGGCCCCATTGCCGTGCGTAGCATCGCCCGGCGGCGTTCCCCGGAAATGGGAGAGCCGCTCATCGATCATCCCCATCGGCTTCGCCGACGGCAAGTGTCCGGTTGCCGCCAGCGATCTGGCGGCCGAGCTGGGCGATAAAGCGCTCGAACCGCTCATTGCCGACCGCCCGGGCCGCGCTATCGGCTTCGGGCAGTGGCGCGGTGACGGTGAGCTGGTAGCGCACGAACAGCGATAGCGCTTCGAGCACCACCTCAACGTCGCGCCGGCAGGCGCCTACCTCCCGCGAAATCCGGTCCAGCCTGGGCTTCAGAAGATCGTCGACCTCCTTGGTCGCGCGCCGCGCGAGCCAGGCGCCGAGCGCCTCGTTGACGATGCGCGACTTGTTGCCGCCGGGCCGGAGCGCCAGCGCCTCGAGCGCGTCGCTCAAGCTCTGGTCGATGTAGAGATTCTGCCGAACCTTCATGGCTCACATGCCCGGCAGCAGGTCGCGATCGCGACCCTGGTTCATGGCGTCGGCGCGCACGAGCGCGGTGCGCACGCGATCCATCGCGCGCTTGTCGGCGGCCGCGTCAGAATCGTCGCGATCAAGATCGGGAAGCTCGAGCTGCTTGGGCTGTTCGGGCTTGGCCGGAGCGGCCTCGATGCCAGGATGACGCTCCTGTTGAAGCCCGCCGTCCTCGGCGGTATCCTGATTGTTCTCGGCACGGGCCAGCCGGGCATCGGGAAGCCGGGCGAGATGGCCCCAGTCGTTGGTGCGCGACGGCGGGGCGTCGGCGTAGCGGCTAGCACCAAGCGCAGGCGCCGGCAGGACCCGGGCGGTGAAGGTGCTATCCTCGTAGTAGCGCAGCTTCGCGGCGCGGATCGGGGCGAGCCCGGCGACCATCACCAGTTCGTCCGTGGGCGGAAGCTGCATCACTTCGCCTTGGGTCAGGAGCGGGCGCGCCGTCTCCTGTCGGCTGACCATGACGTGCGCGAGCCAGGGCGCGAGCCGGTGGCCGGCATAGTTGCGCATGGCGCGCTGCTCGGTCGCCTGCCCCAGCGCGTCGGAGATGCGGCGCGCCGTGCGCTCGTCATTGGTCGCGAAAGCCACGCGGACATGGCAATTGTCGAGAATGCTGTTGTGCTCGCCATAGGCCTTCTCGATCTGGTTCAGCGACTGGGCGATCAGGAAGGCGCGGACGCCGTAGCCGGCCATGAAGGCGAGGCTGGTCTCGAAGAAATCGAGGCGGCCGAGCGCCGGAAACTCGTCGAGCATCATCAGGAGCTGGTGCTTGCGGCCGCGCGTCGTTTCGGCGTCCAGCTTCTCGGTCAGGCGCCGGCCTATCTGGTTAAGGATCAGGCGGATCAGGGGCTTGGTCCGGCTGATGTCGGAGGGCGGCACGACAAGGTAGAGCGAAACTGGCTGCTTCGCCTCGACGAGATCGGCGATGCGCCAGTCGCAGCGCGAGGTGACCTCGGCGACGGTCGGATCGCGGTAGAGGCCGAGAAACGACATCGCGGTGGAAAGGACGCCCGACCGTTCGTTGTCGGACTTGTTCAGAACCTCGCGCGCGGCGCTGGCGACGACGGGGTGAACCATCGGCGCTTCGCGGGTGCCGAGATGATTGGTGGTCATCATCCGCTTGAGCGTCGCGGCGAACGGGCGCTGCGGATCGGAGAGGAAGGTCGCGACCCGCGCGAGCGTCTTTTCTTCCTCGGCGTACAGAATGTGCAGGATCGCACCGACGAGCAGCGAGTGGCTGGTTTTTTCCCAGTGATTTCTGCGCTCGAGCGCCCCTTCCGGATCGACGAGAATGTCAGCGATATTTTGAACGTCGCGGACTTCGTTCTCCCCGCGACGAACCTCGAGCAGCGGGTTGTATTTGGCCGAGGCCGCATCGGTTGGATTGAAGAGCAGGCAATGCGAAAAACGCGCGCGAAAGCCGGCGGTCAGCGTCCAGTTCTCGCCCTTGATATCGTGGATGACCGCCGAGCCGGTCCAGCCGAGCAGGGTCGGAACGACGAGGCCCACGCCCTTGCCCGAGCGGGTCGGCGCGAAGGCCATGACATGTTCCGGGCCATCATGGCGCAGATAATGGTGCCCGAGCCGTCCGAGAAAGATCCCGGCATCACGATGAAGGCCGGCACGCTCGATCTCGCGGGGCGTCGCCCAACGCGCCGAACCATAGGTCGTGACGTTGCTTGCCTGCCGCGCTCGCCACAGCGATCCGGCGATCGCCGCGCCGCAACCAATAAATCCGCTGGCGCCCGCAATGGCACCGGCACGGTCAAAGACATGCGGCGCATAGGCGTCGAAATGATACCACCATGGGACGATCGCCCAGGGGCGATAGACCGGCCAATGGCCCACGAAAAACCAGGGTGGGCCGAGTTCGGGCTGCCATGCGAGCTTCCACGCCGCCCATTGGGTCGCGAACCAGATGCCCACGATCACGATGGCGAAAACGATGATGATCTGGCCGATCAACAGCCTGGTGGGGGTCATGCTCTTGCTCCGGGAAGGACGGTCCGTCCTCACGACACAAGAATCGCATCGCCGGAGCGCGAAGCGTTAGAGCCTCGCTGCCGACCCTAGCCCCCTCTCGGCCGACATTTTTGTCACCAAGGGCGAGAAAAGTAGCAAATCATCCCCCTGCGAGTGGGGGCGACGCCGATATCGGTGTAGACTTGCCGGGCTTCATTTTGAGATTCGCGTCCGAAACAATCGTGAGCGAGAACTGGCGGTGCATCCCGACGTGATCGAATTTCGCGATCGTCTCTTCAGCTATGCGTCGGCGCAAGCCATTCCGCTGCCTGCCCTGCGCGACGAACTGCTCACGCTGCATCATTCGATCGACAACGAGGAGAGCCGGATCGAGTTGATGCGGTTGTTCAACGTCATTGCCGATCTGCTCGAGGCCTATTTGGTCCGAAACGGTGAGGACTTGGAAGCCTTCCGGCTGCATCGGCGCGGCCAGATCTGGCAGTTCCTGCGGGAGGAAAGCCTCGTCGAAGGGCGAGTCGATCGCGCCACACTTCTTTCTGTTACTGAACGGGAAGTAGCAGCCGGAAGGTTAAGCGAGGCTGACGAGATACGCCGTTATGCCCTTGGCGACGATCATGCCTTCGACGGATATCTTCGAATTCACTGATTGCCGGGGGTCAACACCGTCCGGCTTTTAGTGAGCGGAACGAGGCATGCCGATCGCGCCCTGCCTGGTCTCATCTTGATCGAAGTTGCGGAGGAACTATCGTTGGGTAGGAGCCGCAGTGGGAGGGCATCGAAGATCAATTCTGCGGCACTTCGGCCGATACATTCCGACGGTGTCCTCGCAATTCTGACCGCCGCCAACTACTCAGTCGAACTGGCAACATGACAGGCGCCGCTCGAAATTGCGACGGCAGCGCCCGATCACTTACAGGAGGAAGAGGAATTCATGAACAATAGCGATCTGGCCGAACGTCTGTCGACCGAGCATGGGCTGAGCAAAGCCGATGCCCGAAAGATGGTGGACACGGTATTCGCGGCGATCGGCGACGCCGCTGCGAAGGGAGAGGAAGTCGCGCTCAACGGCTTCGGCAAGTTCCGCGTGAAGGCGAGTCTGGCGCGCGAGGGACGCAATCCCGCAACGGGCGAGCCGATGAAGATAAAGGCATCGAAAAAGCTTCGATTCACGCTGGCCAAGGCGGTCAAAGACAAGCTCAATGGCTGAACGATCACGTGAAATTCTTCGTATCTGTAGTCATGATTTCTACTGATGACACAGCTTGCGACGAGCCCGACTAGGAGACCTGCACCGCGAAGGCGGGATGGAGCATGCGGAAACTGTCGAGCGCCGTTTCTCGCGCGCGGTCTAGCTCATCGGCGGCGTGCGGTTCTACCATGAAGGTGTAACAATGAGCATCGCCGCAGGCGCAAGGTTTGATGCTACCGCTCATCCAGTGGCGTTTGAACGTCCGCCGAATTTCATCGACCTCGCGAACGACCTTGCCCAAGCCGGCCCGCAATTGCACATCGCGCACCGTGTGGAGCGAGGGGATGCGCCGGATTTCCGCGCCGTCGCGCAAGCGCCAGATGCCGGTATTGAGAGCCGCGATCGTATCTTCGATCGCTTGCTCAAATGCAGGCAATTGGCTTTCGATCATGAACGGCGTGCGGAATGCCGGGCGATCGAACACGGCCGCCATCATCTGCAGGATCTCCTCGTCGGACATCTGCGGAAAATCATCGATAAAGCGCCGCAAATCGCCTGCGGCGTCCGGGAAGGGTTCACCCGACACGAACCTGTCGAGCAGAAATTCGGCCCGAAGCCGCAACTCTTCCTCGAACTCGATGCTTGACCAGATTGCGACGTGATGAACACTGAGTGCCCGCGCGGCGTCCGCTACGCGATCCCGCTGCTAACTGGATACCGATCCGCGGCAGACGAACTTGAAGGCATCGGGTATTCCCGTCGGCGCCTTCACGGCCTTTTCCATGTCGCCTCGCGCTTTGGCCAGCGTCAGGCTGTCGCGATTGACGCACTGGATCACCGTTCGGCGAGCCGGTTCGCCATCGAACGGCTCGATCCCGAAAATATCGCGTCCCTGGTCGCTCCCGGTTTGACCATGCCACGCAACATCGCCCCATCCCGCGCGCAGATGATAGGCGAAGACCAGCCGCTCGAACTCCTCGCCGCTAAAATCCTCGAAGTGGATCGGCCTGACGGTGCGGGCGGGAATGCTCACGCCGCCTCGACGGCGTGAACCTCGATCGCGACACCGAGGCGCTTTCGCACTGCACCAAAGATCGCGGCGAGATTGTCCATGCTCGGGTTGCCGCTCTGGGAAAGCATCCGGTGAAGGCTCTTGCTCGGGCGATTCGTCTCTGCCGCCAGTTCCTCGAACCCGACCGACGCGTTGACGAGATCGCGCAGGATCAGCCGCGCCACGTTCGGTTCACCATTCAGGAAAGCGGTCGCGGCTTCGTCCAGCATTGCTTTCGCGAACGCGGGATCACGCGCCGCGCGCTCCTTCACAGTCTCCTTGAAATCGCGTGTCAGCACCATCCTTTTTACCTCTTTGCCTTCTACGCCGCCGCCTTGCGGGCCTTGTACTCCGCGAGCAGTTCACCGGCCCGGTCGATGTCGGCCTGCTGCCGCTTCTTGGTACCGCCTACGAACAGGATGATCAGCTCATCTCCGTCGCGGGCGAGGTAGAGCCGGTAGCCCGGTCCCCAGTCGATGCGATATTCGCCAAGACCGCCGCCGAGCCATTTGACATTGGACGTATTGCCCAGCTCCAACCGCACGACCGCCGTCGCGACCTTCGCAGCGGCCTGCGCATCCAGACCGTCAAACCAATCGCGGAACGGGCATGCACCGTCCTCCCGGACATATTCCTCAACGACCATCGAATCTTCTCTGAATAAGTAACGTATATGTTACCGTTTGTCGAGTCTCCGCTGCCGCTTGCGGTTCCAACCGAATTGTTCCGGCCGAAATCGCCGATTGGAAAAGCGAAGGCCCGAACGATTGTCTTCCCCTGCCGTCTGTCCAATAACGGCAGCGGGCAGAAAGAAAAACGGCGGCATGGGCCAAGGGGGAAATGTGGGGCAAGTTCCTGAGGAAGCCATTCACGAAATGCAGCGGCGATGGTGAGCTTCAGCAACTTCCATCGGCTCGATCACGCTGCCCGGCAGGTGGCGATCGAATTACTCGCCAACGCCGATCAGGGCGCGCCACCATCCTTCATGTCCTTCACCTACAGGTGGATGGCATTCAACGGATGGATGTCGGCGGTGACGCTGCAGAACCAGGACTGGAAGATCATCAATGTGATAGCTGGTAACGAGAAGCTGGGCGAGACGCATGACGCCTTGCTAGCATCCGAGCCCTATCGTGAGCGGGTGACCGAGTTTGCGGCGCTATGGCCGGTCTTCAATGTCCGGGATGCCCGCAAGAAGCTCGGCTACGATGTTTTCGCGCACCATGATCGTCACGCGCTTCTCGCGACCGACATCAGGCGCCAGCCGGAGGAGTGGGAGCCGGGCGCATCGCCGAGCTGGGACCAGCTTATTCGCGCGATCTACCAGGTCCGGTGCAACATGTTCCACGGCGAGAAATCACCGCAAAACGCGCGCGACCACGACCTGATACGATCCTCGGACCGGGTGCTGGGATTTTTCATCGTGCAGAGCGGCTGCTTCGCGTGGCACGATCAATGAGCAGCGTTGCGCTCTGGACCTCGGGCAAGACCGTCGCGCTGACCGGCCAGCAGCGGCACCGCCATAAGGGCGCGATCGCAACCGACTTCACCGCGCCGGCGCTCGCCCCTGCCATCTCGTTCAACGCCACGGCGCTCTCCGCCGCGATCGCGCGCACGGCGACCCTGCGCGCGGCCCCTCCCGAACTGCTCGCCCACATCGGCGACAGCGCACGCTCGGAAGCGCAGATCCTGCTTGCTGACGGGCCGACGTTCGCGCTGTCACCCCTGTTCGCGCATATGGCAGATAGCGAACGCACTCATTTCGCGTCGCGGATCGGCGCCGGTATCACCGATCTCTACATGAACGCACTCGGCTATAGCTGGCGCGACAACGCGGTCTGCCTTGCATCGGCGCTCGATCCCCACGCCGACTTCCTCTATTTCGGCGGCAATGCGCTCGGCCACGGCGTCGTGCTGGCGGAGGCGCGGGGCTCCTTTGCCCAGAACGTCACCGACGCGGCGATGGCGCGCGCGGCCGCCGCAAAATATCTGCGCCAGGTCCGCCCCTACATTGGCGCATCGTCGCTCCACGGCCAGGTTATCCATGGCTATGCCGTCGCATTCGGTGCGCAGCCCACCAGCCAGGGCGCGTTTCTGCGTCTGTCGCAGACATCGCGAGCAAAGCCCAAGGGCAACGCCTCTCCGCCGCCGGTAGCGTCAAGCGCCCAGGTTCCGGCCACGATCGCGCTTGCCACGCACCGTTCGAACTTCATCCTGATGGACGCCTTGCCGGTCGCCCGCTGGATCGACTGGGTCACCGGCGCCGGCGATATTCCGGATGACGGCGAGCCGATCCTGTTCGTCCGCTTCAAATATGACGGCCGGGCGTTCCTCGCTTCGATCGACGCGCTTGCGCCCTATCGTTCGCCGCTCCTGTGGCACGACGAGTTCTTCGATCATCCCTTCTGGCGCTGGCATTGGGAAACGCGGCGGTTCCGTGCGTCTCCGTTCCTCCCGTTCATCATGGAGGAGACCGCCGCTTTCGCCTTCCTCCAGGCGCTGACCGGACTGATCCGGATCGGTCCGCGCGAGCGACCGCCGGTCGAGCTTCTGGAACTGCCCGTGGGCGACGTCGCGGGCTTCAACGAGGGCAGCGGAGAGATCGGCTTCAGGACAGCTCGCGAACCCTATGACTATGCGCTCTTTCGCGATGGCCTCGCCCTGATCTCCGACCTGCCGCGGCGGGGGCCCGCCGATATCCTGCGATGGCATCCGAGAGAGGGGCTCGACGGCGCTGCGCCATAGCGTGGTCCCGGCCTCCTTTTTGCTATCGCACGGGCTATGACCAAGATCGCGAAATGGCAGCGCATCCCGACACAGGAGGAGCTGGCTGCCTTCACCGGCATGCATTGCGCCCGGCAGTATCGCGACGCGCTTGCCTCGGGCTGGCGCTGCCCGTTCTGTCGCCGCAACGCGCATGAACTGGTGCGCTGGACCCAGATCAGGGGGCCGAGCTGGCGCGCCCGCTATGGCGACGAATATAGCATGGGCTTCACGATCGTCCTGACCGAGCATCACTGCCATAATGGTCGCCGCTTCCCGCCGACGCGCATCTGCGGCGATTGCAATTCCGCCGATGGCGCCGCCAAGCGCAAGCTGTCGTTACCGGAAGCCTGGTCCTTCACGCCTGCGGAAATCGGGTCGTTCGTGACCGTCGGTCCCCACAGCGGGAAGACCGTCATTGACTATGTGCGGGCGCAGGCAATTTTCGATGCAGCCGCCCAGCCGCCATTCCGGCCGCGATAATGCGCAATCACTATGTGCCGCAATTTCTCCAGCGCGCCTGGACGGACGCGAAGGACGGCAAGCTCGAAGTCTATCACATCATGGCCAGCGGCGTTCACGCGACGAAGAAGGTGCCCAAGGGCCCGGCTACAAGGAGGACATGCTCTCGCTGACCCGCGAGACTATCGCCGGCATGGGGCGACATGACATCGAGGAGATCGTGCTGAAGCAGGTCGACAACGATGCCGCGCTCGTTCGCGACAAGCTTCTGGCGCGCAGGCTTGGCGACCTGTCGCATGAGGAGCGATGTGCGTGGGTCCGGTTCATCATGTCGCTGCGTATCCGCGACCCGCAGATCGTCAGCGGCCTGATCGCGGACAGCGATCAGGAACTGCGCCGCTCGCTTCGCGAAGACCATGACGAATATGGCGCGCTTGCCGATGGCGAGGATCCAGCCTCACTCGAGGGCTGGACCGAGCGGCATTTCCCAGGCCTCACCGAGAATTTCGGCCTCTCATTCTTCCATGAGCTGCTGAACGACGACAAGGTGGGCAACAAGCTGCTTCGCCTCAAATGGTGGGTGTTCGACGTGTCGCCCGCGAGCGCCTGTCTGCGGCTCGGTGACCGGCCCGCCATATTCTTCGGCGGGATCGATGACCCGAACCTCGCGGTCGCACTGCCGATTAGCCCGGCTCATCTGTTCATCGCAACGCGTGGCCCAGCTCTGGAAACGGGCTTGCCCAGAACCGCCCCCAAGGATCTCGTGAGCCGGGTGAACGACGCGACGGTGCGTCAGGCGGCGCGCTATGTTTATGGCCGCGACGCTCGAAGCCTGCGCTTCATTACCAACCGGCGCGGAACAGGTTCGCTCGCCCGTTAGGAAATCGTCGGTCCGCTGCGCTGGCGGCCAAGCGTCCAGTTGATCCCGCTCTCCCGCATGATGCCCGACACCGCTTTGCCGACATGCCGGTCGAGCACGGGCCGCCAGGGAACCAACGTGAAATCACGCGCGCGTTCGATCAGCGCATAGCGCCCGCTCGCCATGTCGACGGTGCGGGAGAAACGGCCTTCGATCCGCTCGTTCAGCCCGGGCTCGGCAAAGGGTTTTGCAAGCTCATCGGACAGCTGGCCGGCGACACGCAACAGCTCACGCCGCTGGAGCGCTGCGAGCATGCCGCGCCCATAGGTGAAACGGCCATCCTGTTCCTCGGCAAAACCTTCCGCCACCAGCCATTGCCGCCGGCGCGCCATGGCATCGCGGACATCGTATCCAAACCCGGCATCGCGAAGCGGCTCGGGAATGTCGGCGACCAGCTCGCGATCGATCCAGGTCGCAGCCTGAACATTGACCAGCCTGTCGAGCCGCTGCGCCGACAGGGTTTCGACGGTGACGGGACGGTCCTTCGCGCGCGCCACCTCATAGGCGGCGGCGCGCTCGAGATGATCGGGGGCGATGACCCATGTCCCGTCGGGCTCGCACTCGACGTTGCGGCTCAGCCGGCGCATCGCTTCGAGACGCCTCACATGGGATTCGGCATAGCCTTCCGTCGCGGACGGATCGTGGCGCAGATGCGCGTCGACCGTGTAGCGCCCCTCATTAGCGGCGGCGACCTCGGCGATCGTGCGGTCAGCCTCGCGTATCCCGGTCTCGACCGGCGCGATACGGACGATCGCACCGTTGGCGTGGGCCTCGACATTCTCGCCTTTGCCGAGTTTGACATAGTGCGAGCGCCCGTCGGTCGCCTCAACGATCAGATAATGGCGATCGTTGATCTCGTCGGACAGGCCGCGCTCGACCACCCGGCCGACCAACGGGCGGGCGTCGGGCGCGCCGGGATCGTAGATGGCCTGGTCCGCGATGGCGGGGGTATCGCCGCGCGCGGCATAGGCGCGCTGCATGGTGCGAATGATGTCGCCGCGCTCGCCCATGCGGCGCAGCGTGTCGGCAAGCGCGGGTGCGAGCCGCCAGTGCGTCGCGCCCATCTGCGTAGCGAGGCCGAGCCGCTCGAGCGTTTTCAGACGGCCCATCCGGATCGACTGGTCGAAGGCGCCCCGAGCGGCCGAGCTGGCGAGGACATTCTCCTCGGCATCGCGGATCAGTGAGCGGTCGATGCTGGTCAGCCGTTCCTGCCCGACCTCGGCGCGCAAGCGCTGCTCGATCGCGTCGTCGGTGTGGGGACCGAGATCGAGATCGACGAGTTCGCAGGCGCGCTCGCGCAAGCCGTGGCTGATATAGTCGCGCGCGATGATCAGATCCTTGCCGCGATCATCCTTCCCGCGCACGATGATATGGGTGTGGGGATGGCCGGTGTTGAAATGATCGACCGCCACCCAGTCGAGCTTCGTCCCGAGATCCTCTTCCATCCGCGTCGTAAGCCGGCGGGTCAGCGGCTTCAGATCCTCATAATCCGCGCCGTCCTCGGCGCTGACGATGATGCGGAACTGATGGCGGTCGTCCTTGGCCTGTTCGAGCCAGGCGTTGCGATCCACCTTATCGCTTTCGGCTCCATAGAGCTGGCCGCGCCCGCCATCGCGCGTCGTGCCGTCACGCTCGACATAGCGCAGATGCGCCCGGGCCGCGCTGAAGCCCTTGCCCTTGAGCGTGATGAGCCTCGCCTTAACGATGACGCGGCGCTGGCGAAAGGCGGCATAACGATCGCGGGCGGAGAGCACGCGGCCGACGCCCGCGCCCCGGCCGATCCTGCTGCCGGTGAAGCCGCTACGCCGGGCCGCGAGCGGCGCGCCGCCGCGCGCCAGATTGGCGGCAGCCAGGACACAATGGAGGAACTTGCGCGCGCGCTTGCCATTGCCCTTGCCGCCGACGCGCATGCGGCCGAGCCGCGGTTCGAAATCGTCGTCGCTGGTCATCATGGGGCCATCCGGGACTGGAAAAGACCAACCATGCGCGCGAGCGCGAAAGCTGAAAATCGGTGCCGCCCACAATGGCGGAAAACTGCGGTTTCCCGGGCTACCGGCACTGTCGAATCGACCATGGCACTGCCGGGCGCCTCAAGAAAAACGATGTGCAGACAATAGCTTATGGCCTGTCGCCGCAGGCGGACAGTGCCATAGCTTCTCTATCTTGCCTTACGCGACCCTACCGACAAAGCTGCCGTCTCGATCCTGTGCCCCTCAACCCGCCTGTCATCCACCGCCCTGCGACTATGAAAAAGGGCCTCCAGCGACGCCTTGCTGACGCCGCCGGAAGCCCTCGACATGATGCTTTTCATGTTATCCCATATGCGCTTCACAAGCCGTCTCACGCGCCGCCAGAAGCGCCTTCGCGGCCTCATGCTCGGCCTCGATCTGCGCCCGTTCATCAGCGTCATCGCACCACGAAAGTTCGGCGCGCAGCTCCTCGATGTGTTGCTCGATGGTCATCTAAACCTCCTCGATCATGCGAAAGATGACGTTCGCGACCGGGGCGGAGCTGGCCGGGTCAAGGACCGCGAAGCGGCCGCGCGGCGGCGACGGGGGAGCCGATTTTGTCGTCGTTGGAGTGGAGCGAAGCGGAGCGGAAATGGCGACAAAATTGGGGGCACCGTCGTCCTTGAGGCGGCCAGTTCCGTCCCGGTATCATGGGTCGACCTGAGCAGATTTTCCCGCCCGCCCTACGCGATACCGGTGCGGAAAAGCGCCTCTTCTACGCCGAAAACGGGTATCAGGCGGACCGATAATCCTCATGTTCGAGGCTGCGTGCCTCCCGCCATCTCGGATCGTCGAAGGCCGATATGTCGATGTCGCCATTGGCAAGCGCCTCGCATGCGGCAGCGGTGCTGGCGGCCTCAACGTCGATTACGATCGCGCTCTCGACCCGATAGGTTTGGTGGATAGCGATGCGCATTTTCATGGCCATTCTCTCCATAGGAAAAGCCCCGCACCGTCTCCGGCGCGGGGCTGATCGGCTCAGTCGGCGGGGTTCCAGATGATGGCGAAGGCGTCCTCGTCATCCTGTCCGGCGGCGCGGCCGAGATTGGCGTAGATCTTGCGCGGCCCGAACTCGGGCGCCGCCATGCTGAGCGACACATAGTCCTTGCCGGAGCGTTCGCCGGTTCTGACCCAGCCGCCGCCGACCTCCGAGCCCGAGCAATAGACCCGGTAGTCGGGGTGGCTTTCGTGGCTCTTGGAGCGGTTGGGGACGATCTCGACGTCGGTCCGGATCGACAGGGTACGCAGCTGCCCCTTGAAGCCGTCTTCGTTGCGGGTGACATATCCGATGGCAGGCATGTTCGGTCTCCTTGAGATTCGCCCGCGAACTTTTCGGGGCGATGGGCAGACCGTGGGAATGGCTAGAGCGTGCGCGCGAACCCGCTGGGCCGGAGCGAAGCGGAGGACCGGAGTGGCGGGCTGATTTGGAGGCGAAGCCGACCGCGAGGAGCCCGTGGCACACGGGCGGGGAAATCAGTTCGCCGCGATGGTTTCGCGCGGGCGCGGCCATTCCAGGTCAATGCCCTTGAGCCGCGAATGACCCGCGGGATGTCGTCGGAACCGATTGCAGCAGACTATCGGATAGCCCCTGACAAGGCGGCATCAGGTGCGACCTGCGACCGCTTATCCGTCCTCTGAGGCCGAGATTTCCACTCCGATCCGGGGCCAGAAAGGCCCCGGCCGCGTAGGTTCGGTCCGGGCAGACGGGCGGTGGACATGCTGAAGAAGCTGGCCCGCCCGGCGTGATGAGATGTCGGGCGATGGCTGCCCGAGCGGGCGTCCCGCGCCATCCGGTGCGCGGTGAACAGGACGGGGACCAGCCACACCGATCCGCTGCCCCGTCCGTGGTTGGCGTCCAGTCCTGCGCCGGAGATGGCGCCGGGCTAGCCGGTCGTGGTCATCCGCGACGGCGACGACGAGAAAGATCGCGGCCCGCGACAAAGGCGCATCGATGCACTGCGCATCGATCGGAACACGGTGAAACAGAGCTGTCGATGTCGATAAAGGAAAGGGCATTATATCGATTGAAAACGGGCTCAGGGAAGACCTCCTGCCAAGACGGCAATCCCGCAGTCACCGTTTCCAGCAAGCACCCATTGCGCTGATGCGCAAAGGCAGTGGATACCGCTGCCAGACCAAGCTACCTGTCATCGATGAATCATCTGTTTTCCGGTCACTCCGTTCGCGAGCAGGCGCTGGCGCGAGCCGATGTCGAGAGCCTGCTCATATCATCGTCGCCGTCCCATCTGATCGACTGCGCTTTGGAGGAAGCTGACCTTGCGGGGTTGGACCTATCCCGCTGGACGTTCGAGCGATGCAATCTGCGCCGCGCTGATTTCACCGGCTCGAAGCTGGAAGGGACGGTCTGGCGATCCTGCCGCGCCGCTCTGACCCAATTCACCGGCGCCGAACTGAGCGAGGCCACCTTTGTCGCCAGCGACTTCAATAATTGCGTTTTGCGAGGATCGACGCTCGCCTCTGCGACATTCGAGCGGTGTAAACTAACGGGCGGGGACCTGTCGGAATCCAAAGCCCTCGACGTTCGCTTTGAGGAAACCCTGTTGGTCCACGCCAAACTGTCGGGATATTCATTCCGAAAGCAAACCTTGAAGAAGATCGACTTCGGGCAAGCCGATCTGCGCAAGTGCGATTTCCGCGCTACGATTTTCGAGGAGTGCAGCCTGCGGGATGCGATTATGACGGGTTCGCGCTTCGAGGGCGCGGATTTGCGAGGTGCTGACCTAGGAGGCTTGCGACTTGTGGACGCCAGCCTGTTCCGGGGCGCAACCATCTCACGCGAGCAGGCCGGACAGCTCTTTAGCGAACTGGGGCTCAATGTTCGGTGAAGCGGCGCTATATCTCACCAGTTATGTCTCCTGTTCGATCGATCCCACTCGGAGCGGATCGACTCGAGCCTATCAATCGAAGACATCCGCCGCGTCTGCGTTTGCAAAGGATATAATCGCCTCTCCTTTGCGGCCAAGAAACTGCGATAGGTGCCATATTCGGACCATATGCTGCTGTGTCCGTGCCTGTGCGGATATTGCAGTTCGAGGCTGAAGCTCGGGCGTTCGGGAGCCATGATGCCTTCCATCAATCGAGTAGGGAGGTTCCTCGCGGTTCCCCCCTCTCACACCACCGGGCATACGTTCGGCGTACCACGGCGGTTTCCGGTAGTGTTCAGCGCGATATGATGTCGGGCGAGGCTGACCAGCTGCTGCTCATCAAACCATGCGGTGGTCATCCCTTGCTGGGTTACCCCGCCGCACCACCTTCTATCCGATTCCTGTTCGTCAGCCCCGAGCTTTGCCTCCGGCTTCCTCTTCACCCCGCCTCGCGACGACGCAGTTGCCTTCGGCTAGCGGTTCCGGCCAACCGGCCCGCAGAGGACTTGCACCTCTAACATCAGCGCCATGCCTAGTGCACAAGGAAGGGGATGGCGGCTTGCCCGCCATCCCCAAAGGGCTTCAAGCCGCCTCGCGTTCGGGTTCGCCTTGCGGTTCCGGCGCGGGTGCGGGCAGCGCCAGCACCTTACCCGGATCAGTGGGATTGGGATCGTCCCGCACCCGCGCGGCTGCGACCGATGCCGCCTTCTCGACCGTGCCGACTCCGCCGCGCGTGGTGTAAGCGGCGGGCGGGAAGACCATCCACTTCGGCACCCAATGTTCGACCTTGGCGCGGCCATCGGCTCCGGCAAGATGGTTGGCGACAATGGTCTTGAGCGTTTTGGCCTTCTCGCCTGCATTGGCGCGCGCAACCGTCTCGCCCGCCACTTCGGCGACGATAGCGGTCAGGACTTCCCGGTCGCGGATCAGCGAGAGGAACGCCTCGTCGGCCTCCCAATAGCGGGCCATATCGACGCCGATCTCCTGCCCCACCGCCTCGACGGCAGCGCTACCCACCGCCAGCGTCTCACCGATGAGGCAAGCGATCACGTCCATGACAGCGCGGTCAGGAAGGCCGAGCAGATGCAGGAAGACGCTGACCAGCCCGAAGCCGTCGCCGTTGCCGCCGGTAACGGTGGGTTCTTCGGCGGAGAAGTCGAGCAGCGACAGGACGGCGCGGCGCTTCTCGTCAAAATCGGCCTCGCCCTGGCACGTCTCTAGGCTTTCGCGCACATCGTCGTTGCGCGTGGTCTGTGGCTCGGGCGCTACCCGCCACAGATGCGAGCCGACAATGACATGGGCGACCATTAGGCGAAGCGCGACCTTGGGATGACGGGTCAGCGCGGCGCGCACAGCGGCATGGCGATGCAAGTCGATATAGGTCTGCATTGTGCTCGTCACCTCGGGCCGGGGCGACATCTGGCCGGTGCCGAGCGGCTCGCCGTTTTGCAGACGGCGGGCCTCTTTGCGGGTCACATAGCCTTCGTGGAAGGTCACTTCGCCATTGCCACGCACGTCGATATAGACGCGCCCGCCCTTGCGCTTGGGGGCCTTCTCATATTCCCATGACGAGAATTGTTCGCCCACCGGCACGATCACGACATCAGACCATCCGGCGTCGAGATAGTCGTCGCGCCGCGCCTCGATGGCGGCATTCTGCGCAGTCCAGAAGGCTGCCGTCTCGCTGAAATAGCGATCCTCGCCAAACAAGTCCGCGACGATACCGGGCACGCCCTCGGTGTCGAACAGTGCGTGCTTGACCGGGATCGACTGTCCGCCGAAGAGCCACGCCTTCAACTGGTGGCCGGTCGGGACATAGGCTTGCGGGTCGTCGCGGAGGGCCAGCCAGGCGCGTTGCTGGCTCTTGCTCGCCATCGTCAGGTGGCGCACCGTCGCCGCATCGATCTTTTCGCGGCGATAGAGGTCACGGATGCGCGGCATCAGATTGCCGAGCGCCAGCACCCGTCGCACCATCAATTCGGGCAGTCCGAAGGTGGCCGATATGTCGCCCACGTCGCGGCCCTCCCTGACCAGCCGGGTGAAGGTCTCCCACTGGGTCACCTCGTCGGGGTCCAGCCGCGCGACATTTTCGATCAGCGAGGCCTCGATGGCGTCGGCGTCGTCGCTCGCGGCGAGAATGGCGCAGGGCATCGGCTCGACGTCCTGCCCCTCGGCGCGGCGTTCATCGGCGATGATGCTGGCGGCAGTGAAGCGCCGTGCGCCCGCGACGATCTCAAAGGTTTCGGGGCTGCCATTGGGCCTGACGAGGACCGGCACGATGACGCCGCGCTTGCGCACGGTCGGCAATATGTCGGACACGTCGGGAGCCCTCTTGGCGTAGCGCATATTGGCCTTGCTGACCGATAGCTTGCCAAGCTCGATGAATTGGAGTTCCATAACACTCACCTTGCAAAAGGTGCCGGTCCGTCGCTCTTTCCGGGGCTGGCGGACCGGCTTACCGTCGGCGGGAAACGCCCGCCTGCGTCATCCGTCTGCTGACGGAAGCTCGTTGGCTGCGGCACGGCGCAGCAGGCTTTGGGCATGAAGGATCGAACCGGCGCGGCGCGACCATTCGGCCCAGACCGAAATCGGGTGGATGCTCTCGAAACCGATATCGCGCTCGATCCCCATGCCGTAGGGCAAGCGGACGGCGGCGATTTCCGAGAGGCTGAACACGCCGAGTTCGGGACAGCCGAAGCCCAGATCGGCCAAGCCGAACAAGGTATCGTCATCCCCATAAAGTTCGGTGGCGAGCCATGTCGCCGCGCCCAGCGGGTTGAACAGTTTCAGCACCGGCACCGGGTCCGGCGCGGGCTTTTCGTCGCGCATCGCGGCGCGGCGGTTGATGTCGTTGCAGCGCAGCGCAAAACGCAGTTCGGGGGTCAGGAGGATCATGCCGCGATCCTTCCTTGCGCTGCATCCTGTGCCTCACGGTGGCGGGACAGTAGCCAGTCGGCGGCCTTGGTGGCGGCGCTGGCGGCGCGGAAGATCGCGCGATTATCCTCGCGCAGCACGTCCAGCCATGACGCGAGATAATCGGCGTGACGAACGGTCGGAACGATGCCGAGCGCGGCGCACAGGAAGGCCGATCCCATTTCGGCAACATATCCTGACAGTCCAGCGCTAATGTGAATTCCAGCGCCATTTTTGCGAACCTGTTTCACGCCGCCATCTCCTCGGCCTGGGGCTGCTGGGCATGCATCCAATCGGCTGCGGCCTGGGCCTTGCT
>NZ_RQSI01000004.1:0-205453 GCF_003856955.1 Novosphingobium sp. LASN5T
TCGCCCGGTCCGCGCCCATCGCCAGGGCCGTGCGCAGCGTCTCCTGCGCCTTCGCAGGCCCCACCGATACCGCCACGATCTCCGATACCACGCCCTTCTCCTTCAGGCGGATCGCTTCCTCAACCGCAATCTCGTCAAACGGGTTCATGCTCATCTTCACGTTCGCAAGATCAACACCCGTTCCATCACCCTTCACTCGCGGCTTCACGTTGTAATCAATCACCCGCTTCACGCAGACCAGGGCTTTCATCGCTTCAAAGCCTTTCCCAGTTGGATATGGTGGCGGCATAATTTGCGTTTACGTAAACGTCAATCTATCTACCGCCAGCGTGGAAAGAAAATCGATCGGCCGATGGCAAAGGCAGGATTCGCGGAGCCGGACCCTACCGGGTGCATCCTGGCTGAGCACCCCCCGAAACAGGAATGATCCCATGCAAGGCTTGGTGGCGGCGCTGCCGCGTCCTTGCGACCTTGGTGGAATAATACACGCACGATGCTTGCGTTGGCTGCCCAAGTCCAGCAGGGCGGAAAACGCGATGCCCATGATCGACTTCGATCGCCTTGAAGCAATTGTCCACCAGGCCGGACAGATGGCGCTTTCGCGCTGGCCCGGCCACGGACACGCGCTGGAAGTGTGGGACAAGACGCCGGGCAATCCGGTGTGCGAGGCGGACATCGCCGTCGATACCTATCTGAAGCGCGAACTGCACGCACTGCTGCCTTCCGCCGGCTGGCTGTCGGAGGAAACGGTCGATCACCCCGAGCGGCTGGAGCGCGGGCTGTGCTGGCTGGTCGATCCGATCGACGGCACGCGCGATTTCGTGCGCGGGCGTCCGGGGTGGGCGGTTTCCGTGGCACTCGTCAGCGGCGGCCGTCCACTGATCGGCATGATGAGCGCCCCGGCGCGCGACGAGTTCTGGCGGGCCACTGCCGGCAAGGGCGCCACCCGCAATGGCGTGGCGCTTCATGCGAGCAGCCGGACCGAGCTGACCGGATCGCGCGTGCCGGCCGATGCGCTGGCGGGAGTCGATGGCGACCTGGTGCTGGTGGACAAGCCCAATTCGATCGCGCTGCGCATCGCGATGGTCGCCGCCGATGAAGCGGACCTGCTGGCCACGCTGCGCTGGGGCTTCGAATGGGACGTGGCGGCTGCCGCGCTGATCGCGCGCGAGGCGGGTGCCACCACCACCGATGCCTTCGGGCAGCCGCTGGTCTTCAACAAGCGCGATCCCCGCGCGTTCGGGCTGCTGGTAACCGCCCCCGCGATTCACGCGGCGGCGGTGGACCGGCTGGCGGAGCGGGCGGCCAGGCTCGCCTGACCCGCCCTTTCCGGGCCACTTCTCAGGCTTCGGCAAAATCCTCGGTGTCGATCGTCGGCAGCATCGCCCCGGCGTAACGGTGGCCGGCGACCGTCTGCTGGTTGATCAGCGCGTCCACTTCGGCGGCCACATCGGCGGGAAGGACCCAGTCCCAGCGGGCGATGTTCTCCTCGAGATGCGCGATCTTGCCGGTGCCGGGGATCGCGACGACATGCTCCCCGCGCGACAGCACCCAGGCGAGCGACAATTGCGCCGGTGTCACGCCCGCGCGGGTGGCGATGGCGTTGAACTGCTGCACCAGGCCGTAGTTGTGCGTCCAGTTATCGCCCTGGAAGCGTGGCATGGCGCGGCGGATGTCCTTTTCCTCCAGCGTCGCCGGGTCCGCCACGCCGTTGGCGAGAACGCCGCGCGCGACGGGCGAGAAGGCGACAAAGGTCGTGCCCAGTTCGCGGCAGGCTTCGAGCACGGCGATTTCCGCCTGGCGGGTCCACGGCGAATATTCGGTCTGCATTGCGGCGATGGGGTGGACGGCGGCGGCCTTGCGCAGCGTCTCGGCCGACATTTCGGACAGGCCGATCGCGCCGATCTTGCCCTCGCGCACAAGGTCCGCCATCGCGCCGACCGAGTCCTCGATCGGCACGCTGAAATCGCGCCGGTGCATATAGTAGAGATCGATGTGGTCGGTCTGGAGCAGGCGCAGCGAGACTTCGAGTTCGCTGCGGATCGTATCGGGATGGCAATCGATCCCGCGCTTCTCCCCGCTGGCGAAGATGCCCATCTTGGAGGCGAGGAACACCTTGTCGCGCTTGCCCTTCAGCGCCTTGCCGACCTGCGTTTCGTTGTGGCCCATGCCATAGAGGCGGGCGGTGTCGAAATGATCGTAGCCTACCTCTATCGCGCGATCGAGCAGGCGCAGCCCGTCCTCGTCGCTCGGGCGGCCGCCATAGGCCCAGCTAAGCGACATGCAGCCGAGCCCCACGGGGTTGGTCGGGCGTCCGGCGATGGGGCGGCGTTGGATCGGCATGGCAGAATCTCCTTTGCCACGCCGATGCCAGCCGGGTGCGCGGAACGTCAACCCGGCTGGTTCGGTATCATGCCATGAGAGCCGCGTTATTGGCCCGAGCGGGCGCGGGCCACGTCATCCTGCGAGATCGGCACGATCTTGATCTCGACGCGGCGGTTGGCCGAACGGCCCGCCTCGGTATCGTTCGAGGCGACCGGCTGCGTCTCGCCGAAGCCCTGGCTGCGGATGCGCGAATAGGACACCCCGCGCGAGGTCAGGTAATCGGCCACCGCGCGGGCGCGGCGTTCCGAAAGGGCCTGGTTGTAGGCGTCCGACCCGGTCGAATCCGTGTGACCGTACACGTCGATCAGGCTGTCCGGATACTGGTTGAGCGATTGCGCCACCTTGTCCAGCGTATCGCGGAACGTGGGCTTGATCGCCGAACTGTCGGTATCGAACGTCACGCCGTTGGGCAGGTTGACGAGAATGGCCGAGCCGTTGTCGGTCGGCGTCACATCCACGCCGCTGCCGGCGGTGGATTCGCGCAGCTGCTTGATCTGCTTGTCCATCGAATAGCCCACCGCGGCGCCGGCGATGCCGCCGATGCCCGCGCCCAGGATGCGGCCGGTCTTGCCGCCGATCAGGCCGCCCAGCAGCATGCCGCCCAGCGCGCCGCCGACGCCGCCGATGGCGGTGCGCGATACCTTCTTCTCGCCCGTGTTGGGATCGGTGACGCAGGCCGAGAGGCTGACGAGCGACACCGCGCACAGGCTCGAAACGAGGACCCGACGAATCTTCATGTTGTATTCCCCTTCTTGCGACGCTTCGCCCCGGCCGCTCTCTCCCGCGGCGGTGAACCGGCGTGATTAACCTACATCGACCTGATTACGCACCGCCAGTCTGAACTGTTCCCGAACGGTGGGACTTCGCGAATGGCGATGAATCTGCTAGCGGACAGGGCGTGACACCTTTTCCCTGGCCTGACGTCTTCGTCATCGTGGGCCTCGTCGTGCTCAATGGCCTGTTTTCCATGTCGGAACTGGCGATCGTTTCCGCGCGTCCGGCGCGTCTGAAGGTTGCGGCCGAGGCCGGCAGCCGGGGCGCGCGCACCGCGCTGGAGCTGGCGGCCGATCCCGGCAAGTTCCTTTCGACCGTGCAGATCGGCATCACCCTCGTCGGCATCGTGGCCGGCGCCTATTCGGGCGCGAGCCTGGGCGGCCCGGTGGGCGAGCGGCTGGCGGCCGCGGGGGTGCCCGCCCGCTATGCCGGCGAGGCGGGCTTCATCCTGGTCATCGCGATCACCACCTACCTCAGCCTCGTCGTCGGGGAACTGGTGCCCAAGCAACTGGCGCTGCGCGCGGCGGAACCGATCGCCATCGTCGCCGCGCGCCCGATGGTGCTGATCGCCCGCATCAACGCGCCGTTCGTGTGGGCGCTGGACCGCTCGTCCGGCCTGCTGCTGCGCCTGCTGCGGTTGAACAAGGGGGCCGAGCAGGAAGTCACGGCGGAGGAACTCCAGATGATCTTCGCCGAGGCCACCCGCTCCGGCGTGATCGAGGAGGACGAGCGCGCGCTGATGACCAGCGTGATGCGGCTGGCCGAACGCCCGGTGCGCGAGGTGATGACGCCGCGCACCGAACTGCACTGGATCGAGCGCAAGGCGAGCGAGGCGGAAATCCGCGCCGCGATCGAGGACAGCCCGCATTCGCTGCTGCTGGTGGCGGACGGTTCGGTGGACCGGATCGTGGGCGTGGCCAAGGTGCGCGACGTGCTGTCGGTGCTGCTGCGCGGGCGCAAGATCATGCTGACGCGGCTGATGAAGAAGCCGGCGATCGTACCCGACCAGCTCGACACCATGGACGCGCTGCGCGTGATCCAGCAGGCCGAAGTCGCGCTGGCGCTGGTGCATGACGAATACGGCCATCTGGAAGGCATCGTCACCCCGGCGGACCTGCTGGCGGCGATTGCCGGCAATTTCGTGGGCCACGGCGACGAGGGCGATGCGCCGATGATCGTTGAGCGCGACGACGGTTCGCTGCTGATCGCCGGGGCGCTGCCCGCCGACGCGCTGGGCGACCGGCTGGCGATCGACCTGCCCGAAGACCGCGACTACGCGACCGCCGCCGGTTACGTGCTGTCGGTGCTGAAGCACCTGCCGACCGAGGGCGAGCATTTCGCCGAGCAGGGCTGGCGCTTCGAGATCGTCGACATGGACGGCCGCAAGATCGACAAGGTGCTGGTGAGCCGGATCAAGGCCGCGCACCCTGAAAAGGCCGAGCTGGACGGGTAGAGTCTGACGGCTTCGGGTTGACCTACTTCGTCATTGCGAGCGTTAGCGAAGCAATCCAGAGCCGCACGCGGGACTCTGGATTGCCGCGGGGTTTCGCCCCTCGCAATGACGTCCACGGTGATGGCATCCGACCCTAGGGTCTCGTCGGCGCTGTACCCGCAAACGAAAAGGGCGACCCCGAAGGACCGCCCTTTGCTGTTTCTGTCCGGAAGACCGGAAGAAGATTACTTGAGCTCGACGGTGCCGCCGGCTTCCTCGATCTTCTTCTTGATTTCTTCGGCTTCCGCCTTCGAAACGCCTTCCTTGACGGCCTTCGGCGCGCCTTCGACCAGCGCCTTGGCTTCGGTCAGGCCCAGGTTGGTGATCGCGCGGACTTCCTTGATGACCTGGATCTTCTTGCCACCGTCGCCCGTCAGGATGACGTCGAATTCGGTCTTTTCTTCAGCGGCGGCAGCTTCGCCACCGGCAGCCGGAGCGGCGGCAACGGCAACGGCGGCAGCGGCGGAAACGCCCCATGCTTCTTCCAGGGCCTTGGCGAGGTCAGCGGCCTCGAGGACGGTCAGCTTCGACAGTTCTTCAACAAGCTTGGCGATATCGGCCATGATATTTCACTCCTGATTTCGTGGCGCCCGGCGCGGCGCGCCGGACGAAAATCGTTTCGATACGTCTTACGCGGCTTCTTTGGCGTAGGCGCCGAAGACACGGGCCAGCTTCGCCGCCGGAGCGGTGGTGAGCTGGGCGATCTTCGTGGCCGGAGCCTGGATGAGGCCGATAAGCTTGGCGCGCAGTTCGTCGAGCGACGGCATCGAGGCGAGCGCCTTGACCCCTTCCGCATCGAGAATCTGGCCACCCATCGCGCCGCCGACAATTTCGATCTTGTCGGTGGTCTTGGCGAATTCGATCACCGCCTTGGCGGCGGCAACCGGATCGGCCGAGGCAGCGATCGCCGTCGGACCGGTGAAGAAATCACCAATGCCTTCGTAATCGGTGCCCGCGACGGCAAGCTTGGCAAGACGGTTCTTCGCAACCTTGTAAGTCGCGCCCGCTTCCCGGATCTTCGTGCGCAGGGCGGTGGACTGGGCCACCGTCATGCCGAGGTTGCGGGTGATGACCACCGCGCCGGCCTCGGAGAAGACCGAGTTCAGGAACGCGACCGATTCGGCTTTCTGCGAACGATCCATGCCTTACTCCTTCACAATGGCCGCCCGGGACAGGCCCGGAACGGCCGGCTACGTTTGCTTGCCCCTGCGGATGCAGGGGTCGATGCCCCACGGAGGAGCACCGGAGAGTCCGTTGACAAGGGAAGGAGGTGCGCCCGAAAGCGCGGCTGGCACCACGATCCGCGGGGCGGAACGCCGGGCCAAGGGGCACGCGGCCCCGGAAACTCTTTTCCCCGCCTAGGCTGGAGATTAAGCGGGAAGCCCGCACCAGCTGTCTCGGACGGATGATGTCGGGACTTACGCCCTTCAATCAGGGGCGGGCCAATAGCAGGACGGGGCGCCGAGTCAAGGCTGGAGTCCCCGTGGCAAGGGCCGGAGGCCGCGCGGTGCGGTCACTCCGCCTCGCCCCGGTAGCCCAGCAGGTCGCCCGGCTGGCATCCCAGTTCCTGGCAGATGGCTTCCAGCGTCGAGAAGCGGATCGCCTTGGCCTTGCCGGTTTTGAGGATGGACAGGTTGGCGAGCGTCATGTCGACCCGCTCGGCCAGTTGGGTGAGCGTCATACCCCTGGCCTGGAGCAGTTCGTCGAGCTTAACCACGACCGGCATCACACGGTTCCTTCCAGATCGTCGCGCATCCGCGCCCCTTCGCGAAAGACGCGGGCGAGAATGAACAGCACGATCGCCAGCAGGAACGATCCCGGCGAGATATCGAAGTCCGCCGTGGCGTTGCCGATCATGCCGGCCAGCCACACGCCCATCGCGCCGACGGGCCACGACATACCTTCCACCGCCAGCGTTAGCCAGCCCATGCGGGTCAAGCGCCGGGCGTTGGCGGGGATGAAGGGATCGCCAGCGCCCACGCTGTCGATGATGCGCCGCAGGTCGAGCAGGAACAGGAAGGCCGCGGCGGCCATTGCGGCGATCAGCAGCAGGATCACGGCGAGGCCCGGAATGGTCTGCGTGCTGGCGGCGTGGCCGGTTTCCGAGGCGATGCCGGCGAGCACGTCGGCCCGGAACAGGACGATGGCCGGGGCGCCGAGCAGGCTGGTCACGCCGATCAGGGCGGCGAGGCCGAGGCCGGCGGTGACGATCAGGCGCCCCGCCGTCAGCAGGGGGTCGCGGGGGCGAAGAGACATGGTGGTGGTTTCCTCGTTGATAGGGTCAGGCGAGCGTCGGCAGCGGCAAGGTGGGGGCAAGCGCCTGGCGCGGTCCCGATGCGGTGGCGGTGGCAAGCGCTGGAAGGAGCAGCAGCAGCGCGCAGGCGAGCGGCACGATGGCGGTGCGCGATCCTGCAAGGCGAGGGCTGGGCATGGGGACTTCTCCAGGTGGTTGATATCGATATTCAATAAGAGCATCTATTCTTATCGTCAATTAATAATATCGAAAATCGATATGTAGGTCGCGCCGAACTGCGGCCACCCCTTTGACAGCGCGCGATCGCCTCCCTATATGGCCTTTCACAACCGGCGCTTCGAGCAAGGCTTTCCCATACGCGGGGGACGGCACAAGGAAGGAAGCGCGCGGGTTTATCTGACGCGAAGGCTGCTGGCCGGGTTCCCGAATCGGGTGCCGTGCCGTGCGGCCTTTTCGCGTTTGATGCGCCAACGCCGCGTTTGGCACCGTTTTGCCGGGTTCGCCCGGCCTTTGATAGAGCGAAGAGGCAGAACTCCTCCATGGCGACCAAGGCTCCCGCACGCCCCGGCGTGAAGAAGCGCATCCGCAAGATCTTCGGCGACATCCACGAAGTCGTGCAGATGCCGAACCTGATCGAGGTTCAGCGCGAATCCTACGAGCAGTTCCTGCGCTCCGATCCGGCCACGGGCTATGTCTCGGGCCTGGAAAAGACGCTGCGGTCGGTGTTCCCGATCCAGGACTTCGCCGGCACCGCCAGCCTCGATATCAAGGAGCGCGACGGCTACGTGCTCGAGGCGCCGAAGTACGACGTCAACGAATGCCGCCAGCGCGGCATCACCTATGCCGCGCCGATGAAGGTGACGCTCAAGCTGGCGACCTTCGAGGTCGACGCCGAGACCGAAACCAAGTCGCTCATCGATATCAAGGAGCAGGACGTCTACATGGGCGATATCCCGCTCATGACCGACAACGGCACCTTCTTCATCAACGGGACCGAGCGCGTCATCGTGTCGCAGATGCACCGTTCGCCGGGCGTCCTGTTCGACCATGACCGCGGCAAGACGCACTCGTCGGGCAAGTACCTCTTCGCCGCCCGCGTGATCCCCTATCGCGGTTCGTGGCTCGATTTCGAGTTCGACGCCAAGGACATCGTCAACGTCCGCATCGACCGCAAGCGCAAGCTGCCGGTCACGGCGCTGCTCTATGCGCTGGGCCTCAACGGCGAGCAGATCCTCGACTATTTCTACGACAAGGTCACCTGGGCGCGCGGCGAAGGCGGCTGGCGCGTGCCGTTCGTGCTGGAACAGTGGCGCGGCGCGAAGCCGGCGTTCGACATCGTCGACGCCAAGTCGGGCGAGGTGATCTTCCCCGCCGGCCAGAAGATCAGCCCGCGCGCGGCCAACAAGGCGGCCAAGGACGGGCTTGAGGAACTGCTGATCCCGACCGAGGAAATCTTCGGCCGCTATTCGGCCAAGGACCTGATCGACGAATCGACCGGCCGCATCTGGATCGAGGCGGGCGACGAAGTCAGCCCCGAGAACCTCGAAGTGCTCGACAAGGCGGGCGTCGACCGGCTCGAGCTGCTCGACATCGACCACGTCAACACCGGTCCGTGGATCCGCAACACGATGAAGGCCGACAAGGCCGAGGACCGCGACCAGGCGCTGGCCGACATCTACCGCGTGATGCGCCCCGGCGAACCGCCGACGCGCGAAACCGCCGAAGCGCTGTTCGACGGCCTGTTCTTCGACGCCGACCGCTATGACCTTTCGGCCGTGGGCCGCGTCAAGCTCAACATGCGCCTTGGCCTCGACTGCCCCGACACGGTCACCACCCTGCGCACCGACGATATCCTCGCCGTGGTCAAGGAACTGGTGAACCTGAAGGACGGCAAGGGCGAAGTCGACGACATCGACAACCTCGGCAACCGTCGCGTGCGTTCGGTGGGCGAGCTGCTGGAGAACCAGTACCGCGTCGGCCTGCTGCGCATGGAACGCGCGGTGAAGGAGCGCATGTCGTCGGTCGACGTGTCGACGGTCATGCCGAACGACCTGATCAACGCCAAGCCGGCGGTGGCGGCGGTGCGTGAATTCTTCGGCTCGTCGCAGCTGTCGCAGTTCATGGACCAGACCAACCCGCTGTCGGAAGTGACGCACAAGCGCCGCGTTTCGGCGCTTGGGCCGGGCGGTCTTACCCGCGAACGCGCGGGCTTCGAAGTCCGCGACGTCCACCCGACGCACTATGGCCGCATCTGCCCGATCGAAACGCCGGAAGGCCCGAACATCGGTCTGATCAACTCGCTGTCCACTTTCGCCCGCGTGAACAAGTACGGCTTCATCGAAACGCCGTACCGCAAGGTCGTGGACGGCAAGGTGACCAAGGAGGTCGTGTACCTCTCGGCCATGGAAGAGCAGAAGCACACCGTGGCGCAGGCTTCGGCCGAAACCACGGCCGACGGCTCGTTCGTCGAGGAACTCGTCTCGGCGCGCCAGAACGGCGAATTCGTGATGGCTCCGCGCGACACGATCACGCTGATGGACGTCAGCCCCAAGCAGCTCGTTTCGGTGGCCGCCTCGCTCATTCCGTTCCTGGAAAATGACGACGCCAACCGCGCGCTGATGGGCTCGAACATGCAGCGCCAGGCGGTGCCGCTGGTCAAGGCTGACGCGCCGTTCGTGGGCACCGGCATGGAAGAGACCGTGGCGCGCGATTCGGGCGCCGCGATCGCGGCGCTGCGCGGCGGCATCGTCGACCAGGTCGACGCGACGCGTATCGTCATCCGCGCTTCGGGCGATGTCGAACCCGGCCAGTCGGGCGTGGACATCTACACGCTGCAGAAGTTCCAGCGTTCGAACCAGAACACCTGCATCAACCAGCGTCCGCTGGTGAAGGTGGGCGACGTGGTCGAAAAGGGCGACGTGCTGGCCGACGGTCCCTCGACCGATCTGGGCGAGCTGGCGCTCGGCCGGAACACGCTCGTCGCGTTCATGCCGTGGAACGGCTACAACTACGAAGACTCGATCCTGATCTCCGAACGGATCGTGAAGGACGACGTGTTCACCTCGATCCACATCGAGGAGTTCGAGGTCATGGCCCGCGACACCAAGTTGGGGCCGGAAGACATCACGCGCGACATTCCCAACGTCGGCGAGGAAGCGCTGCGCAACCTCGACGAGGCGGGCATCGTCTATATCGGCGCCGAAGTGCATCCGGGCGACATCCTGGTCGGCAAGATCACCCCCAAGGGTGAATCGCCGATGACCCCGGAAGAAAAGCTGCTGCGCGCGATCTTCGGCGAAAAGGCCAGCGACGTGCGCGACACCTCGCTCCGCCTGCCGCCGGGCGTTTCGGGCACGATCGTCGAAGTGCGCGTGTTCAACCGCCACGGCATCGAGATCGACGACCGTACCCGCGCCATCCAGAACGAGGAAATCGAACGCCTCGCCAAGGACCGCGAGGACGAACGCGCGATCCTCAACCGCGCCACCTTCAACCGTCTGCGCGACATGCTGCTCGGCCAGGTGGCCGCGGCCGCGCCGAAGGGCCTGAAGAAGGGCATCGAGATCGACGAGCAGGTGCTTGCCGATGTCGAACGCCACGAATGGTGGAAGTTCGCGGTGGCCGACGATGCGCGCCAGGCGCAGCTTGAAGCGGTCAAGGCGCAGTACGACGAGACCGTCAAGGCGATCCAGGAGAAGTTCGAGGACCGCAAGGAAAAGCTCGAACGCGGCGACGAACTCGCTCCGGGCGTGCTCAAGATGGTCAAGGTCTTCGTCGCGGTGAAGCGCAAGCTGCAGCCGGGCGACAAGATGGCCGGCCGTCACGGCAACAAGGGCGTCATCAGCCGCATCCTGCCGATCGAGGACATGCCGTTCCTGGAAGACGGCACCCACGTCGACATCGTGCTGAACCCGCTGGGCGTGCCTTCGCGCATGAACGTCGGGCAGATCTTCGAGACCCACCTGGGCTGGGCCGCGCGCGGCCTGGGCCAGCAGATCAAGCACGCGCTTGAGGACTGGCGCTATGCCAACCCCAATCCGGAAGCGGCCGCGCCGCCGAGCGTGCTTATCGACAAGCTCAAGGACGTGTACGGCGAGCAGTACCACGCCGATATCGACAGCCGGAACACGGCCGAGATCGTCGAGCTGGCCGAGAACCTGAAGGCCGGCGTACCCATGGGCACCCCGGTGTTCGACGGCGCGCGCGAATCCGACATCTCGGCGATGCTGACCAAGGCCGGTCTCGACACCTCGGGCCAGTCCACGCTCTATGACGGGCGCACGGGCGAAGCCTTCGACCGCAAGGTCACGGTGGGCATCATCTACATGCTGAAGCTGCACCACCTGGTCGACGACAAGATCCACGCGCGTTCGATCGGGCCGTACAGCCTCGTCACCCAGCAGCCGCTGGGCGGCAAGGCCCAGTTCGGTGGCCAGCGCTTCGGGGAAATGGAGGTCTGGGCGCTCCAGGCCTACGGCGCGGCCTATACGCTGCAGGAAATGCTGACGGTGAAGTCGGACGACGTGGTCGGCCGCACCAAGGTCTACGAAGCGATCGTCAAGGGCGACGACACCTTCGAGGCCGGCATTCCCGAAAGCTTCAACGTGCTCGTCAAGGAAATGCGCTCGCTGGGCCTCAACGTCGAACTGTCGTCGCTGGACGATCAGGAAGACGACGACGGCCTTGCAGAGGCGGCGGAGTAAAGGGACTTCGCATCGCCCCTCCCGCTTGCGGGAGGGGATCGGGGTGGGCCGACCAGGCGCCACCCCGGCACCAGACCCACCCCTAACCCCTCCCGCGATCGGGAGGGGGATAAAGGAAGAAACCGATGAACGACCTGACCAAATTCACCAACCAGCTCGCCAAGCCCGAGACGTTCGACCAGATCCAGATCGGTCTGGCCTCGCCCGAGCGCATCCGCTCCTGGTCCTTCGGTGAGATCAAGAAGCCGGAAACGATCAACTACCGCACGTTCAAGCCCGAGCGCGACGGCCTGTTCTGCGCGCGCATCTTCGGTCCGGTGAAGGACTACGAATGCCTGTGCGGCAAGTACAAGCGCATGAAGTACAAGGGCGTCGTCTGCGAAAAGTGCGGCGTCGAAGTCACCGTCACCAAGGTGCGCCGCGAGCGCATGGGCCACATCGAGCTGGCCGCCCCGGTCGCGCATATCTGGTTCCTGAAGTCGCTGCCCTCGCGCATCGGCCTGCTGCTGGACATGCAGCTCAAGCAGCTTGAGCGCATCCTCTACTTCGAAAGCTATGTCGTGATCGAGCCGGGCATCACCCCGCTCGAACGCTACCAGCTGCTGACCGAGGACGAACTGCTCGACGCGCAGGACGAATACGGCGAAGACGCGTTCAGCGCCGGCATCGGGGCCGAAGCGGTCAAGCAGATGCTGATCGACCTCGACCTCGAACAGGAACGCAAGGACCTGATGGAGGAGCTCGCCACCACCAAGAGCGAGCTGAAGCCCAAGAAGATCATCAAGCGCCTCAAGGTCGTGGAATCGTTCATCGATTCGGGCAACCGCCCGGAATGGATGATCCTCGACGTGGTGCCGGTCATTCCGCCGGAACTGCGCCCGCTGGTGCCGCTGGACGGCGGCCGCTTCGCGACCTCGGACCTCAACGATCTCTACCGTCGCGTCATCAACCGTAACAACCGCCTCAAGCGCCTGATCGAGCTGCGCGCGCCCGACATCATCGTGCGCAACGAAAAGCGCATGCTGCAGGAAGCGGTGGACGCGCTGTTCGACAACGGCCGCCGCGGCCGCGTCATCACCGGCGCCAACAAGCGTCCGCTGAAGTCGCTGTCCGACATGCTCAAGGGCAAGCAGGGCCGCTTCCGCCAGAACCTGCTCGGCAAGCGCGTCGACTATTCGGGCCGTTCGGTCATCGTGACCGGCCCCGAACTCAAGCTGCACCAGTGCGGGCTGCCCAAGAAGATGGCGCTCGAACTGTTCAAGCCGTTCATCTATGCCCGGCTCGACGCCAAGGGTCTCTCGATGACCCTGAAGCAGGCGAAGAAGTGGGTCGAGAAGGAACGCAAGGAAGTCTGGGACATCCTGGACGAGGTGATCCGCGAACACCCGGTGATGCTGAACCGCGCGCCGACGCTGCACCGCCTTGGCATCCAGGCGTTCGAGCCGGTGCTGATCGAGGGCAAGGCGATCCAGCTGCACCCGCTGGTCTGCTCGGCCTTCAACGCCGACTTCGACGGTGACCAGATGGCCGTCCACGTGCCGCTTTCGCTGGAAGCCCAGCTCGAAGCGCGCGTGCTGATGATGTCGACCAACAACATCCTCAGCCCCGCCAACGGCAAGCCGATCATCGTGCCGTCGCAGGACATGGTGCTGGGGCTTTACTACCTGTCGATGGATCGCAAGGGCGAGCCCGGCGAAGGCATGATGCTGGCCGACATGGCCGAAGTGCATCAGGCGCTGCACGCCGGTGCCGTGACCATGCACTCCAAGATCATCGCGCGCGTGCCGCAGACGGACGAGAGCGGTCAGCAGTACCTCAAGCGGTACGAGACCACGCCGGGCCGTATGCTGATCGGCGAATGCCTGCCCAAGAGCCACACGGTTCCCTTCGAGCTGGTCAACCGCCTGCTCACCAAGAAGGAAATCGCGGACGTCATCGATCAGGTCTATCGCCACACCGGCCAGAAGGAGACCGTGCTGTTCGCCGACGCGATCATGAGCCTCGGCTTCCGCAACGCGTTCAAGGCGGGCATCTCGTTCGGCAAGGACGACATGATCATCCCCGACAGCAAGGATGCGCTGGTCAACGAAACCAAGGAACTGGTGGCCGATTACGAGCAGCAGTACCAGGACGGCCTGATCACGCAGCAGGAAAAGTACAACAAGGTCATCGACGCCTGGAGCCGTTGCGGCGACCAGGTGGCGAACGCCATGATGGACGAAATCCGCGCGACCCCGGTGGACGAGCACGGCCGCGAAAAGCCGGTCAACTCGATCTACATGATGTCGCACTCCGGCGCGCGTGGTTCGCCGACGCAGATGAAGCAGCTTGCGGGCATGCGCGGCCTGATGGCCAAGCCTTCGGGCGAGATCATCGAAACGCCGATCATCTCGAACTTCAAGGAAGGCCTGACCGTCCTTGAATACTTCAACTCGACGCACGGCGCCCGCAAGGGTCTGGCCGACACCGCGCTCAAGACGGCGAACTCGGGCTACCTGACCCGCCGTCTGGTCGACGTGTCGCAGGACTGCGTGGTGATCATCGACGATTGCGGCACCGAACGGGCGCTGGAAATGCGCGCGATCGTGCAGGGCGGTACGACGATCGCCTCGCTGGGCGAACGCATCCTCGGCCGCACGCTGGCCGAAGACCTGATCGAGGCGAAGACCGGTTCCGTCATCGTCGAGAAGGGCACGCTGCTGGACGAGCCGGCGGTGGCGAAGATCGAGGCGGCGGGCGTCCAGTCCGCGCGCATCCGTTCGCCGCTGATCTGCGAAGCGCAGCAGGGTGTGTGCGGCAAGTGCTATGGCCGTGACCTCGCGCGCGGTACGCCGGTCAACATCGGCGAGGCGGTGGGCGTCATCGCCGCGCAGTCGATCGGCGAGCCGGGCACGCAGCTGACCATGCGTACCTTCCACATCGGTGGTGCGGCGCAGCTCAACGAACAGTCGCACCTCGAATCGCTCTGCGACGGTACCGTGCAGTACCGCGACATCCCGACGATCACGGACAGCCGTGGCCGCCGCCTGTCGCTGGCCCGCAACGGCGAAATCGTGGTGATGGATACCGAAGGCCGCGAACGCGCGATGCACCGCGTGCCCTATGGTACGCACCTGCTGCACGAGAACGGCGCGATCATCAGCCAGGGCGATCGCCTGGCCGAATGGGACCCGTTCACCACCCCGGTCATCACCGAAAAGCCGGGTATCGTGCGCTATCAGGACCTGATCGACGGCCGCACGCTGACCGAACAGGTCGACGAAGCGACCGGTATCGCGCAGCGCGTCGTCACCGAGAACCGCGCCGGCGGGCGGGCCAAGAAGGATGATCTCCGTCCGCGCCTGACCCTGTTGGACGAGAACTCGGGCGAAACCGCGCGCTACATGCTCGCGGTGGGCACGACGCTCTCGGTGGAGGACGGCCAGGAGGTCAACGCCGGCGACATTCTCGCCCGCGCCAGCCGCGAAGCCGCCAAGACCCGCGACATCACCGGCGGTCTGCCGCGCGTGGCCGAGCTGTTCGAGGCGCGCAAGCCCAAGGACAACTCGATCATCGCCAAGATCGCGGGCCGGATCGAATTCGTCCGCGACTACAAGGCCAAGCGCAAGATCGCGATCATCCCGGAAGAGGGTGAACCGGTCGAGTACCTGGTGCCCAAGAGCCGCGTGATCGACGTTCAGGAAGGCGACTACGTCAAGAAGGGCGACAACCTGATCTCCGGCTCGCCGGACCCGCACGACATTCTCGAAGTCCTCGGTGTCGAGGCGCTGGCGGAATACCTCGTCGCGGAAATCCAGGAAGTCTACCGCTTGCAGGGCGTGAAGATCAACGACAAGCACATCGAGGTGATCGTTCGCCAGATGCTGCAGAAGGTGGAAATCACCGATGGCGGCGATACCACCCTGCTGCCGGGCGAGCAGGTCGATCTCGAAGAGATGAACGAAGTCAACGGCAAGCTGGAAGCGGGCCTGCGCCCGGCCGAAGGCAAGCCGGTGCTGCTGGGCATCACCAAGGCCAGCCTGCAGACGCGTTCGTTCATCTCCGCCGCGTCGTTCCAGGAAACCACCCGCGTGCTGACGCAGGCGGCGGTCGAAGGAAAGCGCGACAGCCTGATCGGTCTGAAGGAAAACGTCATCGTCGGCCGTCTCATCCCCGCCGGTACCGGTGCGGGCATGAACCGCCTGCGTGTGGCCGCTTCCAGCCGCGATGCCGCGCTCCGCGCGTCCTATCGCAAGCTGCAGGAATCGCTGATCGCGCCGGAAACGGCGGCCGAGGAACATGCCGCCGAACTGGCGCAGGGTCCCGAAGCGGCGATCGGTAACGATCCGCTGGCGGCGGTCGAGGGTGAAACCCACGGCACCGACGCGGACGCCGGCGAATACCTGATCGAAGGCGACGAGGCGTAAGCCTTCGCGCCTTTGCAGGCCCGACCAGAAAAGCCTCGCCGGAGAGATCCGGCGGGGCTTTTTCGTGCGGGACGTGCGCGCGCGGTCTCGTGGCGCCTATTGCGCGCAGGCCAGCCGTTCCAGCGCGGCAAAGGCGGAGAGCGCGCCGGGATCGGCGAACGGCGCCAGCTGGGCCAGGATCACGCCGGCCATGTCACGCGCGGGATCGATCCAGTAATAGCAGTTGAGGATGCCGGCCCAGTGCAGGCTGCCGGGCGAGCGGCCCGACGGCCCCGTCTCGGTGTTCACCAGGAAGCCGCCCAGCGTCCAGCCGCCGCGCTGACCCGGCAGCGGATCGAACGGCGTGGCGAGCTGGGGTAGGGCGCTGGTCAGCACCCCGGCCGAGAGCGACGCGGGCAGCGCGTCCGCCCGCATCAGCCGTGCCGTTTCCGGCGAGACCACGCGCACGCCGTCCAGCTCGCCGCCGCGCAGCACCATGCGCAGGAACCGCGCATAGTCGGTTGCGGTAGAGGAAAGGCCGCCGCCGCCGCTTTGATAGCTGCCGGCGCCCAGCACCATCGGCACCGTCACGAACCCGCGGTCGGCGTCGCGGGCATGGACCTGCGATGCGTTGGCGGGAAGATCGGCGTGAAAGCGCGTTGCCGTCATGCCCAGCGGGCCGGTCAGTTCGCGATCGAACCAGTCCTGCAAGGACAGGCCTGAAACCGCCTCGACGGCGAGGCCCACCCAGTCGGTGCCGGTGCCGTACTGCCATTGCGCGCCCGGATCGAACAGCAGCGGCAGGCGCAGGCTTTCGCGGCTGCCGGGCGCGGTCTTCGGGCCGGCCTTGGCGCAACGCAGCAGGGTTTCGTCCATGAAGGTATAGCCGCAGCCGGCGGTGTGGAGCAGCAGGTGGCGCAGCGTGACCGGTGCGCGCGCCGCGCGCAGCATGGGCTGGCCGGCCTCATCGAACCCTTCCAGCACGGGCAGATCGGCCAGATCGGGCAGGATCGCGCCGATCGGCGCATCGAGGTCTAGCTGGCCGCGTTCGACCAGTTGCAGCGCGGCGGTGGAGGTGAGCGCCTTGGTCATCGAGGCGATTTGGAAGAGCGTGTCTTCCCGCATCGGCACCCCGGCCACCGCGTCGGCCATGCCGAAGGCGCGCAGGTAGCGGGTTCCGGTGCTGTCGGTGACCAGCGCCACCGCGCCGGGCAGGTTTGCGGCGGCGAGCGCCGCCTCGAATTCCATCGCGCCGTTCATGCAGGTCCTCTCCCTTTGCCCGTCACGGTGGCCCAGACGGACAAAGGGTGCAAGAACCGATGAAAGCGGCGATCAGTGCTTGTTGCGGTGCTCGCCGCGCACCCAGCGCACGGTGCCCGACGCGGCGCGCATCACCACGCTGTCGGTGGTCATCACGCCGTCCTTGCGGACCTTCACGCCCTTCAGCAACGATCCGTCGGTCACGCCGGTTGCCGCGAAGATGCAATCGCCCTTGGCCAGTTCCTTGAGATCGTAGATCTTGTTCAGATCCTCGATGCCCCACTTGCGGGCGCGGGCCTTCTCGTCCTCGTTGCGGAACAGCAGCCGGCCCTTGAACTGGCCGCCGACGCAGCGCAGCGCCGCCGCCGCCAGCACGCCTTCGGGCGCGCCGCCGGTGCCCATGTACAGGTCGATGCCGGTGTCCTCGTTGGTCACCGCGATCACGCCGGCCACGTCCCCATCGGGAATCAGGTGGATGCCGCAGCCCAGACCGCGCAGTTCGGCGATGATATCGGCATGGCGCGGGCGATCGAGCACGCAGACCGTGATGTCGCACGGCGCCACGCCCTTGGCGTCGGCCACCGCCTTCACGTTCTCGCTCACGCTCTTGGCCAGATCGATGATGCCTTCGGCATAGCCCGGCCCCACGGCCAGCTTTTCCATGTAGACGTCGGGCGCGTTGAGCAGGCCGCCTTCCTCGGCGGCGGCGAGCACGGCCAGCGCATTGGGGCCGGCCTTGGCGGTGATCGTCGTGCCTTCCAGCGGATCGAGCGCGATGTCGATCTTCGGCCCCTTGTCGGGCGCGGCGCCAACCTTTTCGCCGATATAGAGCATCGGCGCCTCGTCGCGCTCGCCCTCGCCGATCACGACGGTGCCGTCCATGTAGAGTTCGTTGAACGCGATGCGCATCGCTTCCACGGCGGCGGCGTCGGCAGCCTTTTCATCGCCCCGGCCGATCAGCTTGGCGGCGCCGATCGCGGCGGCTTCGGTCACGCGGACCATTTCCAGGACGAGAACGCGATCTAGTACCTTGGAGGGGGCGGGCTTTGCGGTAGATTGGCTGCTCACGTTAACTCCTGATTCAGGCTGCGCAGGCGAATGCGATGGCCCTAGACGCGAGGGACAGGTCTTGTCGAGAATAGCTTTGCTGTTCCTGCCCATATTGGCACTGCCGATTGCTTTTTCTTCGCCGGTTCTTGCGCAGAACGTTGCTTCCGAAGCCGACAGGCGGGTTCAACAGGCGATCGATACGCAGAAGGAGCAGGTTGATCTGCGCCGTCCAGAGTGTCGCCCCCGCTCGCGCATTCCGGGCCAGATCGTTGTGTGCGGCGATGCCGAGCGCAACGAGAAGGAGCGCCTGCCCAACCGCGACCAGACCGACACCGCGCGTTCCACCAACGATGGCCTGCCGCGCGCGCCCAACGTCAGCGGATTGCCGGATTGCTCGCGCGGGTGCATCCGCGTGGGCAAGGTGCCCGCGCCGGTCTATTACTTCGACATCACGGCGCTGCCCGAACCGCCGAAGGGGTCCGACGCCGAGAAGATCGCCAACGGCGAGATCCCGGCGCCCTGAAAGTGCCGGCCTGAGGCGGTTATTCGCCGAGAATGTGCATGACCAGCGGGGCTTCGGCCAGGCTGGGCGAACCTTCGAGCAGGCGCAGCGCTTCGGCAATCCCGCTTTCCGGCCCTTCGTGGGTGACCATCGCGACGAGGACCTGCCCGGCGCCCGGCGCATCGCCGGCCACGCCGCGCCCTTTCTGGATCATGCTCTCGATGGAGACGCCGGCATCGCGCATTGCCGCGGTGATTTCCGCGAGCACGCCGGGCCGGTCGGCCACGGTGAAGCGCAGATAGGCGCGGCCGCTGCGATGGCCGCTGGCGGCCGGCGTGGCGGGGTCCAGTTCCGCCACGGGAATCGAGAACGGCGCGCCGATGTCTCCGCGCGCGATGTCGATCAGATCGGCGACGACGGCGCTGGCCGTCGGGCCATCGCCCGCGCCCGCGCCCTGGAACAGCAGTGGCCCGGCGAAGTTGCCTTCGACCACGACCGCATTGGTCGCGCCATCGACATGGGCCAGCGGATGATCGCGGTGGACAAGGTGGGGGTGCACGCGCTGGAACAGGCGGCGGTTGCCATCGGCGTCCACGTCTGTTTCGGCCATGCCGATCAGGCGGATATAGTACCCCAGCGCGTCGGCCTGCGCGATGTCGGCGGCCAGCACCCGACGGATGCCGGTGGCGATGACCGACTGGAAATCGATCGCGGTACCGAACGCGACGCTGGCCAGGATCGACAGCTTGTGCGCGGCGTCGATGCCGTCGATATCGAACGTGGGATCGGCTTCGGCATAGCCCTTGGCCTGCGCTTCGGCGAGCACGTCGGCAAAGTCGCGCCCGGTGTCCTCCATGGTCGAGAGGATGTAGTTGCAGGTGCCGTTGAGAATGCCATAGACGCGCTGGATCGCGTTGGCGGCGGCGCCTTCCTTCAGTCCCTTGATCACCGGGATGCCGCCGGCGACGGCGGCCTCGAACTTCAGCGCGGCTTTCGCGGCTTCCGCGCGGGTCGCCAGTTCGATGCCGTGGTGCGCGATCATCGCCTTGTTCGCGGTGACCAGCGCCTTGCCCGCTTCGAACGTGGTGCGCGCCAGCGCCAGCGCCGGGCCGTCCGCCCCGCCGACCAGTTCGACCACCACGTCCACATCGGGCCGTTCGCCCAGAATCACCATGTCGTCTTCCCAGTGGTAGCCGGAAAGGTCGACACCCCGGTCCTTGCCGCGGTTGCGCGCGCTGACGGCGGTGATCACGATGGGGCGCCCGGCGCGGCGCGCGATGATCTCCGCATTGGTCTCGATCAGCCGGATCACCCCGCCGCCGACAGTGCCCAGTCCGGCAAGCGCGATGCGCAAGGGTTCGCTCATGGTATCCCCATCGTCAGGTTTCGGCTCGCGCCCTAGGCGGGGTGGACAAATTCCGCAACGCCGAACAGGGCGCGGACTACGTCCGGAATGCGCTGCGACTGGCCGGTTTCGAGATCGACGTGGACCTGTACGAGCTCGATCGCCGAACGCAGGCTGGCGTCATCGCCGGTGCCGTGCAGTTCGATATGCGTGACCATGCTGCTGTTGCCGAAACGCCCGGGCCAGATGCGCCCTTCGATCAACTCGTCGGGGCGGATCGGCGCGCGGTAATCGACGATCGCCCGTGCCACATGCACTTCGAACGACCCTTCGCCGACGCTCTTGACGCCCAGCGCCCGCCAGAATTCGCTGATCAGGACATCCGCGTATTCAAGATAGCGCGAATTGAAGACGACGCCCTGCGGGTCGCATTCTGCGTAGCGGACGCGGAAGGTGTGGCGGAACGGCGTGTCGCGATCATAAGGCATGGCCGCCTTGTAGCCGCGCCGACGGTGCCGGCAAGCCCTCACCCGGGCCTTAACCGGCGGGTTGGCGGCTGCGCGTGCAGGGGCCAAGGTCCGTCAGCACCAGCGCATAGTCCTCTGCGGCCGCGCGCCGGTCTGCCGGCGATCCCGAGAGGTTGGCTTGTGGCGGCAGCGCGGGGGGCAGGAAACAGGCGAGCCGATACCAGGCCAGCGTATCCTTCGCCGGCGGGCGTGCGGCCTGGTCCACGATCTCCGTGAAGCTGACGCCCCAGCGCGTCGGTTCGCCGGGGCGGCGCAGGATCGAGATGGAAACCGGCGCGCCGTTCGCCGTGGCGAGGAAAAGCTGCGTTTCGCCTTCGCCCACCAGATTGCCGGAAACGTGCAGCGCCTCGCGCAGGCGGGTGATCGTCGGCGGGGCATCGGGCGCGACGAGCGCGGTCAGGATCGACCGGGTGGTGGCTTCGACCTCGGGCGTGGCCGGGATGATGGCATCGGGCGCGACAAGCCGCAGCTCGCCGGGCCGGCCCGGCACCGCCTGCGCGAAAAGAAGGACCTGCGTTTTTCTGAGCTTGGGCGCTTTCCCCAGCGCATCGAGCGGCACGTCGGCCAGAAACCGCAGCGATTCGCCCAGATCGGACCCAATCAGGACGGCGGTGGTGCGGGCTTCAAGATAGACGCGGATGTGGCCGGGCGCCACATCGGGCGCCTGTTCGGGTTTAAGGGGCGCCATCTTCGTCACTTCCGCGCGCGCGACGATGCGCGCCGGCACCGCCAGATCGGCGAGGTCCGCATACGTTGCCGTGACCGGAAAGGCGGTGCGAATCGCGGGTTGAGCCGGGGTTTGCGACCCGGCAGGGCTGGTCAGGCCGGCCAGCGCGAGGGCCGCGGCGAGCGCTGGGACGCGGAACGGGATAGGGGGCATGGGCGGTCCTTCCGCTGTGATCGGGTACGTCGGTTTTTTCCGGATTTTCAGACAGTGCAACCGTGAATCGAACCTTAACCGGAAAAGCATTTGCGCGCCTTTGCCTTCGGCGTTAAAGCTCGCCCCGTTCGGGCAATGCTGAAAACACAAGTCCGAGATGCCGCCGCCGGGCTCCTTGCGCCCGATGTCGGCGGTAACCGGGTTGCCGGCAGGGTGGATTGAATTCTATTGGTTTGGCCAGTCGGATGGAACGGTGATTCTGTCCGAAGGCTCTGCTTTGGCCGGAATCGGTGCACCGGGGGGGTGCGTCGGTTCGGGACCGGAGTGGACGATCATGGAGTATTGGAGCTGAATGGCATACGCTGACCAACAGATGAGCGGTAACAAGATCACCGCGCTCATCATCGTCGCGATCCTTCATGTCGTCGTTGGCTATGCGCTGGTGAGCGGGCTGGCGTACTCGGCGTTCAAGAAGGTGAAAGAGGTGACCTCGGCGGTCAAGATCGAGGAAGACAAGCCGCCGGAGGAACCGCCGCCTCCGCCGCCGAAGCAGGATACGCCGCCGCCGCCGATCGTGGCTCCGCCGCCGCCGATCAGCTTTAACGCGCCGGCTCCGCAGGTTCAGGCCGTTACTACGCCGCCGCCGGTCGTTGCGCCTGCGCCTGTCGTGCTGCCGCCGGCTCCCGCCGCGCCGCCGCCGCCGCCGCCTCCCCGTTTCCAGCCCAAGGGCGCTTCGCCGAAGGGCAGCCCGGCAAACTGGGCGACGTCGAACGACTATCCCTCGCGCGCGCTGCGTGAAGAACGCGAAGGCGTCACGGGCTTCCGTGTATCCATCGGTACCGACGGCAAGGTGGTCGATTGTCAGATCACCAAGTCGAGCGGCAGCCCTGATCTGGACGATGCGACCTGCGCGAACGTCCGTCGTCGCGCGCGCTTCACTCCGGCCACCGATGGCGAGGGCAATCCGACCACGGGTAGCTACGCAAGCTCGATTCGCTGGGTCATCCCGAAGGATTGATCCGGCCGACCCCGGGGAAGTTTTGAAATAGCGTTCTCCGCGATCATCAGCTTTTCGCACTTTGACTTGATTTTGAGAGGAAGACCCGAATGTTTATCCAGACTCTCGCCGCTGCGGCCACCGATGCCGCGCCGCAGAACAAGTTCGGCTTCGTCGAAGCCCTTCAGGCCGGCGGTTTCATTTCCTACGCCACCGTCGTGATCCTCGGCATTATGTCGTTCGGTTCGTTCTTCATCCTGTTCACCAAGTTCTTCGAACAGCAGAAGATCCTGGGCCAGTACAAGAGCATCGCCGGTTTCTGGCGCGCCGCCTCGCTGAAGGAAGGCGCCACCAAGCTCGAGAAGAACTCGGCCTGGCGCCAGGTCGTCGACGACGGTATCGCCGCCGACGAACAGGTTTCGAAGATGGACGCCACCGAAGCCCACGACTGGCTGCACGGTTCGCTCGCCCGTTCGGAAGCCACGATCAACGCCAAGCTCGCTGGCGGCCTGCCGTTCCTCGCGACCGTGGGTGCTACCGCGCCGTTCATCGGTCTGTTCGGTACCGTCGTCGGCATCTATCGCGCCCTGATCGCGATCGGTCTCGCCGGTTCGGCCTCGATCGACAAGGTCGCGGGTCCGGTCGGTGAAGCTCTGATCATGACCGCGCTGGGTCTGCTCGTCGCCGTTCCGGCCGTGCTTGCCTACAACTACCTGCAGAGCCGCAACAAGCGCGTTGCCGAACTGCTGACCGGCTTCAGCACCGACGTTCTCGCGAACCTCGCCTCGAAGGGCGTGGTGAAGCCGGCTCTTCCGGCCGCTCCCGCTGCCAAGCCGGCTGCTCCGGCCGCCGCGGCTCCGGTCAAGAAGTAATCGAAAGCCGGGACCGGCGGTTCGCCGCCGGTCCTGTCCGGAACACGGGTCTTGCCGGAGGCCCAGGTTGGCGGGGAACCGCGAACCGAACCTCCGGCCCTCCCGTGGCTCAAATCGGATAGGATGTAACCAATGGCAATGTCTGTAGGTGGCGGCGGCGAAGAGCGCCCGATGTCGGACATCAACACCACGCCGCTCGTGGACGTGATGCTCGTGCTGCTGATCATCTTCCTCATCGCGGTGCCAGTCGCGATCCAGACGGTCGAAAAGCTGAAGGTTCCGATCCTTGTCTCCGAGGAATCGCAGAACAAGGTCGAAAACCTGATGCTCTCGGTCGTTTCCACGGATGCCTCGGGGCGCAGCCCCAAGGAGCCTGGCTACGAGGGTTCGACGCGTAACGGCCAGTGCCGCGTCTATTTCAACAATATCACGCCGGTGGACAACCAGGAGCTGTACAAGCAGGCTTTCGATCGCCTCGACGCGATCGTGAAGCGTGAAGGCGGCGCCGCCAACATGGACCCGGAAAAGATCCCCGAAGTGCACATTCGCGGCGACGTCAACGTTCCGTGGAAGTGCATCGCCGGTGCGATCTACAACGTGCAGGCCGCGGGCTACCCCAAGGTCGGCTTCATCTCGACCCCGGTCGATCCGAACGGCTGACGTCCGTCACCGAACGGTTACACCAGGCCAGAGAGCGAACAGGAGTAACTCCTTATGGCAATGAGCGGCGGCAAGGATGATGGCTCGCCGATGATGGAAATGAACACGACGCCGTTGATCGACGTCATGCTCGTTCTCCTCATCATGTTCATCATCACCATCCCCGTGGCCACCCACGCGGTCAACATCAACCTCCCGCAGGCAAGCCCGCCGAACCCGGACCAGAAGGTCGATCCGGTCAAGAACAAGCTTGTTCTCACGACCGCCGGCCAGATCCTCTGGAACGGCGCGCCGACCACGGAAGGCCAGCTCGTTTCGCTGCTGTCGGCCACCAAGGCGATGAATCCGGAACCGGAACTGCAGTTCCAGCCGGAAGAATACGCCAGCTACGAGACCGCGAACCGGATCCTGAAGATCATCACGGATTCGAAGGTCACGAAGTTCGGCTTCGTCGGCAACGAGAACTTCGCCACCTTCCAGAAGGCCGGCGAATAAGCATCGCGCCCCTTGCGGGAACGAACGAGGGGGGACGGAGCAATCCGTCCCCCTTTGCTTTTGGGGGTTGCGCAGTTTGAACGCGTGAAGCGTAGCTGGCTCACCCCGCTGCGACCAGCGCCGCCTGCGGCAGCGCAAGTCTCGCTCCCCTCCCGCTTGCGGGAGGGGTTGGGGGTGGGAAATCTCTACGTCCGCGGCGTATCAAGCCGGACGCATCGCGGCGGCGGCCAGCGTTTCGGCTTCGATCAGCAATTCGTCGTCGGCCGCGCCGGTGGGCAGGCTCTCGCGGCCGATCATCACCATCACCGGCACCGCCATCGGGCTGACCCGATCCAGCCGAACGTGGACGAGCTGCCCGCAGGCGCGTTCCAGCAGATCGGCAAGCCGGCCCACGTCGGTCAGCCGCGCCCGTGCGTCGGCCCAGGCGGCCTGGATCAGCACGTGGTCTGGCTCGTACTTGCACAGCACGTCGTAGATCAGATCGGTCGAGAAGGTGACCTGCCGGCCGCTCTTGCGCCCCGATCGCCCTTGACCGGGCTGCTGCCGCTCGACCAGCCCTGAAATCACCGCCACTTCGCGGAACGCGCGCCGCAGCATGTAGGAATTCTGCACCCATTCGACGAACTCGTGCGAGAGGATGTCGGGCGAAAGCAGGCTGGCCGGATCGTCCACCGGCCGCAGGCCCCAGACTGCCAGCGAATAGTCGTTGGCGACGAAGCCCATCGGTCCGAGCCCCTGGTCCTCCATGCGCCGCGTGATCAGCATGCCCAGCGACTGGTTCGCGTTCCAGCCTTCGAACGTGTAATAGGTGGTGTAGTGGCGGCCGGCGTGGGGGAAGCTTTCGACCAGCAAGTCGCCCGGGCCGGGCAGGCGGCTGCGCCAGTCCTGCATTTCAAGCCATTCGCGCACGTCATCCGGGAAGCGCGCCCATCCTGCCCGATCGACGATCATCGCGCGCACCCGGTCCGAAAGGTGGGTGGTGAGCGGCATCCGAGCGCCCATGTAGCTGGGGATGCGGCCCGATGCCTTTGCCGCGCGCACGATCAGATCCAGATCGCGCACGCTTTCCACTTCCAGGTCCATCCCGGCAAAGCGAAACGTGTCGCCGGGGCTGAGCGCGGCGCCGAAGCCTTCCTCCACCCGCCCCAGCGAACGCCCGTTGCGGAATCGAACCTCCAGCATTTCGGAATCGATGATGATCCCGGCGTTGATGCGGAACCGCGCGGCGTGTTCGGGATGCGCGAGCCGCCACGTTCCGTCGTTCCCGGGTACGATTCTCCGGAACCGGTCGTAGGCGCGCAACGCGTAGCCGCCGGTGGCCACGAACGCGAGCACACGCTTCCAGATCGCATCGTCGATCCAGGCATAGGCATCGGACGAGCGCACTTCGGCCAGCAGCGCGGCCTCGACGAACGGCCCGGCGCAGGCGCAGGCCATGACATGCTGCGCCAGCACGTCGAGGCCGCCCGCGCGGAACTCCTCGCCATCGCGCTGGCCTTCGCGCACCGCGTCCTGCGCCGCGGTGGCTTCCAGGAATTCGAAGCGGTTGCCGGGCACCAGCAGCGCGCGGCTTGGTTGGTCGAGCCGATGGTTGGCGCGCCCGATCCGCTGCATCAGCCGCGACGATCCCTTGGGTGCGCCCATTTGCACGACGAGATCGACATCGCCCCAGTCGACGCCAAGATCGAGGCTGGCGGTGGCGACCAGCGCGCGCAGTTCCCCGCGCGCCATCGCGCCTTCCACCTTGCGCCGCGCCTCCTTCGACAGCGAGCCGTGGTGAATGCCGATGGGCAGGTGATCCTCGTTCGCGTCCCACAGCCTTTCGAAGATGAATTCGGCCAGGAACCGCGTGTTGGTGAAGACCAGCGTCGTCCGGTTGGCGCGGATCGCGTCCATAAGCTGTGGCACCGCCCACGCGGCGGCGTGCCCGCCCCAGGGGACGCGCTGTTCCACCGGCAGCAGGATATCGACTTCCGGCGGCGCGCCGGGCTCCCCCTCGACCAGCGTAACCGCCGCCGCATCTCCGCCTGGCGCCAGCCACCGCCGGTAGGCGTCGGGATCGGCCACGGTTGCCGACAGCGCGCTGCGACGCAGTTGCGGGGCGATCGCCTGCAACCGGGTCATCGCCAGCGCCAGCAGATCGCCCCGCTTGCCCGAGGCGAAGGCATGGACCTCGTCGATGACGATGCGCTGCAGGCCGGCGAACATCGTCTGCGCTTCGGGATAGCTCAGCAGCAGCGAAAGCGATTCGGGCGTGGTCAGCAGCACGTGCGGCGGACGGGCGCGCTGACGGGCCTTGCGGTCCGATGGGGTATCGCCGCTGCGCGTTTCAATGCGGATCGGCAGGCCGATCGCTTCCACCGGCGCCATGAGATTGCGCTGAACGTCGTGCGCCAACGCCTTGAGCGGCGAAACGTAGAGCGTATGGAGGCTGTCGGGAGGAGGCATCCCACCCAGCCGCGATGGCGCGAATGCCGCGAGCGTCGGAAGGAAACCCGCCAGGGTCTTGCCCGCGCCAGTATCGGCCACGAGCAGGGCGTGCCGCCGCGAGTCGTCGGCGGAGAGCATGTCGCACTGGTGCCGCCGGACGCGCCAGTTTCGCGTGGCGAACCAAGCGCTGATTTCGGGGGGAATTGCGCCTCTATTCATCGTTGAAATATCGCACAATTTGTCCGGAACGGGCCAAAAAGGCGTAGCCCGCTGAAATTTCGGGACTGACCTGCGCGCGGGAAAGCTCTATAGTGTCCTGAATTGGAACAATACGGGTCTGCGCGGTATTGCCGGAGCCGAGCCTCCATCCTGGTGTTGGCCCCGGTGGGGCGCTTCCGCCCGCGGAGGCGCCCCCTTTCCGGACTTGTTTCGATCAAGGGAGCCCCGCTTCGCGCGCGACGCCCGATGCGGCAAGTTGCGCGTCGATCGCGTCCAGCAACCGCGCCAAGCCATCCGCATCGTCGCTTTCGGCGCGCGCGGTTAGCGCGGCCTGCGTGTTGGATGCGCGCAGCAGCCACCAGCCGTCGGGTGTTGTCACGCGCGCCCCGTCGATGGTCTCGACCGCGGCGCCGCTCTGGCGCAGGCGCTCCGTCACGTCAGCGATCACCGCGAACTTGCGCTCCTCCGCCACGGGAAAGCGCAGTTCGGGCGTGTTGACCGATTCGGGCATCGCGCCGCGGAGCGCCGTGACCGACCGGCCCAGCCGCACGGTGGCGACGATCAGCCGGATCGCGGCATAGAGCGCGTCGTCGAAGCCGAAGTAGCTATCGGCAAAGCAGATATGCCCCGTCATCTCGCCGCCCAGCGGCGCGCCGATTTCGGCCATGCGGGATTTGATCAGGCTGTGGCCGGTCTTCCACATATGGGCCTGTCCGCCCAGCGCGCGGATGCGCGCGAACAGGTGGTTGCTGGCTTTCACGTCGGCCACGATCGCGGCGCCGGGGCGCGCTTGCAGCACGTCCTCGGCGAAAATCATCATCAGCTGATCGCCCCAGATCACGCGGCCCACACTGTCGACCACGCCGATCCGGTCGCCGTCCCCGTCGAACGCGACGCCGAACTGCAACGCGTGCGCGGCCACGGTATCGCGCAGGTCGTCTAGATTGGCTTCCACCGTCGGGTCGGGATGGTGGTTGGGGAAGCGGCCGTCCACCGCGGTATGCAGGCGGACATGAAAGCCGGGCATCCGCTCCACCAGCCTGTCGACCACCGGGCCGGCGGCGCCGTTGCCGGCATCCCAGCCGATCCGCAACCCGCCGAGCACGGCGGGTTCGATCCCATCGAGGGCCGCGAGCAGCGTGGCGACGTAGCTGTCGATCACCGCGGCGTCGGTGACCTGCCCCGTGCCCGTGGCATGGTTCCCCGCCTGCGCCATGGAAGCGAGTTCCGCGATGGCTTCGCCAAAGAACGGGCGGCCCCGCAGCACGAACTTGAAGCCGTTCTGGTCGGCCGGATTGTGGCTGCCCGTGACCTGGATGCCGCCGGTAACGCCGTCCAGCGTCGCTTCGGCGAAGTAGAGCATCGGGGTGGGGCACAGCCCGATCCGCACGACATCGACGCCGGCGGAGAGCAACCCTTCAACCAGCGCCTGCTCCAGCGCGGGCGAACTCAGCCGGCCATCGCGGCCCACCACGATGCGCGGCGCTTCGGCTTCCGCCCGGGCACGGGTTCCGAACGTCTGCCCGATCGCGCGGGCGTCGGCTTCGCCCAGCGTTTGCCCGACCACGCCGCGGATGTCGTATTCGCGCAGGATGGAGGGATGAAAACGGTGCGTCATGATCCGCCGCCCCGTCGACGCGGCGGCCGCCCGGGCGATGTCACCGCCGCTCCGCCAGCCGCCCGAGCAGGAGATCGCGTGCGGCATTGGCTTCGTGGACCGCTTCCGACGAGCCGCCACGATCCGGGTGGACCTGCGCGATCCGGCGGCGATGAGCCTCCACGATGTCATCCCGCGAGGCTTGCGGGGGCACGCCCAGCAGCGTGCGCGCACGGCTTTCGGCGCCGGCGCGCTCGCTGTCGCGCCACAGTTCCCATGGCCAGCGCCCGGCAAGCAATCGCACGGCGACACTGGCCAGGACCGCAAGCCAGATCAGCTTGATCATGCGGCGCTTTCCAGCGTCCCCGCATGAGCGCCGAGCGCGCCGGTGGGCATCGGCAGGTTGAGGCCCGCGACCAGGGAGCGCAGCTCCTGCCGCGCGACGAGATGGCTGGTGCCGAGTTCGCCGAGATGGCCCTTGTCGAGCAGTGTCAGGCCCGACGGGAACAGTTCGCGATAGATCACGCGTTCGGACAGGCCGCTGGCGATGCGGAAGCCGACGCGCTTGGACAGTTCGACCAGCGCCTGATCGATGCGGCGCTGGTTGCGCGCCTCGATATGCTGGGTGCGGTTGCGCACGACAACCCAGTCCATCTCGCGCCGCGCTTCGCGAATCGTGGTCATCGCGCGCTTCTTGCGGGCTTCCCAGATCAGTTCGGCGTAGAACGAAAGGCGGCGGACCTTGAAGGTTTCCGCGTCCACCTGCCCGATCAGGTCGAAGTCCACGAAGCTGTCGTTCAGCGGCGTGACCAGCGTATCGGCACGGGTGGCGACGTGGCGGGCCAGCGGATCGTCACGCCCCGGGGTATCGAACACGATGAAATCGTGCCCGGCGGAAAGCTGTTCGGTCAGCGCTTCAAGCTCGTCAACATTGTCACCGCCATAGACCGCGAACGTCGCCGTCGGCAGATCGATCTGCCGGCGCTTCTGCGTTTCCGCGCGATTTTCCAGATAGCGGTGCAGCGTGCGCTGCCGCGCATCGAGGTCGATCGCCGCCACGCGCGCGCCCTGATAGGCGAGCGCGACCGCCACGTGCACGGCGGTGGTGGACTTGCCGGTGCCGCCCTTTTCGTTGGCAAAGACGATCCGGTGCGGACCTGCGGGCTGCTGCGGTGCGGGTGGCGGTGCTCCGATGGACAAGGAATGAACTCGCTGCTTGTGTTGCCGACAGGTCCGGCAGTGCTTGCCGCCGGAGGGGAACGGGGGGTAGGAACCCCGCTTCGTCCCTTGTCGTGAATTAAAGGAGAGGCAGGCCCGGTGCAAACCATCTCTAGGCTCGATACCCTGCGCGAAGCGGTGGACCTGCTCAAAAACGGGGGAAAAACCCTCGCGATCGTCCCCACCATGGGGGCATTGCACGAGGGGCACCTGACGCTGGTGCGCGAGGCGCGGCGCCGCGCCGACCATGTGGCCGTGTCGATCTTCGTCAATCCGCGCCAGTTCGGCCCGAACGAGGATCTCGATGCCTATCCGCGCCGCATGGCCCAGGATGCGGCGCTGCTGGAGGCCGAGGGGGTGGCCCTGCTGTGGGCGCCGACGGTCGATCAGGTCTATCCCGATGGCTATGCCACCAATGTCTCGGTTTCCGGGCTGGACGCGGTGCTGTGCGGCGCGGCGCGGCCGGGGCATTTCGATGGCGTGGCGACGGTGGTGTGCAAGCTGTTCAACCAGGTGCGGCCGGATATCGCGCTGTTCGGCGAGAAGGACTGGCAGCAGCTGGCCATCATCCGCCGCATGGCGCGCGATCTCGATCTGACGCAGCCCTATGCCGACGCGATCATCGGCGTGCCCACGGTGCGCGAGGACGATGGCCTCGCCATGAGCAGCCGCAACCAGTATCTCACGCCCACGGAACGGGCTCAGGCGGCGGGCCTTTCGCAGGCGATGCGCAAGGCGATCGCCGCGATCGAAGCCGGCGCCGGGGTGGCCGGTACGCTCGCGATGCTGCGTGCCGAAATTCTCGCTTCCGGCTTCGCCTCGATCGATTACGCCGACCTGCGCGATGCGGCGACGCTGGAGGAGGTGGCGGCCCTGACCGGACGGCCCGCCCGTCTGCTGGTGGCCGCGCGGATCGGCAAGGCGCGGCTGATCGACAACATGCCGGTGGGTTAGCTGGCAGGAGCGTCCGGATAGGCGTCGATCACCGGTCCGAGCGCGGCGCGCAACGGGTCCAGCCATTCCGCGTAGTTCGCCCAGTGCTCCACCGCGTCGGTGAAGATCGGCTGGCGCACCTGTTCGGAACTCGCCGTGCGCACCGCCCGCCGGGTTTCCCAGAACGAGAGGCAGGCCTCCTCGAACGGCAGCCCCAGGTGCCCGAGCAGGCGGCGGACTTCGGCCTCGGTATCGGCCACCATTCTCTCGTAGATCACGCGGTGCACCGCGCCGGGCGCCTGCCGGTCGAACGCTGCCATCAGCGCGACGTAATCGGCATAGTACCGGCCGATGTCGCCAAGATCATACGTGAACGTCTGCCCGCGCGCGAAATGCTGCTTCCAGCCGGAAAAGCAGCAGGCCATCGGATGGCGGCGCGCATCGACGATCTTGGCGTTAGGAAGGATTAGCCGGATCAGGCCGATATGCTGCCAGTTGTTGGGCATCTTGTCGATGAACAGCGGCTTGTCGGTCTGGCGGTGGACGCGGGTGCGCTCGATATATTCCTCGCCCAGCCGCAGCCGGTCCGCCGGCGTCAGCGAGGAGACCATCGCGCGGAAATCCGGAAACTCGCCTTCGTCCACACGCGCTTGCAGGCGGCTGGCGATGATCATCATTTCCGCCAGTTCCATCGTCCCTTCCACCTGGCTGTGGCTGGAAAGGATCTGCTCCACCAGCGTCGAGCCGGAGCGGGGCAGGCCGACGACGAAGATCGGATCGGGCGCGGGACAGCCGCCTTCGCCCATCGCGGCGATGAAGGCGCTGGTGAACGTCTCGCGCGTCGCGGCCACTTCCGCTGAAAACTGGTCCGCATCATGCCGCACCATCGTGCGGCGCAGGTGGTTGCCCCGGTCATAGTGGCGGAACGAGGCGGGATAGTCCTTCGCGTCCTCGTAGGCCTTCCCCAGCGAGAAGTGCAGGTGGAACACGTCTTCCTGCCGGTCCGCCGCGTCCGGCCCCAGCGTGGCCAGCGCCTGCTCCATCGCCGCGATGTCGTCCGTGCCGAACTTGACGGTCTTGAGGTTGGCAAGGCTCCACCATGCCTCGCCCATCGTTGGCAGGTGCGCCACCGCCTGGCGGTAGGCGTGCACCGCTTCGGCCTGTTCGCCCAGCGTTTTCAGCACATGGCCCAGGTTCTGCCAGACCTGCGGCTGGTCCGCCTTTTGCGCCAGCAGCTTTTCGTAAAGCGCCCGTGCCCGTTCCTGATCGCCCAACCGCACCAGCACCGAGGCCATGATCAGGTCATGCCCCGGATTGTTCACCGGTGAGCGCGCCAGCACTTCGGCGTGCTCGAGCGCTTCGGGCAGGCGGTTGGTCTGCAGCAGCAGGCGGATCAGGAAATCGCGGGCCAGATCGAAGCCGGGGGCAAGGTCCAGCGCGCGCCGGACGAGCGTCATCGCTTCGGCCATGTCCGCGCGCCGCCAGGCAACCTCGCCCAGCAGGCGGGTGCCCACGGGATCGTCGGGCAACCGTTCCAGTCGTGCCTTCAGGGTGGCTGCGGCGTCCTCGAGCTGCCCTTCGTTCATCGCCATCGCCGCCTGGACCAGTTCGGGATCGCGCGAAGCGGCGTGAATGCCGGAAAGGTCGGCGCGCCAGCCGTCTTCGTGGCGGCCGTCCTTGCGCAATTCCCCCGCCAGCAGGAACCAGCCGCTCGCCACGCCGGGTTGTTGCCGGGTGAGACTTTCGAGCGCGGCGATTGCCTGGCGGACATCACCCGCTTCGCTGGCCGCCTGTGCCCATTCCCACAGCACCGGGGGCGCCCCGGGGTGCCTGCGGGCCAGCGCGGCGAGTCGCGGTAGGGCCGCCCCGGCGTTACCCAGCCGGCGCAGGGCCTGGCACGCGATCATTTCCGCCGGCGGCAACCCCGGCGCATTCTTCAGCACCGCGTCGGCCAGCGTCAGCGCTGCTTCCGGTTCGGCGTCGAGCAGCCGTACGGCACGCTCCAGCGCCTCGTTCGCCGTCTCTTCGCGACTGGCCGTCATGCTGCCCGCCATGTGTCGATCCCGTGTTTGCAACTGCGAAATTTGTGCCGACGGAAAGGATATTTGTCGAGTCAATATGCACCTCCGTGCTTTTGCAACAAGGAAGTTGACACCTGTCCAATCGCTGGCACTATCGATTTCGGACGGGCGTACTAACTTCGGTTTGGGGCGCGAAAGTCCGGGGCATTTGAGATTTTGAACCTGCCGTCGCCACGCCGTGGCGGCGATCCGCGAGGCATCTGCTTCGCGGGGGCCGAGGGGTTGTGCGTGTGCGAGCGCATTGTTGTTCGCGATTGCACAATTTTCGCTCGGCAAGGCGGCAGGCACTGGTGGCGAGACCCGGGAACCGGGCCGCACGATCCTTGGGAGAGGATGAAAGGCGCGAACGTCAAAAGGGGGGCTTATGAAAACTGCATGCAAGTCGCGCTCGCTCAAGATCATGGGAATGCTGGGCGCGTCGACATTCCTGACCGGACTGGCGCTGCCGGGCACCGCCTTCGCGGAAGATCAGGCCGCCCCCGCCGAACAGCCGGCGGATGCCGCGCCCGCGGCTGGCGAGGGCCTTGGCGAAATCATCGTGACCGCCACGCGCAGCGCGCAGAGCATCCAGAAGGTGCCGATCTCCATGCAGGCGCTCAGCGCCGACACGCTGGGGCAGCGGCAGGTCAAGGGCCTGAGCGACTTTGCCACGCTGCTGCCGTCGGTCTCGTTCGCGGGCCTTGGGCCTGGCCGTCAGACCATCTATTTCCGCGGAATCGTCCCCGCCGGCGGCAACTACGCATCGGCCGGCTATTACATTGACGATATTCCGATCACGGGCACCGGCTCGCCCGACATCCATGCCTACGATCTGGAACGCGTCGAGGCGCTGTCCGGTCCGCAGGGTACCTTGTATGGTGCGGGATCACTGGCCGGCACGATCCGCATCATCACCAACAAGCCCAAGCTGGGCAAGTTCGAGTTCGGCGCGGAATCCGAAGTCAACAAATACGGCAAGGGTGCCTTTGGCGGCCAGATCCAGGGCTACGTCAACCTGCCCGTCACCGAAACGGTGGCGGTGCGCGCGATGGCCTACTACCGGCGCGATGGCGGCTATGTCGACAACACGCCTAACAATGGAAAGTTCAACGACGGGCGGTCTTCGACGCTGGAACTGGGGGACAACAATTCGCTCACCAGCTACACGCTCAACAACGCCGCGATCGCCAAGAAGGACTACAACCCGATCTACGAATATGGCGGCCGCCTGTCGCTGCTGTGGGAACCGGCGCCCGGCTGGGAAGTCAATCCGCAGGTCACGGCGCAAAGGCAGATCGCCTACGGCTATTTCGGTTACGATCCGCGCGTCGGCGATTTGCAGGTCCACGATTACGATCTCACGCGGCAGGACGACAAATGGGTGCAGGCCCAGTTGAGCATCCACGGCCACATCGGCGACTTCGACGTCGTCTCGGCGACGGGCATCTTCCGCCGCAACACCAAGCTGCGTAACGATTACACCTATTACACCGTGACTTATGACGGTTTCGGCGGCGGATATGAAAACTATCTGCAGTTCTTCGACAAGGCGGGCTGTACCGGATCGGGCTTGACGCTCAAGTGTTCGACGCTGATCAACCCGACGCAGTACTATCACCAGGATAACAACCGTAACAAGTTCACGCAGGAACTGCGCATCTCGACGCCGAAGAGCTGGCCCTTTGATCTGACGATCGGCGGTTTCTACCAGTCGCAACAGCAGGAAAACAACAACTACTACGCGATCCACGGCCTTGACCAGATCGCGGGCTATACCAAGGCTGGCGCGTACAGTTCCGGCAGCGGCAATACCACGTCTCTGGCGGGCTTCGGCATCCCGACCGCGGCCGGCGGCACGATGGTCGTCAGCCCGTCCGCCGCGGTGAAGGGCGATGGTTTCTACATCACCGAGAACAACCAGAGCTACCACGACGAGGCGATCTTCGCCGAGGGTCACTACAAGATCTTCGAGAACCTGAAGCTGACCGGCGGCATCCGCTACTTCTGGACCGACTACAAGATCAAGGGCTTCTCCGGCGTTACCGCTTCGGCGCTCGGTGTGGGTTGTACCGTGCCCCTGCCGGCCGAGCGGCTCGCCTGTTCCAACCAGAACCCGCTCGCGGCGGACGGCTACGGCCGGTACAAGGAGCAGGGAGAAACGCACAAGGTGGCGCTCGACTGGCAGGTCACGCCAACCAAGATGATCTATTTCAACTATTCCACCGGCTTCCGGCCGGGCGGCTACAACCGGCCGCTGCGCATCCGCGCTTCGGGCGGGCTGCCGCAGGTGACGGTTGCCGCGCCGGCGTTCAAGTCGGAAACGCTCACCAACTTCGAACTGGGCATCAAGACGACGTGGAACAACATCTTCCGCTTCAATGCCTCCATCTACCTCGAAAACTGGGATAATATCCAGTACGGCGTGGTTGTCGCCGGCGCGCAGGGCGCGGGTTACACCGGCAACGCCGGCACGGCCCAGGTCAAGGGCGTGGAATACGATGCCGATCTCAAGCTCGGCAAGGTCACCATCTCGACCTCGGGTGCTTACAACGACGGCAAGCTGACCGGTAACTTCTGCAACTTCGTGGCGGACCGTGCCGCATTGTCGATCGTGCAGCTGGCCTCTTGTCCGACCGGTTCGAGGGTCGTCGTGAACGGCACCTCGACCTCCGCGGTCGCTGCCGCAGACGGTACCCGGCTGCCGCGTCAGCCGCAATTCAAGGGGACGACCTCGATCCGCTATGACACCACAGTCGGTGACTATGCGGTCTATCTGCAGGGCGCGGCGTTGTATCAGACCTCGGCGACGCAGGACCTGAACGTCGAGCAGAACAACCTTCTGACCTGCGGCACCTTGGCGCTTGCCGCTTCGCAGACCGCTGCCGGAAAATCCTGCAGCACTCCGGGGTTCGTCAGCTTCGATTTCTCCGGTGGTCTCAAGATCAACAACTGGAGCTTCGACGTGTTCATCCAGAACGCGTTCGACAAGCGCGGCACGTTGACGACGAACACCTTCTGTTCGATCACGTTCTGCTCCGGATCGTCGCGTAACTTCACGATCCGGCCGCAGTTCTTCGGTTTGCGCGCCGGCGTGAAATACTGATCGCAGCATAGCAGCGCAGGATGATCCCTCCGCGACTTCGGTCGCGGGGGGATTTTTCATGGGCGTGCGATGTGGGGCAGGTGGCGCGATGCGCTGGTCAGGCGGGAAGTTCCGCTCCGGACAACAGCAGCGCGCGCAACCGTTCGGCGCGATTGCCATCGGGCGGCAAGCCGGCGCCCGTCCGCGCCGCGAAGCCGCTCGCCTGAGCGGTGGCGAAGCTGATGCCGTAAAGATTGCGCCGGGGTGGAACGCCGGGGATCGGGCGCGGATAGCCCGAAGCGAACAGCACGCCGTCCTGCACGCGCCATGTCTCGCGCGGACAGTCCCAGTCCAGCCCCACGCCCAGCACGTTGTCCGCATCGAGCGCGCCCGGCCAGCAGGGGGTACCATCGGCCTCGCGCGCGGCAACGATCAGCGCGCCGGCCTCTGCCGCGCGGGCCGCCACGGCCGCGAATCCTTCGCGATGCGCGGCATTGGTCGTGCCGAGGCTGAGGTTGATCACGTCCGCGCCCTGTTCGATGCTCCAGCCGATCGCCAGCGCCAGCGCGCGGGCGCTGGTCTTCAGCGCGTCGTGGAACACGCGCACCGGCAGGATCAGCGCGTCCGGCGCCTTTTCCTGGATGGCGGCGGTCACGGCCGTGCCGTGGCCGAGCCGGTCCAGCGTGGCGTCGGCTGCGTCGGACAGGGTGCCGTCCGAAGCGATGGCCGCGCCCGGCAGCAGCCTCGCGCCGTCGATATGCGGATGATCGGGGTGGACGCCGCTGTCGATTACGGCGACGCGCACGCTGCGTCCGCTTCCAGCGGGCGGGGCAGGGCTTTCAGGCAAAAGCCGGCTCGTTCGAGGCCACGGTGGCGTGGCCATGGTTCAGCGTGACGATCAGGTCCGCGCGCCGGGCCAGCGCAGGCTTGTGCGTGATGACCACGATCGTCGCCTGCGGCAGCGCCGCGCGCAGCCCGTCGGCCACGCGCTGCTCGGTGCCCTCGTCCAGCGCGGCGGTCGGTTCGTCTAGGATCAGCACCGATGGCTCGCGCAGCAGCGCGCGGGCCAGCGCGATGCGCTGGCGCTCGCCGGCCGACAGCGCCAGGCCACGCTCGCCGGTGCGGGTATCCAGCCCCTGCGGCAGGCGGCGCAGCAACGGCTCCAGCCCGGCGGCCGCAGCGGCTTGGGCAATACGCGCGCGGGGCACGCCGTCCATGGCGAAGGCGATGTTGCCGGCGATGGTGTCGTTGAACAGGTACGGCGCCTGATCGACCAGCAGCACCTCGCGCCGCAGATCGGCCAGGCACGTCTGCCGCAGGTCGTGCCCGTCCACCAGGATGCGGCCCTGTTGCGGATCGAGGAAGCGGACCATCAGGTCGGCCATGGTCGATTTGCCCGCGCCGCTTTCGCCCAGGATCGCGCAGAAGCTGCCGGCGGGAATGAACAGGTCCACGCCCGCCAGCACCGGTTCGCGATCGTGGCGGAATGAGACGCGCTCGAACCGGATGCCTTGCCGCACGGGGCCGAGCGGGCGCGCATCGGTCTGCTCGGTCACTTCCGCCGGGGTATCGAACAGCTCGAAGATCCGCGCCAGCGAGACGCGGGTGGAGGCCAGGCCCGAAGACAGCCCCAGTAAAGCCTGGATCGGCCCGAACAGCCGCATATGATAGGCCATGAAGGCGACGAGCGCGCCGATCGTCATCTCACCGTGGATGATCCGCGTGCCGCCATAGAGGATCACCACCGAGGTCGAGGCGGTCAGCAGCGTGCCGGGTAGCGCGCCGGTCATGAACGAGGCGACCTGCATCTTCAGCATGGCGCGCACGAAGGCGCTGTTGCGGGCGCCGAAGCGGTCGACCTCGTGCGCTTCCGCGCCGAGTGCGGCGACCACGCGCATGCCCATGACGGTATCGACCAGCAGGCTGCCGAGATCCGCCCCGCGTTCGCGCATTTCGCGCGTAAGCGCGGTGACCTTCTTCTGGAAGTGGAGGAAGACCATGACCGCTACCGGAACCAGCACCGTGCCGATCAGGAACAGCCGCCAGTCCAGCCACACCATCATCGCCACGCAGCCGATGAAGAACAGCACGTTGCTCAGCACCGAAAGCAGCGTGTCGCCCGCCGCCCGCTGCACATCGCTGACATCGCTGTTGATGCGCGACATCAGGTCGCCCAGCCGGAAGCCGCCGTAGAAGCGCGGGCTGAGCGTTTGCAGGTGGCGGAGCAGCGCCACGCGAATGTCGTAGAGCATCGCCGCCGACAGCCCGACGTAGCGATAGCTGGCGAGGATGTTCAGCGCGAAGCCTGCCAGCGTGACCACGATCATCGCGCCCGACACGGCCAGCAGCGCGTTCATGTTCCGGCGCAGCAGCGCCTCGTCGATCATCAGCTTGGAAAGATAGGGCTGCGCCAGGCCCACCCCGGTCGAAAGCAGGCTGACCAGCAGCACGCCCAGCAGCGGCCGCAGATAGGGGCGCACATAGGGCAGCAGCCGGCGATAGGTGCCCCAGTCGGCCACGGGCGGCGGCGGTGCCGCTGGCATCGGGGCCGAATTCGAGGCTGCAGGCTGGCTCAGGCGGCTGCCTCCCGCGCGAACAGGCGGTTGCCACGCAGCACGAAGCGCGGTTCGGGCACGCGCGCCAGCTGGCCGGTGCACCAGGCATGGCCCTGCGCCAGCGCCTCCGCCTGTTCGCGCCACCAGGGCGTGTCGCCCCCTGAGCGGTAGAACGGCAGGCTGACCTGCAGGTGCCGTCGCATCGAGGCGATCAGCATCGCCCGGTAGTGCGCGAGCAGCGCCTCGCGGTCACCGCCGTCGCGGATCGCGGCCAGCACCGCCGCTGCCAGGATGGCCTCGCGCGCGGCCTGCGCGGTGCCGTCGCCGCAGATCGGATCGAACGCGATGGCGGCCGTGCCGCAGGCGATCCAGTCCGGCCCGGCGAGCCGGTCGAGCAGGCGCGGCGCGGTTTCGAACCGGGCGCCTGCCGGCCCCAGCGTGTCGACCAGCGGCGCGACCAGGCGGCTTTGCGCCAGCAAGGCTTCCGGCGCGTTGCCCACGCCCAGCAGCCAGGCGGCGTCTGCCCCTTGCGGAATCAGGAACAGCCACCCTTCCGGCGTGGCTTCGACATGGCAGGTCGCGCGATCGGCCCCCGCGCGCAGCGTGACCGGCACAGCCACGGCCTCGCGCGTGCCGAAACGGTGCAGCGCGGGTTCGGGAAACGGCGGCGCGCCGTGGATGGTGAACGGCGCGGGTGCCTCCTGGAGCATGTCGGCGGGCAGCGCCGGCAGGCCCAGTTCGGCCTCGATCTGGGCGCCGGACACCACCGCCGCGCCATGGGGCAGCGGCGCGGACACGCTGCCGCCCCACGAAACCACGCGTCGTTCGATGCGGGGCAGGGCGGCGAACAGGCCCGGCTGGCCGAAGATATCGCGCAGCAGCGCCAGCGCCGGATCGCTCAGCATGATCACGGGAACGGGGGCGCGCGGTTCGACCGCCGCCCCCGCCAGGCAAAACCCGTCTTGCGCCAGCAGGTGGGCGCAGGTCGCGACGGAAACGCCGCCGCCCCGCAATCGCACCGCTGGCTGTGGTCCGGTCATGGGCGTCCTGTCATCGTCGTCCCGCTATTTCAGGTGGAGCAGGCCGGCCATGGTGGCATCGGCACCGAGATCCCAGGTGCGTTCGTACTTGAGCGTCTTGGCGTCGTACACCTCGATGTCATAGCTGGCGCCGTGGATGTACAGCTTCTGCCCGTCGGCCGAGATGCCGAACGAGAAGCGCGAACGGCAGTGGAATTCCGCCTTCTCCATCACCTTGTTGGTGGCCATGTCGAAGTGCCAGAATTCGCAGCGCTTGTTGCCCAGCGTGCCGTTGGTGACGACGGTATAGCCGTCCTTCCCGTCGGGCGTGACTTCCAGCCCGGCCATGCCGGTGGGCACCGGGCCGATCGGGGTGAAATCGAACGTGCGGTTGGTCAGGTTGAAGCGCCCGATGCCGAACATCTTGGCGTGGACATAGGGGTCGGAAGCGTTGAACAGCGAGACGAACTCGTTGGGATTCTGCAACGCTTCCACGCCGCCGCCGAACGCCACGTTCTCCATGCCCGTGGTTTCCGGCTTGGCAAGGTCCAGCCGCTCGTTGACCTTCAGGGTCGCCGTATCGATCACCAGCACCTTGTCGCCGAACTTGTACAGCGTCTTGCCGTCGGGCGAGAGCGCGAAGGTGGGGCGGAAGCCGCCGAGCGTATCGTCCTGCGGATCGATTTCCACGGTCCGCGCGACCTTCTTCTGCTGAAGATCGATCACCGCGTAGAGCGGCTTGCTAACCTTGTAGCGGTCCGGTTCCTTGTCGAAGCGGATGAGCTGGGTGTAATACCAGCGGCCCGTCGGATCGGGAACGCCGCCCATGAAGCGGTACTTGGTGGTGGGCGTGTTCAGGCTGAACTGGTTGAGGATGCGCCGCGTGGCGCTGTCCAGCACCACGATCCCGCTGGTGGTGATCGTCGTGACGTAGATCTTCGCCTTGTCGTTGGACAGGCGCAGCGAGGTGGGCAGGCCCGCCTGCAGCTGGATGCGGTCGGTGATCGCGCCGTTGGTGTCGTCGATCGTGAACAGCTTGTCCGGATACGTGCCGATCATCATCGTGCCGGCATGGGCGGGCGCCGCGGCGGCCAGCGCCGTAACGAGTGCCGGCGCCACCCGTGCTTTCGCTATCAGGGCTTTCAGGCGGGGCAGGGAACGAAGCTGCTTCATCGTGCTTCTCTTCCTCGAAGGGGCGCGCCGCAGGAACGCGGCAGGTCCGCCCCGGATGGTCAGGGTTCGGCGTGGCAGGCGCGGGCGCGCCCGCTCACGGGAAGACGAGATCGAGATTGCGCCAGTCCTTCGTTGCCGCCGCGCAATTGCTCGCCCAGTCCGGCGAATAATTGACGTGGTCGGGCACCTGCACCGGCCAGAAGCAGGTGACATAGCAATCGTAGATGTCGCGCTCGACCGGCTGGCACAGGCCCGCCGTGCCGCCCCCGGCATCGACTTCCCACCCCGGCGAGAACGACAGGGTGCACCCCATCGGTACGTGTGGGCGCGGCTGCTGCTGCAGCGCGACGACGTCTTCATCAACCGAAGTGATAGTCTCTTCGATCTTCTGGGCCTTCTTATTGATCGGCTTGAGATGCTTCATGACAAGCCCTTTCGTTCAGCGAAGCGTTCGAGGAAGCCGGGGTTGCGCACGGCCAGCGTGCCGTAGATCTTCAGGCACGTGTCGGTCCATTGGCGGATCCAGTCGCAATAATGCAGGTTGGCGTGGCCGGTATCGCCATAGCGGACGAAGGCCTCGTGATGGCAGCCGCCGGCGCAGAGCGGGCGCGCCCAGCACGATTGGCATTCGTACTTGGCCTGAACGTGCCCGCGCGCAAGGAAGTCCTCGCGCTTGCCCTGGTCGATCCCGGTGGAGATGTGGCCCAGGGTGTGCGTATCGGCATCGGTGAAGCGGTGGCAGGGCGAAAGGTCGCCCGAGGGGCTCACCCCCAGCAGGCCGAGGCCCGCGCCGCACGGGTGCGACTTGTTGGTGCCCTGGATCAGTTCGCCGATCGTTTCGCTGACGTTGGTGAAGCCGTGCATCCGCCCTTGCAGCGCATAGTCCAGCCATTCGTCGGCGAGGGCATGGAAACCGGCGAGGACGCCGGTCATGTCATCGCCGTTGAGCGAATATTCGCGCTCCTCGCCCGCGGTCGTCACCGGCGCGAAGCCCACTTCGTGGAAGCCGATGTCGTCCTTGAGATGGCGGTAGATGCGGATCACGTCGGTGACCCCCGCCGTCAGGGTGACGCGCGCTGTGATCGCGCGGGTCTTGTGACGGGCGATCAGCTTGCGCAGGCGCGGCTCGATCACCGCATAGCTGCCCTTGCCGCTCTTGTAGACGCGGCGGGCGTCCTGCATTTCCGCCGGGCCGTCCATGCTGACGGTGACGCCGATCGCGTTGTCCGACAGGAAATCGATGATCTCGTCGGTCAGCAGCGTGGCGTTGGTGGTCAGGCTGAAGGTGATCTTGCGCCCCTGCGCCGCCGCCTGCTCGTTGGCATAGCCCACCACATCGCGCAGCAGGCGGAAGTTCATCAGCGTTTCGCCGCCGAAGAAGGTGATGTGCACCGCTTCGCGGTTGCCCGATCCGGCCAGCAGGAAATCGACCGAGGACTTCGCGGTTTCCAGCGCCATGTACTTCGGCTTGCCGGCGGGCGTGGCGATCTTGTCCGCGCCGAATTCGTAGCAATAGGTGCAGGCCAGGTTGCACTGGTTGGTGACGTTGAGCACCAGCGCCTGCAGGGGATAGTCCGCCGGCGGGGCGGACGGCGCGGGCGCGGTGGTGACCTGTTCCGAATGGATCGCGCGGACCTGCCGCAATTCGCGGATCAGGTCCTCCGCGTCCGCCGGGGAATGGCCCGCGCCGGCCAGCGCCGTGGCCAGTTCCGCGTGGCTCATCTCGCCCTCGTCGAGCAGATCGAGCACGGCGCGGGTGCCTTCGTCGAGCGCGAAGATCGCGCCCGCCGAAACCAGGTACATGAAGTCCGTGTCGGACGAGCGGAATTCGTGAAGTTCGCCGCGCCGGTAGCGGTGGGCCAGCATGGTCGTCATTGCGAAACCTCCGGCTGATCCCAGCGCTTGTAGGCGGGAACGGTGACGACGAGGTAGGACTTGGCCGTCAGCGGCTTGCCCTGGGCGTCCTTTTCGGCCTTGGCCGTGGCGACCACCCAGACCTCGCCATAGTTGTTGCGATTGCCGCTGCGCTGTGGGTTCGGTCCGTCCACGTTCGGCGTGAACAGCGCCTTCTGGCTGATCGAACCGACATAGGCCTTGTCGTCATCGTACCAGACCGACTGGAACTCCTGGATGCTCCAGTCGGCGGCGACGGGGCCGATGTTCACGTCGTCGGCGGTGTTGGGCTTGCCATCGGGGCCGTTGTCGAAGCCCACGGCATCGAACTGGGCGTATCCCTTGGCGAAGTGCGCGCCGCCCAGCCGCGACAGGTTGGTGTCGGGCGTGACCTTCAGGTAATCGACCTTGCGATAGACCGGCAGGGCCGAAGCGAGCACCGCGCTCCCCACCGAAACATCATGCACGCCGGCGACAGCGCCGGGGGCGGCATCGACCGATACGACGATTTCGGTGGGGCTCGCGGTGACGACCCTGGTCACCGCGAGCCCGGCGCCAAGGTCGATATCCTTCGCAGTCGGCGCAGCCGGCAGGCTATCGCCGAAAATGTGGACGTCCACCCCCCTGGTGCCGGCCTTGATCGCGTTGGGCCAGACAGCGCCGATCGTCGGGCTGCCGTCTGCGCGAACCAGCTTCACGTCGAAACCGAATTCCTGATATTCCCCCCAGAACCAGCGACCTTCGGCGTTCTTGCGATCGGGCGAGAACCACATGGTCTCGCGCGTCGGATTGTCGAGCGCATCGGGCGCGGAAGGCTGGGCCGAGGGCGCGGAGCGGCCGCGCCAGCTGTAGCCGGCATAGACGATGCCGTTGCCGGTCCGGCTCAGCGTCGATCCGTCGGTCAGCGACCGCAGCGCGATGCCGGTCTTGAATTCGTCGCTGTCGGCCGTGGCACCGATGGTCATCGTGCCGATGAACCGGCCCTTGCCCGGGGCGGAGGCGCTGACCAGCCATTTGCCGGCCAGGCGCGGATCCTGCATCCGGGACTTCCATTGCGTCCATTCGGGCGTGTGTAGCGGGGCGACCTTGCGCGTATAGTCCAGCGCGATCTGGCCCTGCGTCACCGGCGTCGCGCCGGGCTTGGTCACGATCGGCGTCGGCTGGCCGAAGACCGCGCCGGGTTCGTCCGTGGCGGGGCGGCGATACTGGACGTCGGCCTGCGAATAGAGCGCGACGTGGAAATCCTGCAGCAGCTTCCACTCGCTGCCCGACCGTCGCCAGGAAAGCGGCTGGGCAAAGGCGTGGCACGTGGCGCAGGCTCCGCGCAGGGATTCGCTGGGGATGTTGGTCTCGTCCTGGATGCGATGCTCCACGAGGTACATCACCGGCCTTGCTTCCTCGGGGGCAAGCCCGTGGCTGCTCGAAAGATAGCGGACCACCTGCCGCGATTCCTCGGGCGTGATCTGCAAGCCGTTCAGCTTGACCATGCGCTTGATCGCCTGCGCCCAGCCTTCCGGCGTGGTGCGCAGCCAGGAAATGCGCGAAAGATTGCCCTTCGCGTCGGCGGTGTGGCAGGCGCCGCACTTTTCCTTGGTCAGGCTATCGGTGACCGGGATGCCTTCCTCGCTTTCGGGCTTGTCCGCCCCGCCAGCCACGCCGCCGGTCATGCCCCCGGCCTGCGCGACAACGGCGGTGGCGGTGCACAGGCCCGCCAGCAGCAGCGGGCGCAGCGACAGGCGCGTCGCCAGCGCGGCCCGCCAGGATGGGCTGGCGGCGGCATCCTGCGCGTCGTGTGGACGGGACTCGGTATCCGGGTAGGCCATGCTCGCGAAATCCCCCTGATTGGACCGGAAGCGGCGCGATTCGAGCGCGGGTCACGAGAGCAAGCTTGACGCTTGTCCAAGATTGGTCAACGCCTTTGTTGCAGCGCCGCCCATCTTTTTTGCAGATGCGAAAAAAGGCGTGTGATCCGGTTGGAATCACACGCCTTTCGGATGTTGGAAGCTGTCCTGACGGGCGGCGTTCGGGCCGCGATCAGGTCAACTGCAACGGCAGGGATCGCAGCCGTTTGCCGGTGGCGGCGCGGATGGCGTTGGCAATCGCCGGAATGACCGGCGGCAGGGCCGGTTCGCCCAGTCCGGTGGGCGGGAAATCGCTCTTCACCCAGGTGATCGCGACATCGCGCGGCACGGCATCGATGCGCAGCAGCGGGAAATCGCCGAAGTTGTCGGCCGTGATCGCGCCCGCCTCCTGCACCACCGGCTGCCACACCAGCGCCTGCGCGATACCATCGATCGCCGCACCCTGCGACTGGTGCTCGGCATTGAGCGGGTTGATGACCTGGCTGCCGATGTCGCCCGCCATCCAGATCTTGTCGACCTTCACCGAAGTTCCGCCCGAGACCGTGACGTCGACGACTTCCGCGAAATAGCCGCGATGGCTGAAATAGAAGCCGAAGCCGCGCCCCTTGACCGCATCGCCCGCGCCCTTGGCGGGGCCTGTGCGCCCGGTCCAGTTCGCGGCCTTGCACACCGCGTCGATCACGCTGCGGGCGCGGCCGGTGTGGAACACCAGCCCCTTGCGCTCGGTCGGCAGTTCGCGCGGTTCGCCCAGCGTGCGGCGCATCAGTTCGGGCAGATCGACTCCGGCGGCCTCGGCCACCTCGTCGAGAAAGCCCTGGTACACGAAGGCCATGGCGTTGGATGTCGGCGCGCGTAGCCAGCCGGTCGGCAGGTTGGTCTTGAGATAGGTCGCGCCCAGATGGGCATCGGGCACGACCGGAGCGGGAAATTCGGTGGAGCTCATTTCCGCCGCGCGGATCGGCTTCCCGTCCGCGCCGAAGGTGATGAAGTGGTCCTTGAACGCGATCAGCGCGCCCTTGGCATCGAGGCCGGCGGTGAAGCGGTGCCAGCCGGCGGGGCGATAGTAATCGTGCCGCAGATCGTCGGTGCGGTCCCACAGCAGCTTGACCGGCCGGCCGGGGACGCCCTTCGCCACTTGCGCCGCCAGCACCATGTAATCGCTCATCAGCCGGCGGCCGAACCCGCCGCCGATACGCGTCATGTGGATGGTCATCGCTTCGGGCGCGATGCCGAGCATGGCGGCCACTTCCTTGCGCCCGGCGCCCGGGTTCTGCGTCGGCGCCCACAGTTCCAGCTTGCCGTCCGCCGTCCACAGCGCGGTGCAGTTCTGGGGTTCCAGCGTGGCGTGGGCCAGGAAGGGATAGGAATAGTCGGCGGTCACGGTCTTTGCCGCGCCGGCCAGGGCCTTGTCGGCGTCGCCAGCCTTGAACAGATCGGCCTGCGGCGCGGCGCCCAGCGCATCGGCGGCCTGCTTCGCATAGCCGGCGGTCGAGAATTGCTTCTGCGCGGCATCGTCCCACGCCACCACCAGCTTTTCGCGCGCCTTGCTGGCTTTCCACCAGCTGTCGGCGACGATCGCGACGGCATCCTGCTGCCCCGGCGGGACAAGGCCGCTGTTGACCGGTACCACGGCGACGACGCCCGGAATCCCGCGCACGGCCGCATCGTCGATCCGGGCGATGGTGCCGCCGAACGCCGGGCACTTGACCAGCGCGGCGTGGAGCATGCCGGGCAGGTGCGTATCGATCCCGAACAGCGGCGTGCCCTTGACGATCTTGGGCGTGTCCACGCCCTGCATCGGCTGGCCGATGATATGGAATGCATCCGCCGGCTTGAGCGGCACCGTGGCGAGATCGGGCACGGGCATGCCGGCCGCCTCGCGCGCCAGCGCGGCATAGGGCACGCTGCGCCCGCCGGCCTTGTCGATCACCTTGCCGGCTTCGGTCGAAAGCGACGCCGGGGCGACGCCCCACTGCTTGGCCGCCGCCGCCACCAGCATGGCGCGCGCGGCCGCGCCGGCCTGGCGCATGGGAAGCCAGTTGTTCGGCGTCGCGGTGCTGCCGCCGGCGACCTGAAGGCCATAGCGCTTGTCGTCGGCGTCGGTCTGCTCGATGCGGACCTGGTTCCACGCCACGTCGAGTTCCTCGGCGATCAGCATCGGCAGCATGGTCTTCACGCCCTGGCCGATCTCGGGATTCTTGGCGCCGATGGTCACGCTGTTGTCCGCGTTGATGCGGATGAACGCGGTGAGCAGGACGGGTTCGCCCGCCGCGCCAGCCGCCTGCGCCAGCGCGATGCGGGCGTCGAAGGTCAGCACCGCCCCGCCCGCGAGCGACGCGGCGAGGAACGAGCGGCGGTTCAACGACCGGCGGCTCAGTGCCGCGCCGGCGGCTTCTCGATCCTTCACGATGCTCATGCCGCCACTCCCGCCGCCTTGCGGATCGCCTTCTGGATGCGCAGGTAGGTGGCGCAGCGGCAGATGTTGCCGCTCATGCCGCCTTCGATGTCCTCGGCCGTGGGCTTGGGCGTCTGCGTCAGCAGCGCCGTGGCCGACATGATCTGTCCGGCCTGGCAATAGCCGCACTGCGGCACGTCGAGATCGACCCACGCATCGACCACCTTCTTGCCCACCGGCAGCGAGGCCACGTCCTCGATCGTGGTGATCTGCTTGCCCGCCGCATCGGCGATCGGCGTCTGGCACGCTCGCACCGCGTTGCCGTCCAACAGCACCGTGCAGGCGCCGCACAGGCCCGCACCGCAGCCGAACTTGGTACCGGGCAGATTCAGATCCTCGCGCAGAACCCACAGCAGCGGCTTGTCGGCTTCGGCGTCGACGACGCGCTTCTTGCGGTTGACGGTCAGCGAAATGGCCATCGGCAGTCCTTCATGCTTGATCGCGCGGATATTATCATCCCGCGCACCTGTTAAGCCGGGCGCACGGGATGCACCATTGCCAAACAGATATTCCGTAACGCGGAACGCTGGCGGGATGGAAACCTTTGTTGTCCGGTTTCAAGAAATTGGCTTGAAAACGCCTTAAATATTGGACAGGCATCAAGTATCCGTCAAGCGCCGTTGCGCGCGCGGGATAAAAAGGGTTGGGCGGGGCAGTCGGGCTGGCGACCCACGTTCAGGAGTGTTAGGCCGGGTGCAATGGCAAGCGATGTCGCCCACATGATAGCCACGCGGCCGGGAACCTATACGCGCGGGACCGAGACGGTCGACGCCATTCTCAAGGCCGCGTTGACCGTGCTGATCGACGAAGGCGCGGGCGCGTTCACGATCCGCCGTATCGCCGCCGAATGCGGGATGAAGGTGGGCAACGTCAGCTACCATTTCCCGCGCAAGGAAATGCTGATCCAGATCCTGCTCGACGAGTTGCTGGAAAGCTATGACAAGCTGCTGGAGAACCGCGTCCGCCAGCCCGACCTGCCGGCGGAGGAAAGGCTGCGCCTGCTGATCGAGATTTGCCTGGATGATATCGCCGGCAAGCGCACCACGCGGCTGTTCACCGAACTGTGGGCGCTGGCCAACCAGAACGAATTCATCGCGGATCGGGTCCGGGCCTTTTACCAGGGGGTCCACGATTTCATCGGGGAATACGTAGCGCTGCTCAATCCCCGGCTGTCGCCCGATCAGGTGCACACGGTGGCGCTTTATATCAGCGCGTCGATGGAAGGCACTACGCCATTCCTCGGATATGAAAAACCGTGGGCCGCGAAGATGATGGCGTTTCGGACCATAGCCGCCCGCGCGCTGGTCGATCTCGCCAGAACGATAACGCCGGAACAGATTTCCGGCCTTCGGTAAGGCGCGCGAAGCAGCACGCGGCACAGAAGGGTCCTGACCCCAGGGCTGTGAGTGTGCCGGATGCGGAACAGGGCGATCATCGGGAGGGGTGTTGGGGCGGCCTCGATGGCGGCCGCGCTGGGATGCCTGCAACCCGGAATCGATCCGATCTACCTGACGGTGTTGAGCGATGCGCGGCCCGTGCCGCTGGAGGCGCACGGGCTGGTCGTGGGCTTTACCCAGGCCGGCTCCGCGCTGGGCGCACTGACGGTCTGGTGGCTGGGGCCGGTCCTGCCCCGAGGAAGCGTTGTGGCGGCGGCCGTGTTGGCATTCCTGTGCAGCTTGGCAACGGCGCTGGCCGGCAGCCTGGCGACCGTTCTCGCGTGCCGCGCCGGCTATGGCCTGGCAATGGGGGTGGTCTATGCCACCACCATGGCGGCCTATGCCGCGCACCGCCCCAGCAAGGCCTATGGCGCGGTCTATCTGACCCAGCTCATTCTCTCGACGCTGGTTTCGCTGGCCTTGCCCGAGCTGATGCTGGCGGCCGGCGCAAAAACCGCGCTGATGGCTATGGCGCTGGTACCGGCCCTCGCGCTGGTGGTGCTGGTGCCGTTCGTGCGGTCGGCATCGATGATCGATAGCCCGTCCGGCATCGCCGCGGGAAGGAGCGCGGTGCCGGTCGCCGGCTGGGCGCTGGCCGCGGCAACCTTCTGGTTCATCTGTTCGACGATGCTGGTGTGGAGCTTCTCGGCCGCGCTGGCCACGCGCGCGGGTATCGCCGATCGCACGATCGGGCAGGCCGTGGCGATCGGCTCCGTCGTCGGCGCGCTGACGGCGGTGGCGGTGATGCGCGAACGGCTGCTGGTGCCGCTGCCGGTCACCGCCCTGCTGTCCGGGCTGGCGCTCGCTTCGCCGGTGGTGCTGACGGTGCCGGGGGCGGACGGCGCCTATGTCGCGTCGATCGTGCTGCTCAACATCGGTTCCACCGCGATCATCATCCGATGCTCCGGGCTGGCGACGGCGTCGAGCCGGGATTCGCGCTTTCGCGTGTTCGTGGCCTGCACGCACAGTCTTGGGCTGATCGCCGGGCCGTTGCTGGGAACGGCGATGATGGCGCTGTTCGGGCGCGAGGGGTTGCTGATCGGCGTGGCGCTGGCCCTGACGGGAGGGCTGGTCTCGGTCGGCTGGGCGGTCCGCGCCGGATTTGCGGGTGCGACCGGCGCGAGTCCTCAAAAGGGTGGCGCGCCAGCCCCTATAGGCGCTTGACTAAAACTGGACGGGCGTCAAACCTTCACCCGACGACGCAGCGCCATGCTATCTTGCGGGGGCAAGGCGCATGGTGAAGGCGCCGCATCGGCCGTCGCAACCGAAGGGGGTCAAGGTCAGATGAAATCCATTGCCAGCCGCATGCTTTCCGCCATCCCGACGCTTGCCGCCTGCCTCGCGCTGTCGGTGATCGACGCGCCGCAGGCCTTGGCCGACACCGCCAATCCCACGGAGCCTGAAGAGTCGGACGTCGCCGCGATCACGCCGCCCAAGCCGGGCTGGATTTTCGTGAACCGGGGTTTCGTGTTCCCCGGCACCGCGATCTACGACACCGGCAACGGCAAGATGCTGGGTTTGGTGCAGACGGCGCTTCTGGCGGACATGGCGATCGATCCGGCGGGCAAGTTCTACTACGTGGCCGAAACGATCTGGAGCAAGGGCAATCGCGGCACGCGGCAGGACATGGTCACGGTCTATGATTCGACCAATCTCAAGCTGCAGGCCGAAATCCCGATTCCCGGCCGCCTGCTGATCGGCGGCCGCAAGCAGGACTTCATCCTGAGCGACGACGGCAAGCTGGGTTTCGTCTATAACTTCAGCCCCGCGTCGTCGGTCAGCGTGGTCGATCTGGAAAAGCGCAAGTTCCTGCGCGCGATCGAGCTGCCCGGCTGCGCCAGCCTTATCCCCAATCCCGGCGCCGGCTTCTCCGCGCTCTGCGCCGATGGTTCGCTGGCAACGGTCACGGCGGGTGCCGCGAAGCCCGCGATCACCCATTCGGCTCCGTTCTTTTCGGCGACCGACGATCCGATCTTCGACAACCTGATCTACGACAAGACGAAGCAGCAAGCGGTTTTCCTGTCCTACACCGGCAAGATCTATACCGCGAAGATGGCGGCGGCGCCGACGGTTTCCGAGCCCTTCTCGATCCAGGTGGCGGCCGGGCTGCGCGCGGGCGACACCAAGCCGCTCGACGTCAACTGGTATCCCGGCGGGGGGCAGCCGATGGCGCTCCACCGCGCGTCCGGCCATCTCTTCGTGCTGATGCACCCAGGCGAATACTGGACGCACAAGGCCGGCGGCACCGAAATCTGGGACGTCGATCTCGCGGCGAAGAAAGTGGTGAAGCGCGTGCCGATCACCGATCCGGCTACCACGATCGAGGTGACGCAGGAGGCTGCGCCCAAGCTGATGTATTCGGGCGGCGAGGGTGGTACGGTCCATGTGATTGACCTGAAGACCTGGGACGAAACGCTCAAGCTCGACCGTGCCGGCAGCGGCGTGATCACGGTTACGGACGCGCGGTGAGCGCTGTCGCCGCCGATCTTGCGGTATCGGGCCTGCGCGTCGCGGGGCTGGCCGGCGCGTTCGGCACTGGTCTGGTCTTCGTGCACGCGGGCCTGTCGAAGCTGCTCCATCGCGATGTGCTGCCCGGTGTGATCGCCAATTACCGGCTGCTGCCCGATGTGCTGGTCGCACCCGTGGCGGCGGTGCTGCCGTGGGCGGAACTGGTGCTGGGGGTGGCGTTGCTGGCGGGCGGGCCGCGCCTGGCCGTGGTGCCGGCGCTGCTCCTGCTCGGGCTGTTCGCAGCGGCGATGGCGGTGAACATCGGGCGCGGGCGGCGCTCGATCGACTGCGGCTGCGGGCGGTCGCAATTGCGCCAGACGCTGGGCTGGCCGCTGGTGGCGCGCAATGTGGTGCTGATGGCACTGGCGGCCTTGCGCCTGCCCGCCGCGCTGCCGTCCACCGGCTTCGAGCTGGCCACCGCCCTGGCGGGCGGCCTCAGCCTGTTCGTTTTCTATCTGCTGTTCAACGCCATCGCCGCGCTGGCTGTCTCGCCCGTCGCGGCCAGAGTCAACGCTGGAATCAAACGGAGGTGAGCCCATGCTGACGGCGCTTATCGTTTCGCAGGTCATTTCGTGGGGCGTGGTCCTCGCGCTCGTCGTTGCCGTGCTGGCGCTGGCGCGGCAGGTGGGCGTGCTGCACATGCGCGTGGCGCCGGCCGGGGCTTTGACCACGGCGGGCGGGCCTTCGGTGGGCGCGCGATCGGCCGCCATTCCGGCGCGGACGCTCGAAGGCGCGGCGGTGACCGTCGGTGGCGCCGCGCCCGGATCGGCGCTGCGCCTGCTGATGTTCGTGTCGGCCGCCTGCCCGCTGTGCAAGGGGCTGATTCCGATGGCCAAGTCGTTCGCGCGCGACGAGCGCGTGCAGCTGATCTTCGTGGGGGACGACGATCCGGCGGTGCAGCGCGGGATGATCGAACAGCACGGCCTGGGATCGTACCAGTTCATCAACGGGCCGGACGTGGGGCAGGCGTTCGAGGTGGGCAAGCTGCCTTACGCGGTGCTGCTCGACGCCGATGGCACGGTGCTGTCCAAGGGGCTGGTCAACAGCCGCGAACACCTGGAGAGCCTGGTGATCGCGCACGAGATGGGCGTCCGTTCGGTGCAGGACTATATCGGAAGCCTGAAGGCGGAAGTGGCGTGATGGCTGTGGCGCGGCTGGCCCGCGCGGACAATTTCAAGGGGGCATGGTCATGAAGAAGTTCGATGCGGACGCCATGGGCGAAACGCTGCTTCGCCGTTTCGCGGGCGGCACCTCGCGCCGTGGCATCCTGGCGCGGCTGGGCGCGGCGCTGGTGGCCGCCCCGGTGTTTCCGCTGCTGCCGGTCAGCCGGGCCGAGGCGGCCAAGCCTGACCGGTCGGGCGAAGGCAAGACCGCTTTCGCCCGCGTGGCGCAGAGCAAGGACAACACCAAGTGCGATTACTGGCGCTATTGCGCGATCGACGGTTCGCTCTGCACCTGCTGCGGCGGCGGCATCCACACCTGCCCGCCCGGCGCGGAACCTTCGCCGGTTTCGTGGGTGGGCACCTGCGTCAATCCCGATGACGGCAAGTCCTACCTGATCGCCTATCGCGATTGCTGCGGCAAAGCGTACTGCATGCAGTGCGATTGCAACAATACCGATCGCGAGACGCAGCTCTACGTGCCGCAGCTCAACAACGACGTGATCTGGTGCTTCGGCACGAGCAGCATGGAATACCACTGCTCCACCGCCGTGCTTGTCGGCCCGGCCTGACCGGGCGATTGCGCGAACGGACCGCGCAGAGGGATATTGGCGGCATGGCGTTTCGTTCCTGGCCCGTTTTCTGCCTGGCGCTGTTGGCGCTGGCCTGTGCCGTCGGGCGCGCGGACGGGCGCGCGACGCCGGCCCAGCCCAGTACGCCCCAGCTCACCCCGGCCGAGGTGATGGTCGATCCGGAACTGGCGCGGTCGGACTATGTCGAGCATTGCGCCGGCTGCCATGGGGTGCAGGGCAAATCCGCGCCCGCGCCGCTGCCCGAACTGTTCGGCCGCGTCGGCTGGTTCATGTGCACGCCGCAATCGCGCGCCTATCTGCTGCGCCTGCCCAATATCGCGCACAGCCGGATCAAGGATAACGCGGAACTGGCGGACATGATGAACTACGTGGTCTTCGTGATCGGCGCGGGCAGCGTGCCGCCGGGGACCAGGCCGTTCACGGGCGCGGAAGTGACGCGCGAACGGCCGCTGGTGATGGATTCGGCCTCGCTGACCGCCGAACGCGCCCGCCATGCCGCCGACGCGATCCGCAAGTGCCGCGCGCCGGCCTCGCTCGGCCTGCTCTATCCGGGCGAGACCAAGTGACCCGGGCTCGGGAATGTGGTAAGCGGCGCCGATGATCGCGCCCACCCCCATCGACATCCTGCGCCTGCTGGTGCGCGGCGCGGCCGACGGAATCGATGGCGTGCTGGTGACGCTGGCGGGCATTGAGGGCACGTCTTCGCGCGCGATTGGCACGCAGATGGCGGTGCTGGCCGATGGCCGCCACGCCGGTTCGTTCTCGGGCGGTTGCATCGAGGCCGCGGTGATCGCCGAGGCGCTGGACGTGCTGGCGCGCGGCGAGGGGCGGGTCATCCGCTATGGTTCCGGATCGCCCTATATCGATATCCGCCTGCCTTGCGGCGGGGGCATCGACCTGTTGTTCACGCCCTGCCGCGATGCGCGATCGATCGTGGCCGTGCTGGGGGCGCTGGCCCGACGCGAACCGATGGCGCTCGCGCTCGGCGTCGCGGGGGCCGCGCCTGCCGTGGCCGATGCCCCGGCAGGATGGAGTGCGGACGCGTTTGTGCAGCACTACGTGCCGCCACTGCGGCTGGTGGCGGTGGGGCAGGGCGAAGACCTTGCTGCGCTCGCCCGGCTGGCCATGGCGTTCGGCATCGAGGTCATCGCGCATGCGCCCGAACGCGATCCGTTGATGCGGGAAGCCGCCGGGGCGATGGCGGTCCATCCGATGGCGTCGCGCACGGCGGAAGTCGCTTTCGAAAGCGATGCGTGGACGGCGATCGTCTTTCTGTTCCACGACCACGATTGGGAAGAGGCTCTGCTGCCGCGCGCGCTGGCCGCGCCGGCCTTCTACCACGGCGCGATCGGCAGCCGGCGGACACACCGCGCGCGGGTGGACATGCTGCGCGCGGCAGGCGTGCCGGAATCGCGGATCGATGCCTTGCGCGGCTCGATCGGCCTGATTCCGTCCACGCGCGATCCGGCCACTCTGGCGCTGTCGATCCTGGGCGAGGTGGTGCAGGATTATCAGGCCTGCGCCGGCGGTGTCGAATGGACGACCGCCAGGGCGCAACCAGCCGCCGCCGACCCGACCGCCACGCTGCGTGGCTGATCCGGATTTTGCGGGCATCGCGGTCATCCTGCTGGCGGCAGGACGGGGCACGCGGTTCGGTGGAGCCAAGCTGGACGCGGATCTGGAGGGACGGCCTGTAGCCTTCCATGCGGCCGCCATGTTGGCCGGCTTGCCCTTCGCCCAGCATTTTGCCGTCGTGCGCGAGGATACGCCCGCCCTTGCTCCGCTCGGCTGGACGACCCTGCCGCTCGATTCTCCCCACGCGCCGCAATCCCGCTCGCTGGCGATCGGCGTGGCGGCGGCGCGGGCAGCGGGCGCACGCGGTGTGCTGATTGCGCTGGCGGATATGCCGCTGGTGCCGGCCGCCCATGCCGCGGCGCTGGTTTCGGCGTTCGACGGGGACCGCATCGCCAGCGGCGCGGGGGGGCAACGCATGCCGCCGGCTCTGTTCGGCGCGAGGCACTTCGGCGCGCTGGAGGCCCTGTCCGGGGACCGGGGCGCGGGCGCGCTGCTGGCGGACGCGCCTTGCCTGCCGCTGCCACCGGGGGCGGAACTGGACGTGGACCGGCCCGAAGACCTGGCGCGCGCCCAGAGTCTTTTGCGGTCCGGCCTTCTGTGATGCGGGGGGCCGTGCTAGTCGGCAGGGCATGACCGCCCGCCTAGAGCCATTTCACGCCATTGCCGTCAGCCGCATCGCCCATCGCCTGGGCACGGAGGGGCGTTCGATCATCCACATGGAATTCGGCCAGCCTTCCACCGGCGCGCCCGAACAAGCGATCGCCGCCGCGCACCATGTGCTCGATACCGATCCCATGGGCTACTGGGAAAGCCCGAAGCTGAAAGCGCGGATCGCCCGGCACTATCAGGAAACCTGTGGCGCGGTGATCGATCCCGAACAGATCGTGTTGACCTGCGGGGCATCGCCGGGGCTGGTGCTGGCGCTGTCGCTGCTGTTCGATCCCGGCGCGCGCGTCGCCATCGCGCGGCCCGGCTATGTCGCCTATCGCAACAACCTGCGCGCGCTGCACATGGAGCCGGTGGAACTGCCCTGCGGCGAGGCGGAGCGCTATCAGGTGACCGCCGCCGCGCTCGACGCGCTGGACCCGGTCCCCGACGGGCTGATCCTGGCCAGCCCCGCCAATCCCACCGGCACGGTGATCGAACCCGCCGAACTGGCGGCGATCGCCGAGGTCTGCCGCCGCAAGGGCATCCGCGTGATCTCGGACGAGATCTACCACGGCATCACCTATGGCGCGCCGGCGGTGTCGATGCTGGCCGAAGACCGCCAGGCGATCGTGGTCAACAGCTTCTCCAAGTATTTCAGCATGGCCGGCTGGCGGCTGGGCTGGGTGGTGGTGCCCGCCGCGCTGGTGGACCAGGCGCGGGCGCGGATGGGCAACCTGTTCCTGACGCCGCCGGTGCTGGCGCAGCACGCCGGGCTGATCGCGTTCGATTGTCGCGACGAACTCGAAGGCCATGTCGCCACTTATGCGCGCAACCGCGATCTGTTGCTGGCGGCGCTGCCGGGCATGGGGCTGGGCCGCATCGCCCCGCCCGATGGCGCGTTCTACATCTATGCCGACATCGGCCACCTGACCGACGACAGCCTGGCCTTCTGCATCCGCCTGCTGGAGGAAACCGGCGTCGCCACCGCGCCGGGTATCGATTTCGATCCGGTGGAGGAGCACCGCTTCATCCGCATCAGCTTCGCGGTATCGACCGATCGCGTGATCGACGCGATCGAGCGGATGCGGCCCTGGTTCGCGGCGCGCACGGCGGAAGCGCGCGCCGTCTCGGCCTGAGGGGGCAGGTTTCCCACCCCCAGCCCCTCCCGCAAGCGGGAGGGGAGAAGAAGGGATAGCCCCTCCCGCAAGCGGGAGGGGAGCGAGACTTGCGTCGCCGCAGGCGGCGCTAGTCGCAGCGGGGTGGGCCTTCTGCGCTCCTACGTTCGCAAAACCGACAAGCCCCGATTTTTGCCCGTGACGGCGGCATTACGTGTTGCGGTGCAGCATTGTTTGGCGCACTGTCCCCAACCATGATCAAGGCGGGTCTCCATCACCTCACGCGCTATTCCTACAACAAGCCGGTCATGCTGGGGCCGCAGGTCATCCGCCTGCGACCCGCGCCGCACAGCCGCACGGCGGTGCCCAACTATTCGCTGAAGATCAGCCCGCCCAACCACTTCCTGAACTGGCAGCAGGACCCGCTGGGCAACTGGCAGGCGCGGATCGTGTTTCCCGAGCCGGTGGACCATTTCCAGATCGAGGTGGACCTGCTGGCCGAGCTGGCGGTGATCAACCCGTTCGATTTCTTCGTCGAGGAATACGCCGAGGAATACCCCTACACTTATGCCCCCGCGCTGGCCTCCGATCTTGCCGCCTATTTCGAGACGGAACCGCAAGGCCCGCTGTTCGATGCGCTGTATAAGCGCTTCCGGGGTCATCAGGGCCGCACGATCGATTTTCTCGTGGAGATCAACCAGGCGGTCAACCAGACCGTCGGCTATGTCATCCGCATGGAGCCGGGCGTGCAGTCGCCCGAGGAAACGCTGGAGATCGGCACCGGATCGTGCCGCGATTCGGCGTGGCTGCTGGTGCAGTTGCTGCGCCGCCTGGGGTTCGCTGCGCGGTTCGTCTCGGGTTATTCGATCCAGCTGACGCCCGATGTGGTCGCGGTCGACGGGCCGAAGGGCGTGTCGCAGGACATCTGCGACCTGCACGCCTGGGCGGAAGTCTATGTTCCCGGCGCGGGCTGGATCGGGCTGGACGCCACCTGGGGCCTCTTCGCGGGCGAAGGCCATATTCCGCTCTGCGCGACGCCGCACTACCGCTCCGCCGCGCCGATCGAAGGCGTGGTGATGGAGCCGGTCCATTCGGACTTCCGGTTCGAGATGGAAGTCTCGCGCATCCAGGAAGCGGTGCGGATCACCAAGCCGTTCACCGAGGCGCGCTGGGACGCCCTGCTCGCGCTGGGCGACAAGGTGGACGCCGATCTGGCCGCGGGCGACGTGCGACTCACCATCGGCGGCGAGCCGACCTTCATTGCCGAGGACGATTTCGAGGCACCCGAATGGAACAGCGCGGCGGTCGGTCCGACCAAGGCCGCCTATGCCGACCGGCTGATCCGCCTGCTGCGCGAACGGTTCGCGCCGGGATCGCTGCTCCACCACGGGCAGGGCAAGTGGTATCCCGGCGAAAGCCTGCCGCGCTGGGGCTATTCGATCTACTGGCGCGCCGATGGCGTGCCGATCTGGCGCGATCCGTCGCTGATCGCCGGGGAAAGTCTGCCGCAGGCGCAGGCGGCTGATGCGGAGGCCGAGGCCGGGGCGCCGCAACCCGATGCCGCGATGGCCCACGTGTTCCTGACCACGGCCGCGCGCAATCTGGGGGTGGAGGAGGAGTTCGTCCAGCCGGTCTATGAAGACGCGGTGGAATGGATCGTGAAAGAGGCGGAGCTTCCCGCCAACACCAGCCCCACCGATCCGCAGCTGGACGATCCGGAAGCCCGGCAGCGCTTCATGCGCACGTTCCAGCGCGGACTGACCAGGCCCGTGGGCTATGTCCTGCCAGTGCAGCGCTGGCACGCCGCGCCATCGCGGGTGACGCGCTGGCAGAGCGAGCGCTGGAAAGTGCGGCGCGGCGCGCTCTATGCGGTGCCGGGTGACAGCGCGCTGGGCTATCGCCTGCCGCTGGGATCGCTGCCTTTCGTGCCGCCGTCCGACTATCCCTATATCCACCCGCGCGACACCGCCGAGCCGCGCGAGCCGCTGGCCGATTTCCGCGCGCAAGTGGCGGAGCGCGGGCATCAGGTGCGCGACGCGGCGACCCCGGCGGAAGCCGCCGCCGAACAGGCCAGCATCGCGGTCGAAGGCCCGGCGGGCACGGCGCAGCGCCGGATCGAGCAGGTCGCGATCGAAGGCGCGGTCCGCACCGCGCTGACGGTGGAGCCGAAGGACGGCTATCTGTCCGTGTTCCTGCCGCCCGTGGAATCGCTGGACGATTATCTCGACCTGATCGCGGCGGTGGAGCAGGTTGCCGAGGAAACGCGCGTGCCAGTGCGGATCGAGGGCTATCCCCCGCCGCCCGATCCGCGCCTGACGGTGCTGAAGATTACCCCCGATCCCGGCGTAATCGAAGTGAACATCCAGCCGGCGAAATCGTGGCGCGAAGCGGTGGACATCACCGAAACGCTGTACGAATGCGCGCGCGAGGTGGGGCTGACGGCGGACAAGTTCATGGTCGATGGCCGCTCCGTCGGCACCGGCGGCGGCAACCACATCGTGCTGGGCGGGCCGACCCTGCTCGATTCGCCGTTCATCCGCCGGCCGGACCTGCTCAAGAGCTTCGTGCTTTACTGGCAGCGCCATCCCGCGCTCAGCTACCTGTTTTCGGGCATGTTCATCGGCCCGACCTGCCAGGCCCCGCGCATCGACGAAGCGCGGCACGATGCGTTATACGAACTGGAGATCGCGCTGGCGCAGGTTCCCAATCCGAATCACGGGCCGGACCAGCCACCACCGCCCGCCTGGGTGGTGGACCGCCTGTTCCGCAACCTGCTGGTCGACGTGACGGGCAATACCCACCGCACCGAAATCTGCATCGACAAGCTGTTTTCGCCCGATGGCCCGACTGGTCGGCTCGGCCTGGTCGAGTTCCGCGGGTTCGAGATGCCGCCCGACGCCAGGATGAGCCTGGCGCAGCAATTGCTGCTGCGGGCGCTGACCGCCTGGTTCTGGAAGCAGCCGCAGGACGGACCGCTGGTGCGCTGGGGCACGCAGTTGCACGACCGCTTCATGCTGCCGCATTACGTCTGGGCCGATTTCCTCGACGTGCTGGCCGATCTGCGCGCTGCGGGGTACGATTTCGATCCGGTGTGGTTCGAGGCACAGCGCCAGTTCCGCTTCCCGGTGCACGGCGCGGTCGAGGGCGGCGGCGTGCAGCTTGAAGTGGCGCACGCGCTGGAGCCGTGGAACGTGCTGGGCGAAACCGGCGCGATCGGCGGCACGGTGCGCTATGTCGACAGTTCGACCGAACGGTTGCAGATCCGCGCCAGCGGGCTGGTGCCGGGCCGCCACGTGATCGCCTGCAACGGGCGGCGGCTGCCCCTGCAGCCGACCGGCGTTCCGGGCGAGGCCGTGGCCGGGGTGCGCTACAAGGCGTGGTTCCCCGCCAACTGCCTGCACCCAATGATGCCGGCCCACGCGCCGCTGACGTTCGACATCCTCGATACGTGGAACGGCCGTTCGCTGGGGGGATGCGTCTATCATGTGGCGCATCCGGGCGGGCGGAACTATGATACCGTGCCCGTCAACGGTTATGAAGCGGAAGCCCGGCGCAAGGCGCGCTTCCAGGATCACGGCCATTCGCCGGGCAGCCAGGCCATTCCGGCCGAGGAAGCAGCAGGGGAGTTTCCGATGTCGCTCGATCTCAGGCGTCCCGCGCATCTGATCTGATGGCGTTGGTCGAGAACGCAGCGCCGCCCGCCCCGGCCACGAACCGGTTGCAGGACTACCCGGTCGACGTCGACGCGGGCGACCTGTTTCGCCATGCCTCGGGCGATGTCGCCGAAAAGTGGGTGGCCATGGCCAACGGCCTGTCCACGCTGGCGGCGGAATCGGGCCTTTCGGTGCAGGAACTGGTCGCGCGCCAGATCCAGGACATGGGCATGAGCTTCCGCATCGCCGGCGATGACGAGGAGCGCGAATGGCCGCTGACGCCGATGCCGCTGCTGATCGGCGCGCAGGAATGGGCGGAGGTGGAACGCGGGCTGATCCAGCGCGCGCGGCTGCTCGAACAGCTTGTGGCGGATATCTATGGCCCGCAGCGGCTGGTGGACGATGGTTTCCTGCCCGCCGCCGTGATCGCGGGCAGCCGCTATTTCGCGCGCAACATGGTGGGGCTGAAGCCGCGCGCCGATCATTACCTGCATGTCTATGCGGTCGATCTGGCGCGGGGGCCGCGCGGGCAGTGGCGCGTGCTGGGAGACCGGCTGCGGCTGGCCAACGGCATCGGCTATGCGCTGGAGAACCGCCTGGCCCTGTCGCGCGGCACCGGCACGCTGCTGTCGGAGATCAACGCCCGGCGCGTCGCGCGCTTCTTCGGCGATCTGCGCGCGGGAATTGCCCGCGATTGCCAGCGCGAAAGCCCGCGCATCGCGCTGCTCACGCCCGGCCGGTTCAACCAGAGCTATCCCGAACAGGCCCATCTCGCGCGTTATCTGGGCTTTCCGCTGGTGGAAGGGCGCGATCTGGCGGTGATCGACGATCGGCTCTATATCCGCACGATCGCCGGGCCGAAGCGGATCGACGCGGTCTGGCGCTGGATCGACACCAATGCGCTCGATCCGCTGAGCTTCGATGCGCGCTCGACCATCGGCGTGCCGGACATGTTCGATGCCTGGGCTTCGGGCGGGCTGGAGATGGCCAACTGGCCGGGCGTCGAACTGCTGGAGGCACCGGCCTTCGCCGCGTTCATGCCGCGCCTGTGCCGCACCCTGCTGGGCGAGGAGCCGCTGCTGCCGAACATCGCGACATGGTGGTGCGGGCAGCCGGTGGAAGCGGACATCGTGCGCGCGCGGTTCGACGAGTTCGTCATCACGCCGGCGTTCGGCCAGCCGGTCGAGGGGCTGGAGGACGGGTGCGGCGTAGCCGGGGCCAGCCTTTCCCCTTCCGCGCGCGACCTGCTGTTCGATGCGATGCAGCGGCGTCCGATGGACTACTGCGGGCAGGAAATCGTCCATCTTTCCACCACGCCCGCGCTGGTGGGGGATCGGTTCGAGCCGCGCCCGTTCACGCTGCGCGCGTTCGTGGCGCGCGGGCCGGATGGCGAATGGACCGTCATGCCCGGCGGATTCGCGCGGCTCGCGTCCTCCGGCGGGTTGCTCACCTCGCTGATGGGCGAAGGTGATCTCTCGGCCGACGTCTGCGTGGTCGATACGGCGGCGGTGCCGGATTACGGATCGACCACCCTGGGCGATGCCCCGGCGATCCGGCGCGGCGGCGGCATCCTCGCCAGCCAGGCGGCCGACAACCTGTTCTGGTTCGGCCGCTATTGCGAGCGCGCGGAAATGACGGTGCGGATCGTCCGCTCGATCCTGGGCAGTTCGATCGAGGTCGATGCGGGCGGGGGCATCAACCCCGCCGTGCGCGAAAAGCTCGTGGAGCTGCTGTTCCTGTGGGGCGCGATCCGGGCGAAGGACCAGAAGCTGTCCGCGCACGAGGCCTGCCGCATCGCGCTGGGCGATGGCGGGCTGCCGGGCAGCGTCAGCACGCTGCTGGGGAATATCCGCAGCGTCGGCCTGTCGTTGCGCGACCGGTTCGCGCCCGATTTCTGGCGCATCGCCAGCCGGCCGATGCCCAAGCTGGATTCGCACCGCCCCGGCGCCCTGTTGCGCGTGGCGCGGGAACTGGTGGAACGGTTCGGCGCGCTGGCCGGACTGGGCGCGGAGGACATGGTGCGCGGGCCGGCCTGGCGCTTCCTCGACATCGGCCGGCGGCTGGAACGCGCGCTCGCGGTCTGCCGGATGACGCGCCAGCTGGGCGTGCTGCCGGAAGCCGATGCGCTGGGCGCGCTGCTGGACCTGTGCGACAGCCAGATCACCTACCGGTCGCGCTATCTCAGCGTGCCGTTGCGCGATCCGGTGCTGGACCTGTTGCTGCTCGATGCGGAAAATCCGCGGTCGCTGGTGTTCCAGTTGCAGACGCTGGCCGCGCATGTCACCGCCTTGCCGGCGCTTGGCGAGGACAACCTGCCCGAAGCGCCCTTGCGCGAAACGCGCGCCGCGCTCGCGCCGTTCCTCAGCCTGACGATCGATGCCGTCGATGACCGCCTGCTGGGCGAGACGGAACGGCGCCTGCTGACTCTGTCCGAAGCGATTTCCGCGCGATACTTCCTGCAGTTCGAACGGTCCGAACCCGTGGTGCGCAGCAATCTGCTGGTATGATGGTCCGGCGATGATCTACGATGTCCGGCATCTCACCACCGTGCAATACGCGGGCGGCGTGCGTCTGGCGCGCTTCAACCTGCGCCTGAAGCCGGCGTCGTGGCCGGGACAGATCCTGCGCGATTATACGCTGAACATCGATCCGGCGCCGTCCGCGATCCAGCAGGAAAGCGGGCCGTGGGTGGTCAACCGCGCGCGCCTGTCGATCGATGCGCCGCTGAAGAAGCTGTCGATCGAGGCCCGGTTCCGCGTGGAAGTGGCGCCGCCGTGCTTTTCGCTCGACATGGCGGTCAGCCCCACCGTGGCGCAAGTGCGCGAACGAACGCTGGTGCGGCGCGATCTGTCGTCCACCAGCCCCGCCGGTTATCTCTACGGTTCCACGGTGGCGCAGATTTCGCCCGAGATCGCGGGCTGGGCGACCCGGTTCTTCACCCCCGGAACGCCCACGCTGGCCGCCGGGCGGGCGCTGATGGAAGCGATCCATGGCGAGTTCAAGTACGATGGCAGCGCCACGGTAGCGGATACGCCGCCCGACGTGGCGTTCCGCCTGCGCCGTGGCGTCTGCCAGGACTTCGCCCACATCATGATCGTGGCGGCGCGCGCGCACGGCATTCCCGCGGCCTATGTCAGCGGTTATCTCCGCACGCTGCCGCCGCCGGGCAAACCGAGGCTGGTTGGCGCCGACGCCATGCACGCCTGGGTCAACCTGTGGTGCGGGGACGAATTGGGCTGGGTCGGCTTCGATCCCACCAACGCAATCTTCGCGGGCACCGATCACATCTTCACCGCGATGGGGCGCGACTATGCCGACGTCGCCCCGATCGACGGCGTGTTTCTGGGCGGCGGAAGCCAGAACATGACTGTTGCCGTGGACGTTGTTCCGGTCGATTGAACGGGGTGGGCGCGGGGCCGATCCCGCGGGAGAGTAAACCTTTTGCGCCGGCAAGCGGAATTGCGCGCAGGCAGCGGGTGCAATCCCGGAGCAGCTTCCTATCTTCGCGCGATCGGGCCATGCTGCCCGGAACAGGAGACAGGCGCATGGCGCACCCCACGTTGTTCGAACCGCTTGATATCGGCGGGCTTTCGCTTTCCAACCGCATCGTGATCGCGCCGATGTGCCAGTATTCTGCCGTCGATGGCGAGATGACCGACTGGCACCTCATGCACCTCGGCAATCTTGCCCAATCGGGCGCGGGCGTGCTGACGATCGAGGCGACGGCCGTGCTGCCGGAAGGGCGGATCAGCTATGCCGACGTCGGCCTGTGGGATGACCGGACCGAGGCGGCGATGGCCCGTGTGGTGGAAAGCCTGCGCCGCCATTCGCCGATGCCCATCGCCATCCAGCTGGGGCATGCCGGGCGCAAGGCTTCGACCGACAAGCCGTGGCTGGGCAAGGGCCAGATCGCGCCGGACGCGGACAACGGCTGGCAGACCGAGGCGCCTTCCGCCGTTCCGTTCGCCGCCGGAGAGAACCCGCCGCTGGCGCTCGACCGCGCCGGGATGGACCGCATCCGCGATGCCTTTGCCGAAGCGGCGCGGCGCGCGGCGCGGATCGGTATCGATGCCGTGCAGATTCACGGTGCGCACGGCTATCTGCTGCACCAGTTCCTGTCGCCGCTTTCGAACCGGCGGGATGATGCCTATGGCGGCAGCCTGGAGAACCGGATGCGGTTCCCGCTGGAAGTGTTCGATGCCGTGCGCGCCGCCTTCCCGGCGGAGCGCCCGGTGACGGTCCGCGTATCCGGAACCGACTGGGTGGACGGCGGCTGGGATGCGGAGCAGACCGTCGCCTTCGCGCGCGAACTGGAGCGCCGGGGCGCGGCCGCGATCCACGTCTCCAGCGGCGGCCTTGATCCGCGTCAGGCGATTCCCGTGGCTCCCGGATATCAGGTGCCGCTGGCGCGCGCGGTGAAGCAGGCCGTCTCCATTCCCGTGATCGCGGTCGGGCTCATCACCGGGTTCGAGCAGGCTGAACAGATCGTCGCTTCGGGCGATGCGGACCTCGTCGCGCTGGCGCGCACCATCCTCTACGACCCGCGCTGGCCCTGGCACGCGGCGGCCCATCTTGGCGCCTCGGTCCATGCGGCGGACCAGTATCTTCGCTGCCAGCCGCACCAGTATCGCCATCTCTTCGCGGCGGGCTGAAGCGCTGCCGACGCAAAAGGGGAGGGGCCTGGAGCACGTGGCCCCAGACCCCTGCCCGATGGCTCTACGCCCGCGTCAGAGCGCGATGCTGAGCGAAGCGCGGATCGAATAGTCGACCACGCCCTGCGCCCGTTCAGCCCCCCCGGTCAGGCGCCAGGTGTAGTCCAGGCCGCCCTGCAGGATGCTGACCTTGCCCAGCCAGGCCGACTTCAGGCTGTCCGGCGTCAGCGCGAACTGGTTGCCGTCGGTGAAGTTGGCGAGCGTGGTGCCGAGATGGCCCGAAAGCTGGTTGCGCCGGCCGCCTTCGACTTCGACGGTGAACGGGCGGCCTTCATAGGAGCTGGGGCCGCTGCTCCAGCTCGCGACCAGCGTGGTCGTGCCGGTCAGCGCGCTGCTGTTGCGCCCGGCCACCTCCAGGATGATCGGCGCGCTGCCGGTTTCGTCATAGGCGTTTTCGTGCAGGCGATAGTATTCGACGATCGCCTTGGGGCGCAGCTGGAAGTTGCCGCCCACATCGAAGCCATAGGACGCGCCGCCCGATCCGGTGATCATCCAGCCCTTCCACTTGCCAGCCGCGGTATAATTGAAGCTGGTGCCGCTGACGGCCCCCGTGAAGGTGCGCGCGGAGGTTGCCGAAAGGCGGCTCCCCCCCACCCGGGCGAAGGCGTAGAACGGCCCCTTGGCCATGCGCCAGAAGGCGCCGACCTCGAGGTTGCTGGTCTTCACCGACTGGTAGCTGCTGGTGTTCACCTTGCCGCTGATCCAGGTAAGCGAAAGGCCGACGTTGCCGATGCCCGTCACGCGTTCAAGCCCGCCGGAAAGGCCGAAGCCATGGTCGGAGAAGCCGGCGGTGCCGGTCGTCTGCTTGCCGCCGTGGAAATAGATCGGCTCGAACCAGCCGCCCACGTTGCTGATCGTGAACAGCGAGGAATCGTCCTGCACGTGCTGCGCGGCAAGACGGGAGCCGCGTGTCACGAAATCGAACACGCCCCCGGCATAATCGGGCATCAGCTGGTTGAACTGCGCTTGCAGCGTGGGCGTGTCGGCCACCTGCAGCAGGTCGGTTTCGAGAGCGGAAGGGGTGCCGCCGGCGGCCGTCAGCGCCTGGGCCTGCGCGATGATCGGGTTGTAGATGGCGCCTTGCGCGGCGGTCAGCCCCAGTTGCGCGGCGGTCTTGCGGGCGATGGTGAGTTGCAGGTTGTTGCCCTGCGTGGCCAGGGTGCCGGCGTAGAGGACCGGCAGGGCCAGATTGCTGGCGCTCAGGTTCGAAGCGCCCGTAAGGCCGTTGGACGTCAGCACCGTATACGTGCCTTCCGCCTTGGCGATGGACGTGAGCGAGGCGGTGATCTTAGATCCGCTGGCGAACGTCGCCGTATTGGTGACGAAGGTTGAACTCGTGCCGGTGGTGCCATCGACATAGACGCCCAGCGTGCCGTTCGCGCCCACGTTGAGCGAGTTGACCGCGATGTTGCCGGTCGCGTTGGCGGCGAACAGGCCCGAGTTGACGTTGACCGTTGCCTGCGAACCGCCCGTGACGGTGCCCCGCCAGATCGAGCTGTCGTTGAGCGTCAGCGTGGCCGGCTGGTCGTTGAAGATCAGCGTGCCGGTGAAGCGCGAATTGCCGCCCATCGTCATCGTGGCGGTGCCCGTGCCGAAATCGATGTTGCCGATATACTTCGAATCGTCGGCCATGATCACGGTGTCGTTGCCGGCGCCAAGGAACGTGTTGCCGGTGATCTTGCCGGTTTCGACATCCAGCGTGTCGTTGCCGCTGCCGGTGTAGATGTTGCCGGTGATCGCCGCATAGACCGTGGCGGTATCGACGTTGTAGCCCGCCGCGGCCTTGTCGGTCTTTTGCGAGGCCGCATCGGTCGCGTTGAGGTACTGCTTGACGGTGACGCCGCTGGTGTTGGCGGAAAGATCGATCGCCCCGGACTGGCTGCCCTGGTTGGAGGTGATGAAGCCGGTGTTGTTCACCGTCGTCAGCGTGCCCGACAGGTCGCGGACCGCATAGGCGCTGATGCCCAGCGATGTGCTGGCGGCCTTGACCGTGCCGCTGACGTAAAGCGTGGGAACCGTGGAGCCCTGGTTGATGAGAATGGCGGTGGCGTTGGCATCGTTGGTCGTCGCGGTGACGTTGCCGTTGATGCCGATGCCGCCGGCCAGGTTCACGTTGCCGCCCTTGCCCCCGATCACGATGCCATAGGCGTTGGTCGAGCTGTAATAGGCATTGGCGGTCACGCTGCCGTCCACCGCCACCGAATAGGTGCCATCGTTGCTGACCACGGTGCCGATCGCGATGTTGTTCGCGCCGCCGATCTGGAGCCCGGGGCTGCTACCATAGGACTGGATCGAACCGGTGGTCTCGGTCGACGTGCTGGAATTGGGAGCCGCGATCAGGACCCCGCCCGCGACGTTTCCGTCCACTTCCACCGCGGCTGCCCCGCTTTGCAGCGCGGTGCGCGAAAGAACCTGCGAGGTGCCGTCGTCGGCGGTGTAGGTGGTGGCTTGCCCCAGGGTGCCGTTGATCTTCAGCGTGCCGCCGATATCGCCGCTGGTGACCAGCGCCTGCGCGCCCTGGCCGATCGCCGTGACGGTTCCGCCCACGGTGACATTGCCGGTTACCGCGGACGTGCGGATGCCGGCGCTGTTATCGCCCTTTACCGAGATCGTGCCGGTATTGCCGAGATTGCCGTTGAGCGTCGAATCGAGCGCGATGCCGGCGGAATTGAGTCCCTCGACGGAGATCGTGCCGGAGTTGGTGACCGATCCGGTCACCGTGCCGCCCGATAGCACGTGGATGCCGTACCGGTTCGATGCGGCCGCGATGGGGCCATCGGCGATGTTGACGCCGTTGTTGGTGATGAAGGGGGCGGTGTAATTCTCGGTGACGTTGATCGCCCCGGCGTTCGATATCGTGGTGGTGGTGCCGGGGTTGACGGTGATCCCGGTCGCGCCGTTGCCCGCGCCCATGGCGATCGTGCCACCTGAAGCGACGGTAGCGGTGTTGGAGGAATCGACCGTCACGGCGCTGCCGTTGACCAGCGTGATCGTGCCGCCGCTGGCGACTGTTACATTGCCGCCTGTCGAGGTGAGAACGGGGGTGGTGCTGTTGCCGCCGACCGTGGTGTCGGCCAGGGCAACCTGTGCGCCGAGCGCGAAGGTCAGCGAACCGAGCGAAACGGCAGCGAAGAAACGGGGCGTGCGGTGACGATGCATGGGGGGACGTGATCCGTGAAATGGGGCCTGCGATCGAATCGCAGGCCCGGTTTTGTGGTGCGACCCGCAAGCTCGACTGATGCCGGCGGTGTTCTCGACAGGGCGGAAACAACGCGACATCGAACTTCGAGGGTAAGGGGCCACGGTGGTTCCGGTGACTAAAACGGCCCAGCCTCTCAAACCCTTCGCGCCGGGGGCGATGAAATATTTCGTTGCGCAACGTCGGTAAATTCGCCGTTCAGGGTTGGACCGCCAGCAAGAGCCGGGCCGTGGGTTCCCGATGACGGAACGGCGCGTGGAGGCGACAGTCGGTGTGACTTTCCTAGGCGATTCCGGAGCGGACGGGGCATTCGCGACCGACCATGCCTCGCTTGCGCCCGACGCTCCCATGCTGTGGTCGGCGTTCGATGACCTGTCGTTGATGGGTGAAGTGGGACGTGGCGTGATCGCCGCGTTTTCCGTGCTGGTCGAACGGCATACCCCCGCGCTTTACCGCGTGGCGATGCGTATGCTGGGCGATGGCCACGAAGCCGAAGACGTGGTGCAGGAATGTTTCGCGCGTCTGTGGCAGCAGGCCCCGCGGTGGCAATCGAGCGGGGCGGGGCTGGTGGGCTGGCTCCATCGCGTCGCGATGAACCTGTGCTTCGACCGGAAGCGCCGTTTTCGCGTGGTGATCACGCCCGATCTGCCCGAACGCGCCGATCCCATGCCGCTGGCCGACGCCACGATCGAGGCGGATCAGGCGCGGGCGGCGGTTGCAGGGGCCCTGGCGGACCTGCCCGAACGGTATCGGGCCGCGCTTGTGCTGTGCTATTACGAGGGCTTCACAAACGCGCTTGCCGCCGAAGTTCTGGAACTTAACATAAAGGCCATGGAATCGCTTCTGTTCAGGGCTCGGCGTCACTTGCGCGAACTGCTGGAAGCGCGCGACGTGGGCGTTGCCGATCTGCGCGCACGCGAACCGGTCGTGGCCTATGGCATGGAACTGCGGGCATGAGGCGGGTGATCCCGATCGCACCCGCCGCGCGCGAGGCGGCGCTGGACCGCGCGCTGGACCAGCTATCTGCGCCGGCTGTTCCCGCTGACCTGATCGCGCGGATCGTGCGGGAAGTGCCGCTGCTGCCTCAGGCTGTCGCGCCACAGGCGGCAGCCACTGGCGTGACGGCGCGGCCGGTGGCGGCGCAGGTGGCGGCGTCGGTTCCGTCCCAGCGGCCACGCCACCCTGTCTGGCGGCGGCTGGCGGCTGGCGGCGGCATCGGAGCGCTGGCTGCCGGAATAGCGGCCGTGGCGATGATAGGGATGGGTGCCGATCCGCAGGGTATTCCGGCGAGCGGAGGCGGCGCTCCGATGGCATTCGCGCCGGCCGTGCCGGACACGGCTGACGGAAAGCCGCCCGCCCTCGCAGCGCCCCGGACGAAACTGGCGGCCGCGGCCACCCCTTCGCGCCCCGTGACCGCGCAGACAGCCATGCCGGAGGAGGAGGCGATTCCAGTCGAGGCATCGCCCGCTGTTCCGGTGGAAATGACGCCCGAGGTTCTGGCGTCGGCGGCCGCGGCGCCGAAGGGCGAACTCATCGGCCCTCGCGATGACGACGACGAAAAGACCGGTCCGCAGATACCGTCGCGCGGATTGATGGGGCCGCCCGCGCCGCAGGCTTACGGCTATGTCGGCGCTCTCTCTCCGCCGGGAGGTGGCTCCGCTGCCGTGCCCGGCGCTCCGGCGCAGGAAAATTCCGCGCCCCCGCCCGGACGAGGCCCCGGCGGCCGTCTGCCCGGCGGTGCTGGCGGCGGCCATCCGTTCTGATCGCCGCGGGGCGAAGCGGCCCCTCATTGCATCACCCCTGCCGGAAACAGGACCGCATGCATGGCGGCCGCGGTGAGATCGCGCTTCTGCCAGAATGCCGGGCGGGGGCCGGCTAACGACACGCGCCGCATGCCTTCCAGCCCCGGCGAGGCGCACAGGTTGTCGCTATCCGCCTGAATGCAGGTGACGCTGAGTCCACGCAGCAGGCGCAGGGTGCGATGCGGATCGCTATCGGGCACGTCGTGCAGCCGCAGCCACGCCGGCCCTGCGTGGAAATGGACCGTGGGATCGGGGCGGATCAGCACCACGGACGAAATGCGATGCCGCAGATCGGGCGGAACCGCGCCCAGTCCGGTGTCGAGAATGTCCGCGCCGAACGTGAAGCCGATCAGCGCGACGTGTTCGGCGCCGCTGGCGGACAGCGCCTTGCGAATGCTGTCATCCACCAGTTGATCGACATAGGCCCGGTCCTTGTCGCCCACGAACAGGGAGGGGGTGTCCACCCTCAGCACGGGCACGCCCTGGCGTCGCAGGGCCGTTGCTATGTCGGGCTCGTCGCCCATCGGCAGCAGCCCGGCTGTCCCGGCGAAATAGACGGCGACCGGGCGGCCGGTAACGGATCGCGCGGCGGGTTGAAAGCGCGTCGGATCGCGCAGGAAGCAACCGCCCGCCCCGACCGCCGCCACGGCGACGATGGGGAGGACGGCTGCCCAGCCCAGCAATTTGCGACCCAAAGAGCTATCGGCCATTTGCTTCAGATACCCGCTGCCCTCTATCCCGCGCGTGGGGAAAGCATTAACACGCTGTCATCAACTGTCATGGAACGGGTTTGTGGCTGGACGTATCCTGCTGGTCGAAGATGATCCCCAGATCGGCGATTACATCGCGCGGGGACTGGATGAGGAAGGTTTCACGGTCGATCGCGCCACAACCGGGCGCGATGGTCTTTTCCTGGCCACCGACAGCCAGTTTGACGTGGTGGTGCTGGACCGGATGCTGCCGGGGATGGATGGCCTTTCCGTGCTAAAGGCGCTGCGTGCGGCCGAAGTGCGGACGCCGGTGATCATCCTGTCGGCGCTTGGCAGCACCGACGACCGGATCGCGGGGCTGACGGCGGGCGCGGACGACTACCTCGGCAAACCGTTTTCCTTCGCCGAACTGCTGGCACGCGTGCAGGCGCTGATCCGGCGTGGTGGCGGAACGGCGCAGAAGCCGGCGCAGGAAACGACATTGCGGTGCAGCGATCTCGAACTGGATCGGCTCACCCGGCAGGTGCGCCGGGGAACGCGCAAGATCGCGCTGCAGCCGCGCGAATTCCGCTTGCTGGAGTACATGCTGCTGCACCAGGGCGAGGTGGTGACGCGAACCATGCTGCTGGAGGCGGTGTGGGACTATCACTTCGATCCCGGCACCAACGTCATCGACGTGCATATCAGCCGGCTTCGACGCAAGATCGACGACGGGGAGGATCAGCCGCTGTTCCACACGGTGCGCGGTGCGGGATACCGGCTGGCGCTGGACTGAGCGGACCCGATGTCGGCCCGGCGGCGCCCTTCTCCAACCATGATGCGGCTGGTTGCCGCCGTGTTCGTGCTGCAACTCCTGTCCAGCATGGCGGCGATCTTCTTCCTGCGCACCGAGATGCTCGAGGTGGTGCGCAGCGATCGCGTGCGGCAGGTGACCGATCTGCGCGACGATCTGCTGACCGCCTATTACGACGGCGGCCGCGACGAACTGGCCAATTTCATCAACGCCAAGCGCGGCAGCGCGGCGGACCCCACGGTGTTCATCGCGCTTTCGGGGCACGGGCCGACGATCCTCAACAACCTGTCGCGCGTGCCCTCGATTTCGGTGTCGGCGCAGCCGCACATCGTGCACATCCATCGCGGCCCCAGCCTGCCCGAAACGGAGGGGATGGCGATCGCCAGCAGCCTGCCTGGCGGCGATACGCTGGTCGTCGGCGTGCTCGGCGCGGTCGAGCGGCGCTTCACGCTGGCCTTCGCGGCCGCAATCGGCCTTACCGTCGTCATCGCCGTAGCCCTTGCCACCGTGAGCGCGCTGCTGCTCGGTTTCGTGATCAGCCAGCGCACGCATGAGATCGCCGACACCGCGGCGGAACTGGCTTCCGGCAATTTCGGCGCGCGCCTGTCGACGCGGGATACGGGGGACGGCTTCGATCACCTGCGCCTGCAGATGAACCTGATGGCCGAACGGATCGACGAACTGGTTTCGCAGCTAAGCGCCATTTCCGGAGCGTTGGCGCACGACCTGCGCTCCCCCGTCACCCGGCTCTCGGCGGCGATCGACACGGCTCTGGCGCGCGTTGACGAACCCGGCGCGGCGGACGCGCTGCAGGCGGCGCGGGCGGATGCCGATGCGCTGCGGTCGATGCTGGAAAACGCGCTGGAGATCAGCCGGCTGGAAGGCGGCGCCATCCAGGATCGGCGCGTGCCGCTGGATCTGGCCGCCGTGGCCGAGGATCTGGTCGAACTCTACGAACCGCTGGCGGAACAATCGGGCGTGACGCTGTGTGCCGATGCGCGCAGCGTCACCGTGCCGGCCGATCGCGAATTCCTGTCCCGCGCGCTGGCCAATCTGATCGACAACGCGCTGAAATATGGCGGCTCCACCATCACCGTGGCCACGCGCGCGGCCGAAGGCTGGGGCGAGATCATCGTCAGCGACGATGGACCCGGCATTCCCGAGCAGGACCGGGCGCGCGTGGTCGAACGGTTCGTGCGGCTCGACAACGCACGCACGCGCACCGGGGGCGGGCTGGGGCTCGCCATGGTCGCCGCCGTCGCGCGGCTCCATGGCGGCGAACTGGTGCTGTCAGGTGAGCGCGGGCTCGTGGCTACCCTGCGGCTCCCGCGCTGAAGGCGCTTCGGGCGGAGCGGCCGGGGCCGGAGCGGCAGCGGTGGCCGACGGGGCGACGCTTACGCGGCCAGTCCGTTCCAGCTTGCCCCAGCCGATCCCCAGCCCCGCCGTCGCCGCGCCCACCGCGCGGATCACCACGCCATACATCAACTGGCGATAGACGAAGCGTTGCGTCAGCAGCAGCAGCGCCGGGAACCGCTTTTCGCGCACGTCGAGGCGATAGGCGATCCAGCCGCACAGCAGGTCCACAGTGGTAAAGCCGATCCAGTAGATGCCCATGCGCAATACGTCGGTCTGCGTCTGATCCCAGCCGTGCTGCATCACGCGCACGATCGTTCCCACGATCGAGATGCCGAGCGCCAGATCGATCAGCGGCGAAATCAGCGCGAACAGGATCTGGAACAGCCAGGCCTGCGGCATGCCCACGAAGGCAAGGCCGCTGGGGTGCCGCTCGCGCAGGATGGCGCGGTGCTTCCACAGGCACTGGAGCGTGCCAAACGCCCAGCGGAAACGCTGCTTGCCCAGCGCGCGCAGCGTTTCGGGCGCTTCGGTCCACGCCACCGCGTCCTCGTCGTAGGCGATCTTCCAGCCCTTGCGCTGGATGGCGATGGTCAGGTCCTGGTCCTCGGCCAGCGTGTCTTCGGGATAGCCGCCGACGTCCTCCAGCGCGCTGCGCCGCCAGGCGCCGACCGCGCCGGGCACCACCATGATCGCGTCGAACCGGGTCAGCGCGCGGCGTTCGATGTTCTGCGCGGTGACGTATTCCACGGCCTGCCAGCGCGTGACGATGTTCACCCGGTTGCCGACCTTGGCATTGCCGGCGACCGCGCCGATGTGATCGAGTTCGAACCAGCGCACCAGTTTGCTGATCGTCTGCGGCTCGAACTGCGTATCGGCGTCGAGCGCGACGATGATCTCGCCACTGGCCTGTGCCAGCGCCCGGTTGAGCGCCGAGGCCTTGCCGCCGTTGGCCATGGTCATCAGCCGTACGCGCGGTTCGTTGCCGAATGCGGCCGACACGATCGGGCTGGTGCGGTCCTTCGATCCGTCGTCCGCCACGATCACTTCCATGTGCGGATAGTCGCTGGCGAGAATGCGGTGGACCGACGCCTCGATCACTCGCTCCTCGTTGTAGGCGGGGATGATCACGCTCACCAGCGGGCGATAGGTGGAATCGCGCGACAGGCCCAGGCGGCGTTCGGGGAACAGGGCCAGCGCGGTCATGCTGATCGCCCGCGCCATGCCGAGCGCGATGGCGAAGAAGAAGATCCAGTCCAGACCGTCGATCGCCGCCGCCAGGCTCGAAAAGATCGCCACGTCGGCGCGCACGGCCAGCAGATCCAGCCCGGAAACCTGCGGCATCACGTCGTCGCGGGTCAGGCCGGCCAGCGTCGATACCGGCACGAAGCGGTAGCCTTCGGCCTGCAGCGTGGCGATGATGCGCGGCAGCGCCTTCACCGTTTCCGCCCGGTTGCCGCCGCCATCGTGCAGCAGGATTACGTTGGCGGAACGATCGCCGTTGCCGTTGCGCACGGCATCGAGCGTGCGCTGCACGATCTCGTCGGCGCTGCGGCCCTTGACCCAGTCGCCCGGATCGGCGTGGAGGCCGACGATGGTATAGCCCTGTTGCTGCGCTACCAGCGCCGGCCCCAGTTCGTCGGTCGTGGTCGGTTCGGCATCGCCGAAATAGGGCGCGCGGAACAGGCGGGTGGAACGGCCGGTATAGGCTTCGATCAGGCGCTGCGTGGCGTTTAGCTCCAGCTTGATGCCGGTATCGCTCTCGTCCGCCATGTTCGGATGGGTGTAGCTGTGGTTGCCGATCTCGTTGCCTTCGGCAACAAGGCGGCGCAGCAGCCCCCGGTTGCCCACGCCGTTTTCGCCGATCACGAAGAACGTGCCGGGGACATGGTACTGTTCCAGCACGGAGAGGATTTGCGGCGTCCAGACCGGATCGGGGCCGTCGTCGAAGGTCAGCGCCACCAGCTTGGGCCGGTCGCCGGTGCGGCGCACGACATAGGGTGTGGGCAGCGTCACATACTGTTCGCCAGTGATCAGGTTCGAGCGCGGATCGAACGAAACGGCGCGCTGGCCGGGCGTCGGCGTCGCGTCGATGCGCAGGATTTCGCCATTGTCCTCGACATCGGCATTGGTCGATTCGCTGATGTGGCCAAGGTCGGGCCGCGCGCCGGCCGCACGCCCGGCCCGGGCGCCGGCGTTCCAGCTCTTGAGCGTGTTCCAGAATCCCGGATCTTCCGAGCCCAGCCGCCACAGCGCGACCGAATTGATGCCCATGCGCGAAAGCACCTGCATCTGGTTCCAGCTGGCGGCGGCATCGAGCAGCCACACGTCATGGCGCACGCCGTTGTCGGTATAGGCGAAACCGGGGTTTCCGCTTGCCTTGTCCCAGGTGGGCGTTGCCCCGCTGTCGTGTGCGGAAAGCCAGGCTTCCTCCACCGTGAGGCTGTCGGCATGGCCTTCGTGCCAGTCGTAGGCATAGTTGCCCAGCGCGACGATGATCTTGCTGGCGGCCACGCCTTTCAGCGAATCGGCGAGGTGCGCCGTGAACCAGCCGTTCGAGGCGATCGGGCCGGGTTCTCCACCCTGCCAGTGCTCGTCATAGGCCATGAGCACGACCTTGTCGGCCACTTGCGCGAAGGCGCGCGTGGACCAGGCCGGATCGTCGACCGGCATGGTCACCGATACCACCCGGTGTTTCGGCGCAAGCCGCGCGTGCAAATCGGCCACGAACTGGCGGAGCAGCCCCAGGCTGCCTTCCGGCATGTTCTCGAAATCGACCATCACCCCGCCGTCGCCGGTCTTGTCGAGGAATTGGTCGACGCCCTGCACCAGCGCGGCGCGGCGGGCCGGGTTGGCCAGCGCGCGGGCAGTGCCCGCGCCGTCCCACGTGCCGTTGCTGGCGTTCTGCAGTACCGGAACGACCAGGGGGCGGTGAATCGCGGCGGCGAGGACGCGGCGCATCCGGGCATCGTCGTTGGCATGGAGATTGCCGGCCTGGTCGATCGACATCAGCGTGGGCGCCACCCAGTCCAGCTCGCCGGCGTGGTGCGCCAGCGTATCGGCGCTGTCATCGGTCCACGACGTGTAGAAACCAACGGTCAGCGGCGCGCCGGGCTTGCGCGCGGGCGCGGGATTGTGGCCGAACAGGCGCTCGATCCGGTGGGAGAGACGGCTGACCTGTGCCTTCAGGGGCAGCGGTGCGGTGCGTTCGGTCCCGAACGGCAGGGGGGAAGGGGCGCTGACGGTCGCCACGGTCGTCGCGAAAATGGCGCAGACGGCCAGCAGGAGCGCCAGAATCGCGAAGGCGCCGCGGCGCGTCCAGCGGCGGCGGCGGCCAGTCGGATCGAAAAAGATTGGACGTGACACCAGCATTCCCCGGTTCTGGCCTCGCGCCATCTGGCGCGCGGCCGGTGACGGCAAGGCAGTTGGAGAATGTATCGGAACAGGGGACCGTCACGTTGCGATCCATCGACAACTGCCTTGCCGCCGGACTGTTTTCTAGGCTGGCGCACGCAACGGTGGCGTGAGCAAAACATTACGTTTTGGCCATGGAGGGCCTGTTCCGGATTTCCGAACATCATCAATGGCATTTGAGCACTGTCCCGCCGGCGTCCGTGCGCTTAAACCGGGCGCCAGCAGAAGGTGAGATCATGTTGCAGCCCGTCTATTTCCTGTCCCACGGCGGCGGCCCCTGGCCATGGCTGGAAGGCCCGTTCCGGCGCGATTTCGATTGGCTCGAAGCCTCGCTCAAGGCCCTGCCCGGGCAGTTGCCCGAACCGCCCAAGGCCGTCCTGGCGATTTCCGGGCATTGGGAAGAAGCGGATTTCACCGTTTCCAGCGCCGCGCAGCCGGGGATGGTCTATGACTATTTCGGCTTTCCCGAGCACACCTACCACATCCGCTATCCCGCGCCCGGATCGCCCGCGCTGGCGGAGCGCGTGCGGGAGCTGGCGGCGCAGGCCGGCATCGCGATGAACGCCGATCCGACGCGCGGGTTCGATCATGGCACGTTCTCGATGCTCCAGCCGATCTATCCCGATGCGCAAGTGCCGGTCGTAAGCCTGTCGATGAAGGAAGGTTATGACCCGGCCGCGCATCTGGCGCTGGGGCGCGCGCTCGCCCCGCTGCGCGCGGAGGGCGTGCTGATCATCGGCTCGGGCTTGTCCTATCACAACCTTCGCATGTTCGATGCACGCGCGTCGGCGCCTTCCGCGCAGTTCGACGCCTGGCTGCGCCATGCCCTGATCGACCTGGCGCCGGAGGATCGCGCGCGGGCGCTGGAGCAGTGGGATGCCGCGCCTTCCGCGCGGATCGCCCACCCGCGCGAGGATCACCTGATCCCGCTGATGGTCGCCGTCGGTGCGGCGGGCAGCGATCCGGCCATCTGCGTCTATTCGCAGAACGATCTGCGCGGTGGCATCACCGCGTCGGCCTATCGCTTCGGGCAGGACCGCAGCGCCAGCGGGTTCGACCGGCTGGCGGCGTGAGCGGTCAGCGCCCGTCGAGCCGCCGGCCCATCGTCACCACCGCCTGATCCTCGTACCCCAGCGCGGCATAGAAGGCGCGGGTGGGCAGGTTGTCGGTGCGGACCATGAACATGATCTTGGGGCAATCGCGCGCCTGCAGCCAGACTTCGGCGGCCGTCATGAGGCTTCGGCCGATGCCCTGCTGCTGCCGACCGGGCGCGACGCCCAGATAATAGACCCAGCCCCGGTGCCCGTCGAACCCGACCATGACCGCACCGGCGAGCGTATCCCCGCCGTCCTCGGCCACCAGCACCGTCGACGCCGCGTTTTCCAGCGCCAGTCGGTAATCCGCCTCGGGATCGTTCCACGGCCGCGTCAGGCCGGCGGCGCGCCACAGCGCGATCACCGGATCGCGATCCTCGGCCGTGGCTTCGCGTAGCGTTATCGGCACAAGCCGATCACTCCCACTCGATCGTGCCGGGCGGCTTGCTGGTGTAGTCGTAGACCACGCGGTTGATGCCCTTCACCTCGTTGACGATGCGCGTCGCCACGCGGCTGAGGAAGGCGGCATCAAACGGGTAGATGTCCGCCGTCATGCCGTCGGTGGAGGTCACCGCGCGCAGCCCGCAGACGCTGTCGTAGGTGCGGAAATCGCCCATGACGCCCACAGTCTTGACCGGCAGAAGCACCGCGAAGGCCTGCCAGATCGCGTCATAGAGGCCGGCGTTGCGGATTTCCTCGAGGTAGATCGCATCGGCCTTGCGCAGGATGTCGCAACGGTCGCGCGTCACTTCGCCGGGGATGCGGATGGCCAGGCCCGGGCCGGGGAAAGGATGGCGGCCCACGAAGATCTCGGGCAGGCCCAGTTCGCGGCCCAGCGCGCGGACTTCGTCCTTGAACAGCTCCCGCAAGGGTTCGACCAGCTGCATGTTCATGCGTTCGGGCAGGCCGCCCACGTTGTGGTGGCTCTTGATCGTCACCGAAGGACCGCCGGTGAAGCTGACGCTTTCGATCACGTCGGGATAGAGCGTGCCCTGCGCCAGGAAATCGGCGCCACCGACTTTCTTCGCCTCGGCCTCGAACACGTCGATGAAGGTCTTGCCGATGAACTTGCGCTTGGCCTCGGGGTCGGTCACGCCTTCGAGCCCCTTGAGGAACAGCGTGGAGGCATCCACGTGGACCAGCGGGATGTGATAGGCGTTGCGGAACAGGCTCACGACCTGTTCGGCCTCGCCCAGCCGCATCAGGCCGTGGTCGACGAACACGCAGGTAAGCTGATCGCCGATCGCCTCGTGGATCAGCACGGCGGCCACCGCCGAATCGACGCCGCCGGAAAGGCCGCAGATCACCCGGGCATCGCCCACCTGTTCGCGGATTTCGGCGATCTTGGTCTTGCGGAATTCCGCCATGGTCCAGTCGCCGGCGCAGCCGCAGACGTGGCGCACGAAATTGGCGATCAGCTTGCCGCCATCGGGCGTGTGGACCACTTCGGGGTGGAATTGCGTGCCGTAGTACTTCTTCTCGTCGTTGGCGATCACCGCGAAGGGCGCGCCGTCCGATACCGCGACGATGCGGAAACCAGGCGCGAACTGCGTCACCTTGTCGCCATGGCTCATCCACACCTGATGGCGCTCGCCCGTCTGCCACAGCCCGTCGAACAGCACGCAGGGTTCTGTCACGGTCAGGAAGGCGCGGCCGAATTCGCCGGAATCACCGGGCTCCACCGTGCCGCCGAGCTGGTGGCTCATGACCTGCTGGCCATAGCAGATGCCCAGGATCGGCAAGCCGCTGTCGAACAGCACCTGCGGCGCGCGGGGAGAGCCATCGGCGGGCACGCTGGCGGGCGATCCCGAAAGGATGATGCCCTTGGGCTTCATCCGCTGGAACGCGGCTTCGGCCTGCGTGAACGGCGCGATTTCGGAATAGACCCCGGCTTCGCGCACGCGCCGGGCGATCAGCTGCGTGACCTGGCTGCCGAAATCGACGATGAGGATGGATTCGGAAGGCTCGATGCTCATGGCAGGCCGATAAGGGGAGGGCCGGTTTCTGTCCAGCCGTCGCGTCCCTCAAAGCGATTGTTCGCGATTATTACAGTTGCGTTACATGCAATCATGGGCGCTTGCTTCGCACTTGCAGCATACGTCAATTGGCGTATTGCGCGCCTCGGTTCGAAAAAGCTCCAGCCCACCCTGCCGGCGCTTCCTCGAAACCGAGAGGATGTCTGCGAAGGTACACCATAACAGGAGGTATACCATGCGCAGCTTTGCGACTTACGCGCTGCCGATCATCCTTGCCGCTGGCCTCAGCGGAATGATGTTCACCGTCACGCTCGCCTGAGCCGACGGCACAGCCAATACAGCGCTACCGACAAAAGCGGCTGCCCCGGTGGGGCGGCCGTTTTGTTTGTGCGCGATTCGTTTGAGGGGCAAGCGCCGGCCTTTGCCGTCAATGCTTGACGGAACCGCCCGCACGCGGACACCAGCGGAGTGTGACCGTCACCCGCTTCGCCCCCAGCCCCAACGGCCCGCTCCACCTGGGGCATGCCTATGCCGCGATCGTCGCGCAGGATCGCGCGGCGCGGGATCAGGGCGCATTCCTGCTGCGCATCGAGGACATCGACGGCGCGCGCAGCCGGCCGGAACTGGCGGCAGCGTTCCGCGCCGACCTTGCCTGGCTGGGATTGAAGTGGCGCGACGTGCCGCCCCAGTCGCAACGCATCGCCACCTATGCCGCCGCGGCCGACACGCTGCGCGCGGCGGGGCTGCTCTATCCGTGCCGCTGCACGCGCGCCGAAATTGCCGCCATGGCGACAAGGCAGGGGCCGGACGGGCCGGTCTATCCCGGTACGTGCAGGCCGGGAACAGGCCGCGAGCATCCGGTCGCGCCCGGACCCGATGTGGCCTGGCGGCTCGACATGGAGCGCGCCGTGATCGCCGCTGGGGAACTCACCTGGCGCGACGAGCGGCGTGGCACGCAGCAGGCGCGGCCCGGCGCGTTCGGCGATGTGGTGCTGTGGCGCAAGGATGCGCCGGCAAGCTACCATCTTGCCGCGACGGTGGACGATGCGGCCGACGGGATCACCGTGGTCACGCGCGGGGCGGACCTGTTCGCGGCGACTCACGTTCACCGGCTGTTACAGGCCTTGCTTGGCCTGCCGGTGCCGGTGTGGCACCATCACCCCGTGCTGGTGGAAGCGGATGGCCGCAAGCTGGCCAAGCGGCGGGACGCGCCTTCGCTCTCGGACCGCCGGTTATCGGGGGAAGATGGCATAGCGCTGGCCGCCGATCTGCGCGCTGCCCTTTTTGACACTGGTATTTCACTCTCCGAATACGTAAACCAAGCGCCATGAAGTATGTCCTGATCCCGCTGCTGATCGTGCTGATGGCCATGGCGGTCATCTCGCTGGTGCGCGGCATCATCGCCTTCCTGAAGTCCACGCGCGAGGATCTGGAGCGCGGCGACCAGCAAGGCGCGACCGAAATGCAGCTCCTGCAGAACAAGATGATGTTCAACCGCATCAAGTATCAGGGGCTGGCGGTTCTGGTCGTGGTGATCCTGCTCGCCGCTTCGCGCTGATCCCGTCACGAAGCCGCCGGCACCGGACTTGCAGCGATGGTGAAACTCAACAAGATCTACACCCGCACGGGCGATGACGGCACCACGGGGCTGGTCGATGGGTCGCGCCGCGCGAAGCACGATCCGCGCATGATCGCGATCGGCGAAGTGGACGAGGCGAACAGCGCCATCGGCCTTGCCACCGTGGCCGCGCCGGAGGCAACCGCGCGCGACCTGCATCGCATCCAGAACGACCTGTTCGATCTCGGCGCCGATCTGGCGACTCCGGGCGAGGATTTCACCCCGTCCGAGATGGTGCTGCGCATCGTTCCGGCGCAGGTGGCGTGGCTGGAACAGGCGATCGACGTGCTGAACGAGAGCCTGCCGCCGCTGACCAGCTTCATTCTGCCCGGCGGAAGCGAAGCGGCGGCACGGGTCCATCTGGCGCGCGCGATTGCGCGGCGCGCGGAGCGGGCCGGGGTGGCGCTGGGGGCGGAAGAGCCGGTCAACCCGGCCGCGCTGGCCTATCTCAACCGCCTGTCGGACTATCTGTTCGTGCTGGCCCGCGCGCTCAACGCCGGTGCCGATCCGCTGTGGGTGCCGGGCGCGAACCGCCCCTAGGCACGGTGTCCATGGGCGTTGCCATGCTGCGGGTGCGAAGCTAGGGACAGGACCCGTTACTGGCGCGGTCGAGGTTTGAAGCAAAATGGCCTTGTGCAAGGAGAGAGGGCGCAGGAATATGTCGATATTTCAAGCCGTCTCGACGCCGCAACAGGCCATTTTGGTCAAATCCCTGCGGGACGTCCAAATGGCTTCCATCTCGAACCGAAAGGCGCTTGCAAAGACGTCCAGTCTTAGCCGCGCGCCTTCCGGCCCGATATGTTCGCCATTTGGACGCCTCGACCGCGCCAGTAGCGGGTCCTGTCCCTAGGGCGCTTCCTATCGGCTATGGAGAAGGCAGCCATGCAAAAAGTCGCGGTGATCGGTGCGGGGCAGATGGGCTCCGGCATTACCCAGGTGGTCGCGCAGGCCGGCATTCCGGTGCTGTTGTCGGACGTGGACCTCGCGCTCGCCGAAAAGGCGAAGGACCGTATCGCCAAGGCGTTGGCCCGGCTGGTGGAAAAGGAAAAGATCACCGCCGCCGCCGCGGACGCCGCCGTCGCCCTGATCACGCCGGTGGCGGATTATGCCCCCATGGCCGATGCGGAACTGATCATTGAGGCCGCGACCGAGCGCGAGGAGATCAAGCGCCGCATTTTCGAAAGCGCCGGCAAGGTGCTCGCCGCGAACGCTATCATGGCGAGCAACACCAGCTCGATCCCGATCACGCGCATGGCCGCCGCGTCGCCTGATCCGGCGCGCTTCGTTGGTCTGCACTTCTTCAACCCGGTGCCGGTCATGCAGTTGATCGAGGTGATTCCGGGGCTGGCGACGTCCGCCGATACGGTGACGCGGATGCGCGCCTTCGCCGAAACGCTGGGCAAGCAGGTGGTGCAGTCGGAGGACGAGGCGGGCTTCGTCGTCAACCGCATCCTGGTGCCGATGCTGAACGAGGCGGCGTTCGTGCTGGGCGCGGGCACTGCCTCGGTCGCGGATATCGACAAGGGTTGCCGGCTGGGGCTGAATCACCCGATGGGGCCGCTGCAACTGGCGGATTTCATTGGCCTCGATACCTGCCTGGAAATCTGCCGCGTGCTGTTCCATTCGACCGGCGATCCCAAGTACCGCCCCGCCCCGCTGCTGGTGAAATACGTCGAAGCCGGCTGGCTCGGCCGCAAGACCGGGCGCGGGTTCTACGACTATGCGGGTGCCGAGCCCGTGCCGACGCGCTGACCCCCGATGCAGACGATCCTGCTGCTGTCGCTGTCCAACCTGTTCATGACGACGGCGTGGTACTGGCATCTGCGCGGCGGGCCGCAGGTGGCGGAAGCGCGGCCGGTGGTGATGGTGATCGCGATTTCGTGGGGTCTGGCGCTGGTCGAATATTCGCTTGCCGTGCCGGCCAACCGCATCGGCTATGCCCATGGCTGGAGCGCGGGGCAGCTCAAGGTGGTGCAGGAAGCGATCGCGCTGGTGGTGTTCGGCCTGTTCATGGTGTTCGTGCTGGGCGAACCGCTGCACTGGCGCCATTTCGCCGCCTTCGCCTGCCTGATGGGGGCGGTTGGCTTCCTGTTCGTCGGGAAGTAGCCGTCAGGCGGCGCGCAGCCCGGTCAGCCCTTTGGCGCCCCGGTCCTGCGCGGAAAGGCCATCGAACACCGCATCGATGATCCGCGCGAGCTTTTCCTCGCTCAGCCGCTCCATCAGCATGATCATGGTGGGGATCGAGCAATAGGGCGCGACCATCTGGTTCACCAGGCTGATGGTTTCGTCCACGCCCAGTCCGGGGAAAAAGCCTTCGCCCATCGCCTCTCCGATGATCACGCCCAGATAGTGATCGGCCAGATCGACATAGCTGCGCACTTGCTCGAAGTGTTCCTCGCCGATCTCCACATACATGCGGAAGGCGGTGGGATCGGCATCATACCCCTTGCGCATCGAGATGAAGCGCCGCGCGAAGAATTCGTACATCTTGCGTCGGGGCGGAAGATCGCTGGCAAGCACCTCTTCCATGATGGCGACCTTGGGGCGGAACCAGAATTCGGCCACCGCCTCCATCAGCGCGTCCTTGCCATCGAAGTAGCGGCCCAGCACGGCGGGGGATATTCCGGCGCGCGCGGCCAGTTCGTGCATGGTCAGCCCCGATCCGCCGCGCTCCTCGATGATGGCGCGGGCAAGGGTGACAAGGCGTTCGCGCTGGTCGTCGGCGTTTCCTGAGGCACTGGCCATCGCTTTGGATTCCTCCCGGCGTGTCTTTATCCGATTCTAGGGACGCGCCCCACCGGTTTCAATTGCGCGCAAAAACGAATCGCTCCGCATTGCGGAATGCCTTCATCGCGTCATCGCGATCGGCTAAGGCGCTGCATCGTTTCAACAGAGACAATCAGGTTCGGGTCCCATGACGTATGTTCTGCGCGGTGCGGTCGCACTGACCGTTTCCGTATTGCTTTCCGCCTGTGCCGGTCCGATCGCTTCGACCGGTCCGGGCGCGGGCAGCCCCGCCGTGACCGAAGCCGGCCCGGTCGAAGTGGGCATCATCGCGTTCAACGATTTCCACGGCAGCCTCGAACCGCCGCGCCAGTCCGTGCTGGCGCCAGACGGCAAGGGCGGAACGATGCAGGTTCCCGCTGGCGGCGCGGCGTGGTTCGCCTCGGCTCTGGAATCGATCCGCTCGAAATATCCGAACCATCTGACGGTTTCGGCCGGCGACATGATCTCGGCCTCGCAACTAGCCTCCTCGCTCTATCTCGACGAGCCGACGATCGGCGTGATGAACCGCATCGGCGTCGATTTCAACGCGGTGGGCAACCACGAATTCGATCGCGGCACCCGCGAACTGCGGCGGATGCAGGACGGGGGCTGCGAGAAGTTCACGGCCAAGCAGCCCTGCCAGCTCGAACCATTCACCGGCGCCACATTCCGCTATCTCGCGGCAAGCACGAAGGATGCCAGCGGCAAGACGCTGTTTCCCGCCACGGGCATCAAGAGCTTCGGCGAAGGCAGCCGCAAGGTGACGATCGGCGTGATCGGCCTGACGTTGAAGGGCACGGTCGATCTGGTCAGCCCTGAAGGCATCAGGGGTTACACGTTCGCCGACGAGGCGGACACGATCAACGCGGCGGTTCCGCAGCTCAAGGCGCAGGGGGCGGACGCCATCGTTGTGCTGATCCACGAAGGCGGCAAGACCAAGGGCACGCCCGATCCCAATGGCTGCAATGATCTGGTGGGCGATATCAAGCCGATCCTCGACCGGCTGGACACCCGCGTCGACCTCGTCGTTTCCGGGCACACCCATTGGGAATACGTGTGCGATTACGGCAAGATCAACCCGGCCAAACCGATCCTGCTCACCAGCGCGGGCGTCTATGGCAAGGAAGTGACCGACATTACGCTGGAGATCGATCCGGTGCGGCACCAGGTCGTGTCGAAGAAGGCGCACAACGTCATCGTGCAGTCGATCCCCTATACCTCGGCCACCGGCTTGCGCGAAAATACCACGCTCTATCCGCAGTTCCAGCCGCGGGCCGACATTCTCGAATACGTGAAGCGCTACGTCGATGCGTCCAAGGCTTTCACCACGCGCCCGATCGGCAAGCTCTCCGGCCCGGCGACGCGCGGCGACGGCGCCGAAAGCGCGTTCGGTGGCACGCTGGGCAACCTGATCGCCGACGCCCAGCTCGCCGCCACGCGATCCGCCGGTGCGCAGATCGCCTTCATGAACCCGTTCGGCCTGCGCGCGCCGATCGTCCCGGCGGCCGATGGCATGGTCACGTTCGGCGATCTCTATCAGACGCAGCCGTTCGGCAACGAGGTGGTTACCGAGACGATGACCGGCGCGGAGATCAAGGCGACGCTGGAACAGGGCTTCGACAGCAACGGCCCGGAGCAGGTGCTCTCGCCCTCGGCCGGGTTTAGCTTCCGCTTCGACCGCAGCCGGCCGATCGGCGATCGCATCGTGGCGATGACGTTCAACGGCAAGCCGCTGGACCTGAAGGCCCGCTATCGCGTTACCGTGAACGGCTTCCTGGCGTTGGGTGGCGACACCTTCTCGGGCTTCGTCGGCAAGCCCGATGCGGTGACCGGTCCCACGGACATGGAGGCGCTGGAGAGCTGGGTGAAAGCGGTGCCCTTGCGCACGGTGCCGGCGGAAGTCCGCGCGGCGCCGGTCGGGCGCTGACCGGCGGCGTCAGTCGTCCAGGTTGCCGAAATCGGTCAGCCCCTTTGCGGGGTGGCGCGGCGTGACGCTGCGGTAGAAGGCCGCCACCTTCTCCATGTCGGCGCGGTAATCGCCGGTGGGCCAGATCTCCGGACCCAGCCCGCCGGTCTTGGTGCCATAGTCCATCAGGCCGCACACCAGCGGAACACCCGCGCCCAGCGCGATGTGATAGAAGCCCGTGCGCCATTGCCGCACCGCGCCGCGCGTGCCCTCGGGGGCGATCGTCAGCATGAATTCGTCACGTACGGCGAATTCGTCGATCATCGCCTGGACCATGTTGTTGCGGGATGACCGGTCGATGGCCACGCCGCCCATGTCGCGCATGAAGCCGCCCAGCGGCCAGCGGAACAGGCTGCGTTTGCCCATGAAATGCGCCCGGATGCCCAGGGCGTCGACAAGGCCCAGAAAATAGACGAAATCCCAGTTAGACGTGTGCGGCGCCGCGATGATCACGCAACGCCGGCTGGCGGGCGGAGTGCCCACGGCCTTCCAGCCCTGGCGGCGATAGAACCACAGCAGCACGCGCCGCACGATCCGTGAAAGGCGGCCCGGCCGCCGGTCCCGCACCCTGTTGTCTGGCATGTCCTCTCCCCCGATGCGGTTTTCTATCGCGGGAAAGGGGGCGTGTCGAAGAAAGATGCGGTCGACGCGCAGGGACGGTCCGCTGCTTGACGATAATGAGCATGGCTATTATCGGCATGGCGTGCAAAATAACATTGCCTTCCTCTCCACCGATGTCGGGCGTCTCTTCCGCAAGCGTTTCGACGTTGTCAGCCGTGATCTGGGCGTAACGGGGCCGCAATGGCGCGTGCTCGCCGCGCTGAAGCGCACGCCCGGAATCAACCAGGGCGCCCTGGCGCAGTGGCTGGAGGTGGAGGCGATCACGGCCGGACGGATGATCGACCGGCTGGAAAAGGCGGGGCTGGTGGAGCGCCGGCCCGATCCGGCAGACCGCCGCGCCTGGCGCTTGTTCCTGACCGATGCAGCCGCGCCGTTGCTCGATGACCTGGCCCTGTTCGCGCAAGGCGTGTTCGCCGAAGCGCTGACGGGCTTTTCGCAGGATGAACAGGACATGCTGGTGCGCTTGCTCGAACGTGTTCGGGCCAACCTTGCGGAGGATAGCGCCCCGGCTGCAAGGGTGAGCCATGGCTGAAGCCGATCCCTTTCCGGGCAAGCCCGGCGAAAGCGACGTAGAATCGCGGCAGGAAGCAATGGCTTCCGCCGCCCGCCATACCGCGCGGACCCGGCTCAAGCGGGTGCGGATCGTGCTGTTGACCGTGGTGCCGGCGCTGATCGTCGCCGGTGGCCTGTGGTACTGGTTCGGCAACGCCGGTTCGCTCGAAACCGACAATGCCTACGTCAAACAGGACGTCGTTTCGATCGCCGGGGAGGTGACCGGACTCATTACCTCGGTCCGGGTCCGCGACAACCAGGACGTGAAGGCGGGCGATGTCCTTTTCACCATCGATACCTCGCCCTACGAGGTCGCGATCCGGCAGGCCGATGCGCAGATCGCCACGGCACAGGCGCACGTTACCGCGCTGCAGGCGGACGTCGGCGCCAACGCCGCCGATCTGGGCGCGGCGCGCGATGACCTTGCGCTGGCGCAGGCGAACTACAATCGCGCCAGGGCGCTGATGGACCGGGGCTTCAACACGCGCGCCAACATGGACGCGGCGGAGCACGCGGTTGCCACCGCGCGGGACAAGCTGGTCGCGATCGAGGCCGAAGTGGCTAAGGCGCGCGCGCAACTGGCGGATGGCGCGCAGGTGCCGGGCGTGAACCCGGCGATCGCCGCCGCCCAGGCATCGCACGCCAAGGCCGCGCTCGATCTGCGGCGCACGGTGGTCCGCGCGCCTGCCGATGGCCGGATCACGCAGGTTTCGCGCTTGCAGATCGGGCAGATGGTGTTCCCCGGTGTGCCGATGCTCAGCCTGGTGCGGGCCGACGGCGCGCGGGTGGAGGCCAATTTCAAGGAAACCGACCTCGACCGCATGCGGCCGGGGCAGCCGGCGGAAATCCGGCTGGATGCCTATCCCAAGCTGCGGCTGAAGGGCCATGTCGACAGCATCGGCGCGGGCACCGGATCGGAGTTCTCGGTCCTGCCCGCGCAGAACGCCACCGGCAACTGGGTCAAGGTGATCCAGCGCGTGCCGGTGCGCATCGCCATCGATGAAAGATCGCCCCGGCCGCTCATCGCCGGATTGAGCGCGGTGGTGTCGGTCAACGTCGGCAAACGCTGATGGCAGCGGCGGCGCCGTCCGGACCCCGGCGGGAGGAGCTGCCACCGCTGGTAGTCAAGCATCGCGGGCCGCTGCTGTTCGCGGTCATGGCCGCGATGGTCATGCAGATGCTCGACACCACGATCGCCAACGTCGCGCTGCCGCACATGCAGGCCTCGCTTTCGGCGACGCAGGAAACGATCAGCTGGGTACTGACCAGCTACGTGCTGGCCTCCGCCGTCACGCTGCCGCTGGCCGGATGGCTGGTCGACACGATCGGCATCCGCCGGGTGTTCATTTCCTCGGTGGTGATGTTCACGGCGGCTTCGATACTGTGCGGGCTGGCGCAGAGCCTGGAACAGATCGTGTTCTTCCGGGTGCTGCAAGGGCTGGGCGGCGCGTTCCTGTCGCCGCTGGCGCAAACGATCATGCTCGATACCAGCACGCCGGCGGAACGGCCGCGCATGATGGGCATCTTCACCCAAGGCGTGATGCTGGGGCCGATCGCCGGTCCGGTGCTGGGGGGCTACATCACCGAGAACGTGAGCTGGCGCTGGGTGTTCTTCATCAACGTGCCGATCGGCATCTGCGCGGTGATCGCGCTGCTGGCTCTGCTGCCGCAGACGCCGCGCCGGGAACGGCGTTTCGACGTGTTCGGCTGGGTCCTGATCGCGCTGGCAGTCTCGACGCTGCAACTGATGCTGGATCGCGGCGCGCAGAAGGACTGGTTCGGATCGGGCGAGATCGTGGCCTATGCCGTGATCGCTGCGGTGGCCTTCTGGATGGCGATCGTCCACCTGGTGACAGCGGACCATCCGCTGTTCCCGACCGCGCTGTTCCGCGATGGAAACTACGTCGCCAGTCTGGGGCTCTACTTCCTGGTCGGCATGGTGATGATGGCGGTGCTGGCGCTGTTGCCGGGCCTGTTGCAGGGCATCTACGGCTTTCCCGCGATCGACGCGGGCTGGCTGCTGGCGCCGCGCGGCCTGGGCATGCTGCTGTCGATCACCCTGTTTGGCCGCTTCATCAACCGGTTCGATCCGCGCATTTCGCTGGCCATCGGGCTGTTCCTGGCGGGCTGGTCGCTGTGGCTGATGGCGGGATGGACGCCGAACATGCCGATGCGGCCGATCTTCCTGACGGGGATGTTGCAGGGGCTGGGCCTCAGCTTCACGTTCATTCCGATGAACCTGATTGCTTTCGCCACGCTGCCGCCGCAGTTGCGCGCGGATGCCGCGGGGATGACCAACCTGTTCCGCAACATCGGATCGTCAATCGGGATCGCGGTCTGCACGGTGCTGCTGGCGCGCAACATCCAGATCAACCACGCGGAGCTGGGCGCGCGGCTGACCGCGATGAGCGTGCCGTTCGACATCAACCGCCTGGATACGTTCGGGCCGGTCGGCGATGCCGCGCTGGGCGTGGCCGACGGGCTGGTCAACCAGCAGGCGGCGATGATCAGCTATCTCAACGATTTCCTGATGATGGCCATCGCGTGCTGGGCGGCGATCCCGGTGCTGTTCTTCCTGCGCGCGGGTAAGCCGGCCCCCGGCGCGCCGCCGCCCGACGCCGACATGGGGCATTGAGCCACGGCGTTACGCGCCGGACCGTTCGTCGGCATCGGGCCAGCGCGTCAGCCGGGGCGTGCTCCGCCGCACGAACAACAGCGGCAGCTTGACCAGCATCAGCGACTTGTGGATCGCATAGTCCGTCCAGCGCTCGCGCCAGCGCGTGGCCGTGCCGCCATGGCGCGCCAGCCAGTCGCGATAGGGTATCCAGTGGTCCGGTTCGTCCTTTTCGACCACGCGAAAGATCCGCGTCATTGCGCGGTCGGAAAGGACCTGGCGGTTGCGCAGCAGCACCTCCACCTGGCGCATCCCGCGCTGTTCGGTCAGCATGATCACCCGGCAGAGCTGCGCGAAGGCGCGCCGGTCGGCCGCAATCATGGCGGTGTCGAGCGCGTCGATCGGGCAGCCGAACACGCGTTCGATGAACCGGTCGATGTGGCCGCACGACCGACCGACCGCCAGCGGCATGCGGCCCTGCAAATCGAACCAGCGCCGGAACATGATGTAGTGTTTGCGTTCGTCCGCGCGGTGTTTCTCTATCGCGTCAATGAATCCCGGATCGTCCGGGCATTGCACGCGCACCGCTTCCAGCACCCGGTCGAGCGCGGTGTAGCCGCGATGTTCGTTGTAGAGGTAGATCGAGGCCAGCACGTCGAGGAAGCGCGCACGAAAAGCGTGGGTGATGGCGTGGGTGATGGCGGGGATCATGCAGACCAATGTCGCACGGAGCAGCCGGTTCCACCAGTTGCCGATAGGACAGATTGTCCCAGGGGCTTACGTCGCTCTTGAAGGGCTCTATATGCGATGTGGCCGAAGCATGGTCCAACCGTGCCGACCGCGCGACGCGGATGTCGCGCCGAACAAGATAAACAATAAGATAAACGAGGCAGGAAGCACGGACGATGGCCGAAAACGACAAGTTTCGCTGGATTCTCAAATCCGGCTGGGAAGGGCGTTGCCCCCGCTGCGGCAAGGGGCACATGTTCAAGGGCTGGCTGAAGCTGGCGGACCGCTGCGAAAGCTGCGGGCTGGATTACAGCTTCGCCAACACGGACGATGGTCCGGCCTTCTTCGCGTTGTGCATCACCGCGTTTCCGTTGACGTTCCTGGTCGTGTGGGTGCAGGTCGCCTACGATCCGCCGTGGTGGGTCCACGTGCTGACCTCGGTGCCGGTCCTCGCCATCGGCTGCCTCGCCACGTTGCGCCCGTTCAAGGGCTGGCTGGCCGCCTCCCAATACGTGAACAAGGCGGTGGAAGCGGGCACCGAGGGCCTGTGGGCAAAGCTCAACGCGCGCGAGCGCGAGGAACGCGGCGAATAGACCTCAGGCCTTGCGGTAGTCGGCGATGATCTCGCCGGCGGCAGCGAGCTCCGCTTCATGGCCCGCCTCGCGCCAGGTTTCGGCCAGCGCCTGCTGTTCCCAGTCCCGCATGGCGGGATGCGCCAGCACCTGATCGACCCAGGCCTGCCCTCGGCCGACGTCAAGGCCATAGGTCCGCACGCGGAAGGCGACCGGCGCGAAGAAGGCGTCCGCCGCACTGAAAGCCTCGCCCACCAGCCACGGGCCGCCGAAGCGGTCGAGCCCCTGCGTGAAGATCTCGGCCACCCGCGCCACGTCGCGCAGCAGCGCCGCCGACATCGGGCGCGGCTTTACCCGCACGCCCACGTTCATCGTGCAATCGTTGCGCAGCGCGCTGAAGCCGCCGTGCATTTCCGCGACGATGCACTGGGCAAAGGCGCGCGCCACCTCATCCGCCGGCCACACGCCGGGGTGGCGGTCCGCCAGGTACAGCGCGATGCCCAGCGAATCCCACACCGTGCGTTCGCCGTCGATCAATACCGGCACCTGGCCCGTCGGCGAAAAGGCCCGGAACTCGTCGTAATTGCTGGGTTTGGTGAAGGGCTCGAACCGTTCCGCGAAGGGAATGCCGAGCGCCTTCATCAATAGCCAGGGCCGCAGCGACCAGCTGGAATAGTTCCGGTTGGCGGTTATCAGCGTGTAGGACATGCGAACCTCAGGCGGGCTTGGCCAGTTCCGCCTCGATCACCGCTGTCAGGGCCGGATCGTCGGGCGTCACCGCCGGGGCAAAGCGGGCAACCACGCTCCCGTCGCGCGCGATCACGAACTTCTCGAAGTTCCACAGCACTTCCGGGTCCTCGGTCGGCGTCATGCCATAGCCCTTCAGCCGTTCGCGGAATTCGGCGGCCGGGCCGGTCTTGGCGGGCTGCGCCTGCGTCAGCGCGGCATAGAGCGGCTGCTTGCCCGGTCCCGTCACGTCCGCCTTGGCAAAAAGCGGGAAGGTCACGCCATAGTTCAGCGAACAGAACGCGGCGATTTCCTCGTGCGTGCCGGGCTCCTGCGCGCCGAAATCGTTGGCCGGAAATCCCAGCACCTCGAAACCCGCATCCCGGCGGGACTCGTAGAGCGCCTCCAGCGCCTCGTACTGCGGGGTCAGCCCGCACTTCGACGCGACGTTCACCACCAGCAGGACGTTGCCGGCATGGTTGGCCAGGGTATCGGGCTGGCCGTCGATGCGGGTCAGCGGGATCGCGGCGAGTTCGGCGCTCATGGTATTCGTCCCCTAGTCGATATAGTGCGCCGTCGTCTTGGCACGAACGTCGTCCGCCGTCACGCCGGGCGCAAGCTCGATCAGGCGGAACGGCGACGCGTGGTCCGGGCGCTGGAACACGGCCAGGTCGGTCACGACCATGTCCACCACGTTGCGGCCGGTCAGCGGCAGCGTGCAGGCCGGGATGAACTTGGGGCTGCCGTCCTTGGCGCAATGTTCCATGACGACGATGATCTTCTTCACGCCGGCGACGAGATCCATCGCGCCGCCCATGCCCTTGATCATCTTGCCGGGCACCATCCAGTTGGCGATATCGCCGTTTTCGGCCACTTCCATCGCGCCCAGCACGGTCAGGTCGATATGCCCGCCCCGGATCATGGCGAAGCTTTGCGCGCTGTCGAAATAGGCGGACTGCGGCAGTTCGCTGATCGTCTGCTTGCCTGCGTTGATCAGGTCGGCGTCCACTTCGTCCTCATAGGGGAAGGGGCCGATGCCCAGCATCCCGTTCTCGGACTGGAGCGTCACTTCCATGCCGGCCGGAATGTGGTTCGCCACCAGCGTCGGGATGCCGATGCCCAGGTTCACGTAGAACCCGTCCTGCAGTTCCTTGGCCGCGCGGGCGGCCATTTCGTCGCGGGTCCAAGCCATTACGCGGTCTCCCTTGCACGCACGGTGCGGAATTCGATCTTCTTGTCGTAGGGCGCGCCCACGATCATGCGCTGGACGTAAACGCCCGGCAGGTGGATCGCGTCGGGATCGAGGCTGCCGGTGGGCACCACTTCCTCCACTTCCACCACGCAGACCTTGCCGGCGGTGGCGGCGGGCACGTTGAAATTGCGCGCGGTCTTGCGGAACACCACGTTGCCGCTCTCGTCGGCCTTCCACGCCTTCACCAGCGCCAGATCGGCGAAGATGCCCTGTTCGAGGATATATTCCTCGCCGTTGAAGACCTTCACTTCCTTGCCTTCGGCCACCAGCGTGCCGACGCCGGTCTTGGTGTAGAAGCCCGGAATGCCCGCGCCGCCGGCGCGCATCCGCTCGGCCAGCGTGCCCTGCGGGCAGAATTCCACTTCCAGCTCGCCCGAAAGGTACTGGCGCTCGAATTCCTTGTTCTCGCCGACGTAGGACGAGATCATCTTCTTCACCTGCCGCGTGCGCAGCAGCTTGCCGATGCCTTCGTTGTCGATGCCGGCGTTGTTGCTGGCGAAGGTCAGGTCCTTCACGCCCGAATCGCGCACCGCGTCGAGCAGGCGTTCGGGCACGCCGCACAGGCCGAAGCCACCGCAGGTGATGAGCAGGCCGTCGCGCAACAGGCCGTCGAGCGCCGCTGCCGCATCGGGATAGAGCTTCTTGGACATCCGGGTCTCTCCCTTTTCCGCGCGCGATCCTAACGGCAAAGATCAATTGTAAATAGCGATACTTTTTTATGCTTTATGATAAACAATGGCTATGAAACGCATCGCCATCTACCATCTGGAAACCCTGTTGTGGATCGCGCGGCTGGGCACGTTCCGCGCGGCGGCGGAGCGGCTCAACACCACGCAGCCGGCGATCAGCGCGCGGGTGCGCGAGCTGGAGGATCAGCTCGGCATCGCAATCTTCCAGCGCGAAGGCCGGCGCATGGTGCTGACCGCGCGCGGGCGCGAACTGGTGCGCGATTGCGAGCCGCTGTGGGCGGGCTTCGAACGCGCGTTGCTCAAGGCCAGCGACTTTGCCGGGGCCAGCGGCGTGGTGCGGATCGGCGCGGGGGAGATCGCGGCGGCCAGCTGTCTGCCCGGCTTCGTTCAGCAGATCGAGCGCGACCTGCCCGGCGTGACGCTGGAGATCGAGATCGACCTGACCGCGCGGATGCTGCAGCAGGTGCTGGCCGGCACCACCGACATTGCCTTCCTGGCCGGGCCGGTGGAAAATCCCGGCATCCGGACCTGCGGGATCGGGTCGGTCGGGCTGGTCTGGCTGGCGAGTCCGGGGACGGTCGCCCAGGGCGGGTTTGCGCGGCCGCTGCCGGTATGGTCGGTCCCCGCGCATTCGCCGCTCCACGCGGTGGCCATGGCCACGCTGGCGGAACAGCGCGTGCAGACTTCTTCGATCAACACCTGCAACAACGTGCGGATGCTGATGGAGATCGTGGCGGGCGGAGGCGGCGCGGCGGTGCTGCCGGAAACGATGGTGCGCGCCGAAATAGCGGCGGGAACGCTGGTGGAAGTGCTGCCGCGCCCGCGCCGGACGATCCGCTTCGAGGCGGCGATCCGCGCGACCGAACAGGACCCGGTGATCCTGGAACTCTATCGCCGCGCGGGCGCCCTGAGGATCGAAGGCTGAGCCTTATCAGCCCAGGTCCAGCCCCAGCGCGGCGGAGAGGTCGGCCAGCGCCTGCGTCTCGCCCGTCACCTTGATCGCGTGCATTCCCAGCGCGGCGGCGGGCTTGCAGTTTATGCCCAGGTCATCGAGGTAGATGCAGTCCGCCGGTTCCAGGCCCAGCTTCTCGCACATCATCCGGTATATGCGCGGATCGGGCTTGCGCACGCCGGCCTTGCTGCTTTCGATCACATGTTCGAACCGGGCGAAGATCCGTTCCAGCTCGTCGTTGCCGTCGGCGCTGCGCGCCATGCCGGCGCCGTGGCCGGCCGGCACGTTGTTGGTGATGCAGGCCAGGCGATAGCCGGCCGCCTTGATGCGATCGAGCGCGGCGACCATTGCCGGGCGGACCGCGCCCGCCAGCACCGCCAGCACCGCGCTGCCTTCCAGATCATGCCCCAGCGCACGCGCTTCGGCGGCAAACAGCGCGTCAAAGCGGGCCGCATCGATCTCCGAGCGCTCGAACAGCGCCCAGGCGTTGCTGTCGGGATTGGTCGCGTTGATTTTGCGGACCAGGTTCGCCGGCAACCCGCGTTCGGTCTCCAGCCTGTTGAACGCCTCGAAAGGGGAGGACGTGATGACGCCGCCAAAATCGAAGATAACCGCGCGAAACGCCATGCCTGCTCCCTCATGTACCCTGTCCCGGGCCCCTGTTCCGGGCCCCTGCTCGGGGTTTGCGGCGGGACCATGGACGCGCACGCGCCGCACGGCAAGCGGCGCCGCATCGATCCGATTTGACTTGGATCATGGCGCGGGCGGGCCGATGCTGCGAGTCACAAGGCAACACTGAAGGAGGATCCCTATGCGCTCCATTCTTTGCCCCGTCGATTCGTCGTCCACGCTGGACGACCGGGTCGAAACAGCGCTGGCCCTTGCCCGTGTGGTGAACGGGCACGTCACGTTCCAGATCGCCACGCCGTTTGCCCAGATGGCCGTGTGGGAACCGTTCGGCGGTGCGACCCTTTCCGCCGCCGCCATCGCCGAGGTGCGGGAGGCGGATGAAAGGCGCGCGGCCGATCTCGAGGCGCGCCTCGCGCCGCAGGACGTGCCTTTCGACGTGGAAATCGTCGACAATGGCCGCGTGGAAGGCGTCGCCGCGGCATCGCGCTTTACCGATGTCATAGTGGCCAGTCTGGACGAGCCGGCGCTTGAAGAAATCGCCGTCGGCGTGCGCAGCCCGGTTCTGGCCCTGCCCAAGGGCGTGCCGATGCTCGTGTTCGATGGTCCGGCTGTCGTGGCATGGGATGGCGGCCATGAGGCGGCGAACGCGCTGCGTGCGTCGTTGCCGCTGCTGCGGCTGGCCAGCCAGGTCCACATCGTTACCGTGCGGGAGAAATCGGAGGATTTCCCCGCCGCCGATGCGGCGCGCTACCTTTCGCGGCATGGCGTGACCGCCGAGGTTCACGCGGTGGAGCCCAAGGGGACGATCGCGGCCACGATCGAGGAGACGGCGCGCAATCTGGGCGCCGGACTCATCGTGATGGGGGTGTTCGGGCACAGCCGGTTGCGCGAACTGTTGCTGGGCGGGGTTTCGCGCGCCCTGCTCGACCGGTCGCTGATTCCATTGCTTCTGGCGCATTGATCGCCGGCCGACTGGCGCGCCCGAGGCATTGCGGCTAGGTTTCCGGCCTTTCTGCAAGTGGTCGGGAAACCATGATCGTGTCCGTGCGGCGCATCTTCAGGGCATTGGTGCTGACGGGGCTGGCCGGCGCGCTGGTTACAGGGTGCCGGAATGCCGCGCCAGAGCCCGAAGACGATACCGGCCAGGGCGGTGCAACCGATGCGGCCATCGCCATCGTGGCATCGCCCTCTGTCGCGGTCGAGTCACCCCGTTCCGGTCCGGGCCATGCCGGGACTGTTGCGGCCGATACGCTGGCCTTGCCCGCCCGGCTGCGCGCCACCGGCACCGAACCGTTCTGGGGGGCGGACATCGACGGCACGGTCCTGACGTATTCCACGCCGGATTTCCCGGCCGGCGCGAAAATCACCGTAGCCCGGCGCGCCGGGCCTGATTTCGTCGAATTTGCCGGCACGCTCGACGGCAAGCCGCTGACCCTGCGCATCGCCGCCGGGCCATGCAGCGATGGCATGTCCGATCGCGTGTACCCTTATGCGGTGACGCGCGAGATCGGGCCGGACATCGAGCGGGGTTGCGCGCGCGGGCGCTGACCGGTTGCGGTTGCATTGCAGCATCGTGGCGGGCGGTGGTCTTTTTGCTCCCGAAATGACACGCGTTTGCTACGCATAGTTACGGAGAGCGCTCAGGAAAGCTTATGGAAAACAGTTATATTGCAATTTTTGCAATTGCAGTTGACTGTTTCGCACTTGCACAATTTTGTCTGCTAGGCATACGAAAACTGCCTTTCAGGCATCCTCTCCCAAAACTTTTCAGCCCGGTCGGTAACGGTCGGGCTTTTTCTTGTCCTCGTGACACGCCCGGCGGTGGCGCTTTGGGCGTGCGCTGGCTTTCGGTTGCTTTTCCTGCAACCGTTTCTTCCGTTCGACGTTTGAAAAAGCATCGCCCGGTTCCTAGCTCTGGATCAGGCAATGTTTCGGACGGAAAGGGGCCATGGCGGATATAGCGACACGCGAGGACACTAGGGTCGTGCGGCTTCAGGTCGCCGGAGCCCGGCAGGAGGAAAGCGGCCACGGCATCGCGCGGATCAGCCGCGCGGTCATGGGCCAGCTCGGCGTGACCGAAGGCGACGTCATCGAGATCACCGGCAAGCGCAGCACGGCCGCGCGGGCAATACTGCCGTACCCCGAAGACGAGGGGCTGGAAGTGATCCGGCTTGACGGGTTGCAGCGTGCCAATGCCGATGTCGGTTCGGGCGAACACGTCGAAGTGCGCAAGATCGAAACGCGTCCGGCGCAGCGCGTGGTCTTTGCCCCGGCGCAGCGCGATCTGCGGCTGCAGGGGCCGGCCATCGCGCTCAAGCGCAATTTCGCCGGTCGGCCGCTGGTGACCGGGGATCTCGTCGCCACGGCGGGGCAGCAGCAGGTCAACCGGGGCGACATGCCGCCGCAGCTGCGCCAGATGCTCAACGCGCCGGCCTTCGCGCTCACGCAGATCCGCCTCACCGTGGTGTCGACCGTGCCCAAGGGCGTGGTCCACATCGACGAGAACACCGAAGTCGAACTGCGCGCCGAATACGAGGAACCGCGCAGCAGCCGCGCCGACGTGAACTACGATGACGTGGGCGGCATGGGCGATACCATCCGCCAGCTGCGCGAGATGGTGGAACTGCCGCTGCGCTATCCCGAACTGTTCACGCGGCTGGGCGTCGATCCGCCGAAGGGCGTGCTGCTGCATGGCCCGCCGGGCACCGGCAAGACCCGGCTTGCCCGCGCCGTCGCCAACGAAAGCGACGCCAGCTTCTTCACCATCAACGGCCCGGAAATCATGGGCTCGGCCTATGGCGAGAGCGAGAAGCACCTGCGCGAGGTGTTCGAGGAGGCGACCCAGAACGCGCCCTCGATCATCTTCATCGACGAGATCGATTCGATCGCGCCCAAGCGCAGCGAAGTGCATGGCGAGGCGGAGAAGCGGCTGGTCGCGCAGTTGCTGACGCTGATGGACGGGCTGCAGGCGCGGTCCAACCTCGTCGTCATCGCCGCGACCAACCGGCCCGACGCGATCGACGAGGCGCTGCGCCGGCCCGGCCGGTTCGACCGTGAGATCGTGGTCGGCGTGCCCGACGAGAGCGGCCGGCGCGAGATCCTGGGCATCCATACCCGCGGCATGCCGCTGGCGGAGGATGTCGATCTGCGCGAACTGGCGCGGACCACGCACGGCTTTGTCGGCGCCGATCTTGCCGCGCTGGCGCGCGAGGCGGCGATCGAGGCGGTGCGCCGGATCATGCCCCGGCTCGATTTCGACCAGCAGACGATCCCGCCTGAAGTGCTCGACGCGCTGCGCGTGGAGCGCGACGATTTCGTCCAGGCGCTCAAGCGCGTGCAGCCGAGCGCGATGCGCGAGGTCATGGTGCAGGCGCCCACGATCGGCTGGAGCGACATCGGTGGGCTCGACGAGGCGCAGGACAAGCTGCGCGAAGGCGTGGAACTGCCGCTGAAGACGCCCGAAGCGTTCCACCGCCTGGGCATCCGACCGGCTAAGGGCTTCCTGCTCTATGGCCCGCCGGGTACCGGCAAGACGCTGCTGGCCAAGGCGGTGGCCAAGGAGGCGGAGGCGAACTTCATCGCCATCAAATCCTCCGACCTGCTCAGCAAGTGGTACGGCGAAAGCGAACAGCAGATCGCCAAGCTGTTTGCCCGCGCGCGGCAGGTGGCGCCCTGCGTGGTGTTCATCGACGAGATCGACAGCCTGGTTCCCGCGCGCGGCACCGGGGTGGGTGAACCGCAGGTGACGGCGCGCGTGGTCAATACCATCCTGGCGGAGATGGACGGTCTGGAGGAATTGCAGTCGGTGGTGCTGATCGGCGCCACCAACCGGCCCAACCTGGTCGATCCGGCGTTGCTGCGCCCCGGCCGTTTCGACGAGCTGGTCTATGTCGGCACGCCCAGCGCCGAGGGGCGGGCGCGCATCCTGCGCATCCACACCAAGGCGATGCCGCTGGCCGGCGATGTCGATCTCGATCGCATCGCGGCGGAGACCGAGCGCTTCACCGGCGCCGATCTGGAAGACGTGGTGCGCCGCGCCGGCCTGAACGCCATTCGTCGCGCGGGCGGCGGGGTGGAAACGGTCAACGCCGCCGATTTCGCCGATGCGCTCGAACATTCGCGCGCCACGGTGACGCCGGAAATGGAGGAAGACTACGCCCGGATGAAAGGCGAACTGAAGAAGCGCGCGATGGAACCCGGGCCGCTGGGCTTCATCACGCCCGGCATGGTGCAGTCCACGCGCGAGGCCAAGCACCGGTAACCGGAAGGACGGCTTCCCCGGGGTGGGGAAGCCGTTCCTGTCAGCCCACCCTGGGGAAGTCGATCTCGATCACGATGCCGGCCGTCTCGAAGCGGCGTTCGATGGTGCCACCGAGCTGGCGGGCCGAGCTGCGCATCAGCATCGATCCAAAGCCTTCGCGTTCCGGCTTGCCGCCTTCGGGCGGCGGCGGGGCGTTCTCGCTTTCCTCGCGCCAGACCAGCCGCACGCGGCCGTCCACATCCTGCCAGCGAACTTCCAGCAGCCCCCCGGCGCGGGCCCATGCGCCGTACTTGACCGCATTGGTCACCATTTCGTGCAGCACCAGGCCCAGCGGCATGGCGTGTCGCCCGTCGATGGCCAGGGCCGGACCATCGAGCACGCAGCGTTCGCCAGAGGAACGGTAGGGCGCGATCGTCTTGCCGATCAGGTCGGCCAGGTCGACCCGCGAATCGGCCTCCGCGCCGTCGCCACCCTGTGTCACGTCGTGCGCGGTGACGAGGGCATGGATGCGCTTGCTGATCCGGTCCACCGCGGGCGCGGCAGCGGTATCGCCCCGCGCCGACATCTTCACCACCGCCAGAATCACCGCGAACAGGTTCTTGACGCGATGGTTCAGTTCCTTGGCGAGCAGGTCGGCACGGTCACGCGCCTCCGCGATCGCTTCGGCATTGGCGGCGGCGGCCTCGGCGCGGCTCATGCGCACCGTCTGCCACAGACCCAGCGCCAGCGCGCAGACGATCACCGCGAACAGCAGCGACAGCAGCGGCACGATCCGCGCTTCGGTGCGCGCGGCGCGGTGGCTGGCGTCCGCCAGCCTCGCGCGCTCCACCGTCTCCAGGCGTCCGACCGCCTCGCGCAGCCCGTCCATGGCGAGTTGCCCTTCGTCGCTGAGAATGCGGGCATGCGCCGCGGCGATCTCGCCTCTGGCCACCAGCGTCACCGTCGCGCCCATTTCGGCCCACTTCGCGTCGCCCAGCCGCTCGATCTCGTCGACCAGTTCCGTCTGTTGTTGCGTGGCCTCTGCCCCTAGGCTGGACCGCACCCGCGCGATCTCCGTCTCGTAGGCCTTCTGCCCGCGCCAGTAGGGGGCGAGGTAGCGCTTGTCATACGTGATGAAATAGCCGCGCTGGGCCGTTTCTCCGTTGAGCGTGGCACCCACGACGCCATTGAGGGCGACCAGAACGGTCGAAGTGCGCGCGGCCTGGCTGCGCTGGATCCGTTCTGCCTCCACGGTCGCGAAGATCAGGACGAAAGCGCCCAGAAGCGCCAGTGCGACCACGCCGAACAAGGCGAAGACCGACGTGCGCGGCGCATTGCGGCGCCATCTGCCGCCGCCCGGCGGGGAGGTGATGCCGATCGGGGCGGTTTGGGGATTTGGCGCTGAACCCATGGACAGGGCCTAACGGAACGCGGATGGCGCTACAATAGCGGCCATGCGGCTGATGGGGCGGGCCATGGATGGCGCCGTCAGCGGCCATGATGCGCGGGAATGCTTGACGCGCGGGCCATGCTTGCGTATCGGCCGCCCTCTGATTCCGGCCCGTCGCTTGCGGCGGCGGTGTCCTTTTGCAGATTCGAGCGAGAAGAGTTTAGCGATGAAGCGCACTTTCCAGCCCAGCCGCCTCGTGCGTGCCCGCCGTCACGGTTTCCGCGCCCGCACCGCCACTGTCGGTGGTCGCAAGGTGCTGCGCGCGCGCCGCGCCCGCGGCCGCAAGAACCTTTCGGCCTGATCGCCGACCGGACTTGCGCGGACGGCATCCGGGCTGACGTGCCCGGTCCGGCTGTTCCGCGCAAGCAGCCCGCCACGCTGGCGAAGCGTGCGGATTTCCTGGCAGCCAATCGCGGAATCCGGGTCGCAAGGCCCGGATTCGTGCTGTTGGTGAACCCCGTTTCTCACCCCGAAGGGACGATGCGGTTCGGCGTTACGGTCACCAAGAAGATCGGCAACGCGGTGGTCCGCAACCGCATGAAGCGCCGGTTCCGTGAACTGCTGCGCGACGCGCTCCCGGCCATTGGTGTGCCCGGCGCGGACCACGTGCTGATCGGCCGCGAAGGCGGGGTCGAGCGGGATTTCGCGCTGCTTCGGCAGGAACTGGCGCAGGCGCTGGCACGGGCCGCCGCCGGCAAGGGCGATCCGCCACGCCGGCGCTCCCGCGGCGGCAAGGCGGCAGACGGCGCGGCAACGGGCGGCAAGGCAACGGGCGGCAAAGAGCGCCGGCCATGATGAAACGCCTGCTCATCCTGATCGCGCGGGGCTGGCAGCTTGGCCCTTCGCGGGTGCTTCCGCCCTCCTGCCGCTACATGCCGTCCTGCTCGCAATACGCGATCGAGGCGGTCGAGAAGCACGGCGCGATTAGGGGTGGCTGGCTGGCGACGAAGCGGCTATTGCGCTGCCACCCTTGGGGCGGCCACGGCTACGATCCGGTGCCCTGAGACGCGATGTTCCGGCGGTCGCATGGTCCACCGGGCATCTTCCTGCAAGGCAAGCAAAGACAAGAACGCGAGGCAGAGTGGAAAATCAGCGCAATCTGATCTGGGCGGTGGCGCTCACGGCCCTGCTGCTGCTCGGCTGGGATCTCGGCACGCGGTATTTCTTCCCGCAGCCTGCCAAGCCCGTCGCCAGCGCCAGCGCTTCCCCGGCGCCGGCCGGTGCGGATGCGCGGCCCGCCAAGCCCACGCGCGAAGGTGGCCTGCTCAACCCCGCCGATGTCGCGCTGGAAAAGCAGGACCTCAAGCTTGCGCTTGCCTCGCCGCAGCGCGTCGCGATCGAGGCGCCGGGCGTCAAGGGCTCGATCAACCTTGTCGGCGGTGTGCTGGATGACCTCACGCTCAACAAGTATCGCGAGACCATCGCCAAGGACAGCGCCTCTGTCCGCCTGTTCTCGCCCGCCGGCACGCCGGCGCAGCACTTCGCGCAATTCGGCTGGGTCGGGCAGGGCGTGCAGGCCCCTGATGCCAACACGGTCTGGCAGGCAGATGGCCGGAAGCTGACGCAGCAGACCCCGGTCACGCTCAAGTGGACCAACCCGACGGGGCAGACCTTCGCGATCCGTTACGCGATCGACGATGCCTATATGGTCACGGCCACGCAGACGGTGGCCAACGCGGGTGGCGCGCCGGTGGTGGTGCGCCCCTTCGCGCTCGTCAACCGGACCGACCGCACCGCCAGCCTCGATACCTGGAACGTGCATTCCGGGCCGATCGGCGCGTTCGATGGTTCGGTCGATTTCAGCAACAACTACAAGGATGTGATCGGCACGGGCACGGTCACGCCCAAGGGCAAGCCGAACTGGATCGGCTTTACCGACATCTACTGGCTCTCCGCGCTGATTCCCGATGGCGGCACGCAGGCGCAGGGCGATTTCCGCGCGCTGGGCGATGGCCTGTTCCGCGCCGACCTGCTTTATAACCCGGTCACCGTCGCGGCGGGGCAGCAGGCCAGCCAGACCGTACGCCTGTTCGCCGGGGCCAAGGAAAACGCCACGCTCGAACGCTATGAGAAGGCGGGGATCACCAACCTGTCGCTATCGATCGACTGGGGCTGGTTCCGCTGGTTCGAAAAGCCGATCTTCTGGCTGCTCGATGCGCTGTTCCGCACCGTTGGCAACTTTGGCGTGGCGATCATCCTGCTTACGCTGATCGTGCGCGGCATGATGTTCCCGGTGGCGCAGCGCCAGTTCGCCTCGATGGCGGCGATGCGCGCGATCCAGCCGAAGATGAAGGCGATCCAGGAACGCTACAAGGACGACAAGCAGAAGCAGCAGCAGGAAGTGATGGCGCTGTACAAGCAGGAAGGCGTCAACCCGCTTGCCGGCTGCCTGCCGATCTTCCTGCAGATTCCGGTGTTTTTCGCGCTGTACAAGGTGCTGGTGCTGACCATCGAAATGCGCCACCAGCCGTTTGTGCTGTGGATCAAGGACCTGTCCTCGCCCGATCCGCTGCACGTGCTGAACCTGTTCGGCCTGCTGCCGTTCGATCCGCCCAGCTTCCTCGGCATTGGCATCCTCGCGATCCTGCTCGGCATCACCATGTGGCTGCAGTTCAAGCTCCAGCCGGCGGCGATGGACCCGGCGCAGCAGCAGGTCATGGGCATGATGCCGTGGATCATGATGTTCGTGATGGCGCCGTTCGCGGCGGGCCTGCTGATCTACTGGATCACCTCCAACCTGCTCACCATCGGGCAGCAGAAGTACCTCTACAGCCGCCACCCGCAGTTGAAGGCGCAGGCGTCGAAGGACCAGCAGGACATCGACCGCGCCGCCGCGCGCGACAAGAAGCCGAAGGCGCGGTGAGCGAACCCGCGCTCTCGTCTCCCGCGCTCTCGCCCGAGGAGCAGGCAGCCCGCGCGGACCTTCTGGAACGCGCGCGGTTGCTGTTTGCCGGGCGGGTGGACTTCCTGAAGTCCGCCCCGGCGCTCAAGTTCCTGCCCGATCCCGAAGTGCCGGAGATCGCCTTTGCCGGGCGGTCCAACGTCGGCAAGTCCTCGCTGCTCAACGCGCTGACCGGCCGCAAGTCGATCGCGCGCACCTCGGTCACGCCGGGGCGCACGCAGGAACTGAACTTCTTCGAAGTGGGCGAACCCACACGCCTGCGGCTGGTCGACATGCCCGGCTACGGCTTCGCCAAGGCCCCGCCCAAGGTGGTGGAGCAATGGCGGCGGCTGGTGCGCGATTACCTGCGTGGCCGGGTGGTGCTGAAGCGCACGCTGCTGCTGATCGACAGCCGCCACGGCGTGAAGCCGGTCGATGACGAGATGATGCAGATGCTCGACGAGGCGGGCGTTGGCTATCGCGTGGTGCTGACCAAGGCGGACAAGATCAAGGCCACCGACCTGGCGCAAGTGCTGGCCGATACCCAGGCGGCGGCGCGCAAGCGCACGGCCGCCTACCCGCAAGTGCTGGTCACCTCGTCCGAGCTGAAGCTGGGCATCGAGGATCTGCGCGCGGCCGTTCTGGAAGATTCCGAAATCTGAACGCATGTCTGGCGTCCTTCGGGGGACGCATGGCGGCGCCGCGCGGCGGTGATCCCGCGCGCCCGGGTGCGGCAGGTGCAAAATACGCGCAGACGATTTTCCTGCGCTCCGCCGGGTTGACCGCCAATCCCGGCTTCGTCGCAAACCCGTCAAGTTCGGGAAAGGTCGAACATCTTCTTCGACCTAATGCCAATCCCAATCGCCTGCGCCCGCACTACATGGGCCGCCGAGACGCTGAGCTACGCGCCTCGTCTTGCAGGAGATTGAATATGAGGACTTTTCTTGTTTCCGCCGCGGCTTCCGCACTGGCAATCGGGCTGGCCGCTCCGGCCTCGGCCGAACCCTTCAACGGGCCCTTCGTGGGCGTGCAGGCCGGTTGGAACCAGGACAAGATCGGCGGGATCAACACCGATGTCGGCGCCGTGGGCGTGAACGGCAAGAAGGATTCCTTCGAGCTGGGCGGCTTCATCGGCTATGACCACAAGATCAACCCGAAGGTCGTCGTCGGCGCCGAGGCGGGCATCAACTGGGGCATCCAGGACAACGTCTATGGCCCAGGCGTCACCATCGATCCGAAGCGCTCGATCGATCTGACCGTCCGCGCGGGCTACCTCGTCAACGACAAGACGCTGGTCTATGCCCGTGGCGGCTATTCCAGCATCCGCGCCCGCACCTATCTGGCCAATGTCAACGCGGGCGAAGACCGTGACGCATGGGTCGTCGGTGGCGGCGTGGAACGCTCGCTGACGCCGCATTTCTCGACCCGGCTCGAATACCGCTACAACGATGCGAGCCAGGGCACCGGCAAGTGGGATCGTCATCAGGTCCTGGCCGGCGTGGCCTATCGCTTCTGAACACCTCCCGGAAGTGTCTTGCGGGGCGCTTCCGGGCCTTTCCCGCGAAGGCTGGTTCGCGGGCGTGATAAAGCCGGGGCGCCGCTGGGCGACCCGGCTTTATGATTGTTTGCAAGGCACAATTGCGCCAGTCGGCCGCTCGCCCGTTCATGCTCGACAGGCCCAGCATGAACGGTTACGCCCTCCGCAGGTGCGAAAGGGCGGCCATGAAGCTCATCATCGGGAACAAGAACTATTCGAGCTGGTCGCTGCGGGGCTGGCTGGCCTGCAAGCAATCGGGCCTGGCGTTCGAGGAAATCACGGTACCGCTCTATGGCGAGGACTGGGACGAGGCCCGCAAGGCCGAGGATCTCGCGCCCTCGTCGGGCAAGGTGCCGATCCTGTGGGACGGTGACGGGCCGGATGGCGCGGTGGTGTGGGACAGTCTGGCCATCATCGAATACCTGGCCGACAAGGTGGGGCGCGAACGGTTCTGGCCCCGCGCGGATGATGCGCGGGCCATGGCGCGGTCGATGGTCGCCGAAATGCATTCCAGCTACTTGCCGCTGCGCCGCCAACTGCCGATGAACATCCGCAAGCGGAGGCAGGGCGTGGCCGTGACCGACGAGGTGCGGGCGGACATCGTGCGCATCCTTACCCTGTGGGCCGAAGCGCGGGCGCGTTTTGGCAAGGGGGGGCCGTTCCTGTTCGGCACGTTCAGCGCGGCTGACATCATCTACGCGCCGGTCGTCTCGCGCTTCCTCAGCTATGGCGTGCCGGTGCCCGGCTTCGCCGTGGCCTATATGCAGGCGATCTGGGATCACGAATGGGTGCGGGCCTGGGTGGCCGCCGCCAGCGAGGAGGAATGGACGATCGAACAGTTCGACGGGCCTTCCGCCGCCGCGTGATTGCGGATGGTTCCCGGCTCGCCAAGCGCGCGGGCATCGCGTAAGGCCGCGTCGATGACCACCGATCCCGTCCTTCTCGCCGAACGCCTGATCGAATGCCCCAGCGTCACGCCGGCCGCCGGGCTGGTGTTCGATGCACTTCAGGCGATGCTCGAACCGCTGGGGTTCGCGGTGCACCGCTTCATCGCTGGCGATCCGCCGGACGGGCCGGTGGAAAACCTCTTCGCGATCCGCGAGGGGCCGCCGGGCAGCCGCCACTTCGCCTTCGCGGGGCATGTCGACGTAGTGCCGCCGGGCGAGGGCTGGAGCAGCGCGCCTTTCGTGGCGGAACGGCGCGGCGATCTGCTGTACGGGCGCGGCGCGGTGGACATGAAAGGCTCGATCGCGGCGATGGTGGCGGCGGTATCCGCCATTCCGGCCGAGGCCGGCACGATCAGCTTCATCATCACCGGGGACGAGGAAGGCCCGGCCCGCTTTGGCACCGTGGCCCTGATCGAACACATGAACGCGGTGGGCGCGCAGCCCGATCTGTGCCTGGTGGGCGAGCCGACCTCGGTCCACCGGCTGGGCGATACGGTGAAGATCGGGCGGCGCGGATCGGTCAACCTGTGGCTGACGGCGCGCGGGGCGCAAGGCCATGTCGCCTATCCCCATCTCGCCGACAATCCCTGCCCGCGCCTGGTGGCGATGCTGGCCGAGCTGGACGCGCTGGAGCTGGATCAGGGCAGCGACTGGTTCCAGCCTTCGAACCTGGAAATCACCGACATCACCGTGGGCAACCCGGCGACCAACGTCATCCCGGCGCAGGCCACCGCGCGGCTCTCGATCCGGTTCAACGATCTCCATTCGGGCGAGCAACTGGTCGGCCGGGTCAACGCTATCGGTGAACGGCACCGCGTCGAAGTTCATGCGGTGATCTCGGGCGAAAGCTTCATCACGCTGCCCGGCGCGTTCTCGGCACTGCTGAGCGAGGCGATCGCGGCGGAAACCGGCCTTGCGCCCGAGCTTTCCACCAGCGGGGGAACATCGGATGCACGGTTCCTGCGCGCGGTTTGTCCGGTGATCGAATTCGGCCTGTGCAACGCGACGATGCACAAGACGGACGAGGCGGTGGCGATGGAAGACCTGGCCGTGCTGACCCGCATCTACGATCGCGTGGTGCGCGCGGCGCTGGCCTGACTACCGAACCTGACTGGCCACGGCCTTACCGCGCGCGGCGCAGGACGATGTAGACCGCGCCGCTGCCGCCGTGGCGCTGTTGCGCGGGGCGGACGGCGGCGATCCTTTCGGCATAGGGGCTGGCCGCCAGCCAGTCGAGCAGCTTGGCGCGGATCGCCCCGCGCCGTTCGCCGCGTCCGTCGGTGCTGTGGAAGCCATGGTCGTCGCGCGGCCGGTGCTTGCCCGCGACCAGCAGGATCACGCGCGCGCCCATCGCCAGTGCCTGCCCCACGCCGTTGACGAGACGGCCATGCGCCGCGTCCAGCCCCATGCCGTGCAGGTCGATCGTCACGTCCGGATCGATCGTGCCGCGCGCCAGCTTGCGATCCCAGCTCGAATCGAGCCCGTTGCGGGTCGGCGGCGGGGGAGCGGCTGCCGGTGCCGGAGCCGGAACGGGCCGGGGCGGTGGCACACGGCCTTTCGCCTTCCGGACCGGTGCGGGCGGCGCGGAAACGGGCGTGTCCGCCGCGTCCGGCGATGGCAGTGGCGCGCGCCGGGCAGGATGCAGCGGCGTGACCGTTTCGGCCACCTTGCGCCAGAGCGCCGCTTCTTCGGGCGACAGGCCGCGCGGCGGTTTCATCGGCGCCCCAGCCGCTCCAGCGTGCCGCGTGGCAGCAGCAGCAGCGCTTCGCCATGCGCGCTCATCCCGCCGGCGATGGTCGCGGCGTCCGCGCCGGCACCCCAGAAGCTGTCGAAGCGGTTGGCGCCCCGGATCGCGCCGCCAGTATCCTGCGCCACCCACAGGCCGTTGGTTTCCGGCCGGTCGGTGCGGAGCCACACCGGCGCGCCCAGTGGGACGAAGGCCGGATCGGCGGCGAGCGTGGTCCTGCCGCTGATCGGCACGGACAGCGCGCCGACCGGGCCGGGGCCGGTGAGTTCGCGGAAGAAGATCCAGCTCGCGTTCTGGCGCATCAGCGCATGGCCTTCGGCGGGATGATCGCGCAGGTACTGGACGATGCCCTGCATTGATCCGGGGTACTGGCCCGGTCCGGTTCCGATCAGGCCGCGATCGCGCATCAGAGATCCGATCCCGGTGTAGTCCAGCCCGTTCTGTCCGGCATAACCCAGCCGGATGACGGAGCCATCGGGCGCGCGCAGCCGCCCCGATCCTTGAATCTGAAGGAAGAAGAACGCGATCGGGTCGGCCGCCCAGGCCAGTTCCAGTCCCCTGCCGGCGAGCGCGCCGTCCTCGATTTCGGCGCGGCTGTAATAGGGCACGAACCGCCCGCTCTCGTCATAGCGGCCCTTGGGCTGCAGCCCGTCGGGCAGGGGCGGAGCATCGCCGGGCTTTGCGCGGACAAGGTCCGGCGGCAGGCTATAGACGGGAACGTCGAATCCCGGCTGACGCGTGCGCACCCCGGCGATTTCCGGTTCGTAATAGCCGGTGACGAACGCCGATCCGTCGGCGATCTTCGCGGTCTCGAAGAACGTGGCAAAAAAGCGCCGCGCGTCGGCGGCGGGCCAGCCGGGGGCGGCGTTGCAGGCGTCCGACCAGTCCTGCGGGCGGGTGAGGCCGCTGGTATCGGCCCGGGCCACAAGGCGCGGGCAACTGGTGACGAAGGCCGCGAGCGCGTCGGACGCTCTCCCCGCGTCCATGCCCAGCGATCCGGGGTGGGGGCCAGGGATGAGGGTGGACGACGCGGCAGTGGTGCCGACGGGCGGTACAGGGGGAGGCGTGGTTCCCGGGATCAGCCGCACGCACCCGCTCAGCAGGGCCAGTGCCAGAAGCAGGCCCGCCGTGCGGCGCCGCAGCATGGGAAATTACCCCTCGTCGGTTTCGTCGAGCAGCCAGTCCGGATCGCGCGAGGTCAGATCGCGCGAGAACGTCCACAGGTCGCGGCTTTCGATCGCGTCATCAAGCGAGCCGGCCACCACCACGCCATCGGCATTGCGGGTAACCGACGCGATATCCGCAGTGAAGCGGACCGTGATGCGGGCAACTGGCGCGTCGAACGATGCGGAAACGATCTTCGCTTCCTCGATTCGGATCAGGCGCGAATCGAGCGTTTCGCCTGCGGCGAGGCGCGCATCGATCGCAGCGGCGAAGCCTTCGTAGACATCGCGGTCGCACAACTGGCCGAGCGCTTCCTTGTCGCCGCGCCAGAACGCTTCCAGCACCATGCCATAAGCGCCGCGCGCACCCACCAGGAAAAGGCCGACATCGAACCGGCGGTCGGCGCCGATGATGGCCCGAATGCCGGCCTCTGCCGATTGGTCGAATCCTGTGAACTCAACGGGTTGTGCGGTCTGCGGGCGGAGGGCGACCGTCGCCTTTTCCGGCAGCTTGGGCGCCAGGGTGCGCGGCGCGCTGGACGGATCGGGCTGTTCCACACGGCGGCGCAGCGGTTCCTCGTTCTGTTCCGGACGGCGACCCAGCACCGAATAGAGCCGGAGGCCGAGGAAAGCCGCGATCATCGCCAGAATGACAATTTCAACAACCACACTCATTGTCCCAAGAAGCGGGCGCCGGGAGCCATATCTCCCCGACGCCGGTTCATCGTGCCTCAAATAGGTACGAATTACAAATGAACAACATATGGACGACCAGCCGTTTCCGTCACGCGGCCGTTTTCGTGAAAGAGGTGTCACACGCCTGCAACGCCGCTTTCGTGCGGTTCGCAACGTCCCTGTCCCGGCCCGGATTGCCGCGCCAGCGCCATGATGCTACGCGCCCGCCGGAAAGAACCGCAATTCTTGCAGGAAAGCACGGACATGGCCGACGAAGGCAATATCATCAGCGATCTGAACCTCGGCCAGCCGGCCCCGAACGGCGAGGATACTGCGCCGGCGATCGGCCTGATCTCGCAATACGTGAAGGATCTCTCGGTCGAAAATCCGAACGCGCCGGAAAGCTACCAGTGGACGGACGCGCCGGATATCCAGATCGAATTCAACATCGGCGCGCGCAGCATCGCGCAGGACGTCCATGAGATCGAACTGAAGATCAACGTGACGTCCAAGGGCGCGCAGGGCACCGCGTTCCTGGTGGAACTGTCCTATGGCGGCCTGATCGGCATGCGCAACGTGCCCGACGATCAGGCGCATCCGTTCCTGTACGCGGAAGGCCCGCGCATCCTGTTCCCCTTCGCCCGCCGCATCATCGCCGACGCCGTGCGCGATGCCGGCTATCCGCCGCTGATGCTGGAGCCGATCGACTTCAACGGGCTCTATCTCCAGCAGCTTTCGCAGCGCCAGGCCGAGGAAGCCGGCGCGGGCGATCCGGTCGGCAACGCCTGATCCGGCGCGTGCCGGTCGGTCGGGCGGAGCCCTGAAGCGGCCATGACAAGGCCATGAACCTCCTCAAGGCCACCGGCACCATCGGCGGGCTCACGCTCGCCAGCCGCGTGCTCGGGCTGGTGCGCGACAGCCTGTTCGCGCGCTATATCGGCGCCAGCTTCGCGTCGGACGCGTTTCTGGTCGCGTTCCGCCTGCCCAACATGTTCCGCGCGCTGTTCGCGGAAGGCGCCTTCGCCTCGGCGTTCATCCCGATGTTCAACCAGAAGGTTGGCGATCCGGAAGGGCGGGGGCTGCCGGACGGGCTGCATTTCGCCGAACAGGCGCTGGCGGTGCTGCTGCCCGTGCTGCTGGCGATGACCGTGCTGCTCGAAGTGTTCGCCTGGCCGGTCACGTTCCTGCTTTCGGGCAGGTTCAACGGGGTCAGTCCCGATCAGTTCGCCTTCGCGGTGCAGCTTTCGCGGATCACGATCCCCTACCTGATGCTGATAAGCCTGGTGTCTTTGTTCGGCGGCATTCTCAATTCGCTGCACAAGTTCTGGGTCAACGCCGCCGCGCCGATCCTGCTGAACCTGACGCTGATCGCCGCGCTGCTGCTGTTCCATTCGCACGATCCGCTGGTGACCGCGCGCAACCAGGCGATCGCGGTTTCGGTTTCGGGCCTGCTCCAGCTGCTGTGGCTCGCGTGGGCCTGCCGCCAGAACGGCGTCAGCCTGCGATTGCGCCTGCCGCGCCTGAACCCGGACGTGAAGCGGCTGATGGCGCTGATCTGGCCAGCCGCCGCCGGGGCGGGCGCGGTGCAGATCAACCTCGTCATCTCGACCGCGCTGGCCGCCTCGCTGCTTGCCCACGGGTCCGTCACTTATATCTACATGGCGGACCGGCTGAACCAGTTGCCGCTGGGTCTGATCGGCATCGGCCTCGGCACCGTGCTGCTGCCCACCATTTCGCGCCAGCTTGGCGCGGGCGTGGAGGCGGAGGCGATGGAAACGCAGAACCGGGGCATGGAGCTGGCGCTGCTGCTGACGCTGCCGGCTACGGTCGCGCTGGTGGTCAGCGGCGAGCCGATCGCGGCCGCGCTGTTCGGCTATGGCCGCTATACGGCAGAGGACACGCACTTCACCGCGCAGGCGCTGGCGGCCTTCTCGATCGGCCTGCCGAGCTACATCCTGGTCAAGGTGCTGACGCCCGGCTTCTATGCCCGGCAGGATACGAAGACGCCGGTGCGCTATGCCACGCTGTCGATGGTGGTGAACCTGGTTGGCAACCTGCTGCTGATCGTGCCGCTCAAGCACATCGGGCCGCCGCTGGCGACGGCGCTGGCGTCCACCGTGAACGTCTGGCTGCTCTATCGCACGCTGGTCGCGCGCGGGCATTTCGCCGCCGACGCGCGCCTGCGGCGGCGGGCGCCCCGGCTGGCGCTGGCGGCGCTGGCGATGGGCGTGGTGCTGTGGCTGACGCAGGATGCGCTGACGCCCTACGTCCACGGGACGTGGATGGTGCGCTGCCTGGCGCTGGCCGCACTGGTTTCGGCGGGCGGCGTCGTCTATGGGCTCGCCACCGTCCTGCTCGGGGCATTCTCGAAGGACGACCTGCGGCTTCTCCTGCGGCGCAGGCGCACCACATAAGGCACGTTCCATGCGTATCGTTTCCGGTATCCAGCCCACGGGCAATCTTCACCTCGGCAATTACCTGGGTGCGATCCGGAACTGGGTGCGGATGCAGGACGAATGGACCGCCAAGGGCGCGACCTGCCTCTATTTCCTGGCCGACCTCCACGCCATTTCCATGCCGCACACCCCGGCGGAACTCGCTTCCAACACGCGCGAGATGGTGGCCGCGCTGGTTTCCTGCGGGATCGATCCGGACCGGTCGATCCTGTTCAACCAGGCGCAGGTGCCCCAGCATGCCGAACTGCAATGGCTGCTGAACGGCACCGCGCGCATGGGCTGGCTGAACCGCATGACGCAGTGGAAGGACAAGGCCGGCAAGAACCGCGAAGGCGCGTCGGTGGCGCTGTTCACCTATCCGGTGCTGCAGGCGGCGGACGTGCTGCTCTACCAGGCGACTCACGTCCCCGTGGGCGAAGACCAGAAGCAGCACCTCGAACTGGCGCGCGACGTGGCGCAGAAGTTCAACAACGACTTCGCATCGGAAGAAGCGCCGGTGTTCACCCTGCCCGAACCGATCATCCCGCCCGAAGCGGCGCGGATCATGAGCCTGCGCGATGGTTCGGCCAAGATGTCCAAGTCCGATCCTTCGGACATGAGCCGCATCAACCTGACCGATGACGCCGACGCGATCATGCAGAAGGTGAAGAAGGCCCGGACCGACCCGGAACCGCTGCCCGGCGAGGTCGAAGGGCTGGCCGGGCGCGCCGAGGCGGCGAACCTCGTGGGCATCTACGCGACGATGGCCGGCGTCACTGCCGCCGATGTCCTGCGCGATTTCGCGGGGCAGGGCTTCGGCGCGTTCAAGCCGGCGCTGGGCGAACTGCTGGTCGAGAAGCTGGCGCCGATGGCGGCCCGCTACCGCGAACTGCGCGAGGATCGCGCGGCGCTCGACGCCATCCTGCGCAAGGGCGCGGAAAAGGCGCGGGCGCTGGCGGTGCCGACGCTGGACGCGGCTTACGCGGCGCTGGGGCTGGTACGCTGACGGGTGCGAACCGGGGGCTGTCCCGTGGTGGAACAGCCCCCGGTTCGGACCATAAGTTTCCCGCCGGTCACGAAATGTTTCGGCGCCATTCAACGCGCATTCAGCACCTCCCGGCTATCGGGATGTCGTGCTAAGACAGGTGCGTCCGCCTGAACGGGGGCAGCCGGGCCGCTCACAGGAGTCGCGTTGAATGAACAAGAATACCAAGCGGAATCGCGGACTTGCCTTGGTTGCCGTGCCGCTGCTTCTCGCCAGTCTGGGAGGCTGCGCATCGACCTTTGACGCCAAGGTCTCCCGTTTCCAGAGCCAGTTGCCCGCCCCGGCCGGACAGACGTTCGCGATCGTTGCCGAAAACCCGCGCAACCAAGGCGGTCTGGAGTTTTCGCAATACGCCTCGCTGGTCGCGGCGCAGTTGCAGAAGGTGGGCTACGTGCCTGCCGCCAGCCCCGACAATGCCGACCTGATCGTCCACTTCGACTATGGCGTCGACCAGGGGCGCGATCGCGTGCGCACCACCGGCGTCGGCCCGGATCCGTTCTGGGGGCCGTGGTACGGCGGCTATGGCCCGGGCTTCTGGGGCCGTGGCGGCTTTTACGGTGGCGGCGGTTTCTATGGTCGTCGCGGCTGGGGTTACGGCTGGTACGATCCGTTCTTCTGGGGCGGCGGCTACAACTCTGTCGATGTGGTGACCGTCTATACCAGCGGGATCGACCTCAAGATCGACAGCCGCGCCGATGGCAAGCGCCTGTTCGAGGGCAAGGCCGAGGCAGCCTCGCAATCGAACCGTCTGCCCTATCTGGTGCCGAACCTGGTCGAAGCGATGTTCACCGATTTCCCCGGCCACAACGGCGAAACGCTGCGCATCTCGGTCGCGCCCGAGAAGAAGACGGTCAAGCAGGTCAAGTAACCGGCCGGCCCTTCCCGCCCACGCGGGGAGGGCCGCCCTATCGCGCGCCGAACAGCGCGCTGCCGATGCGCACGTGCGTCGCGCCCAGCATGATCGCGGTCTCGAAATCGTCGCTCATGCCCATCGAGCGGCCGGGAAGGCCGTTGTCTTCCGCCAGCTTGTCGAGCAGCGCGAAGAACGGCGCGGGTTCGATCCCCGCCGGCGGCACGCACATCAGCCCCGCCAGTGGCAGATTGGCCGTCCGCGCCTCCGTCAGCAGCGCCGGCAGGTCCGCGATCGCGCATCCGCCCTTCTGCTCCTCTTCCCCGATGTTGACCTGCACGAAGCAGGGCAGCCGTCGGCCGACCTTGTCCATCGCCCGGGCCAGCGCGGAGACGAGGCTTGGCCGGTCGAGCGAATGGATGCAGTCGAACAGCCGCACCGCGTCCTCGGCCTTGTTCGACTGAAGCTGACCGACGAGGTGCAGCGCGATCTCCGGATGCGCCTCGCGGAGCGCGGGCCACTTGGCCTGCGCTTCCTGCACCCGGTTTTCGCCGAACACAGTCTGTCCCTGCGCGATCAGCGGCAGGATCGCCTCGGCCGGCTTGGTCTTGGAAATGGCGACGAGCGTGACCTCGCCCGCCGGACGCCCGGCGATTCGTTCGGCCTGGGCGATGCGGGCGCGGATGTCTTCAAGCGGAGTGGCTGGCTGGCTCATGGCGCGGTGCTATAGCGCGCGCATGGCGAAGCGCTACCCCGTCCCCCGGATCCTCCTCCTCAGCGATGCGCGCAACGATGCCACGCTGGAACGCACGCTGGGCCGCCTGCCACGCGGAAGCGGGCTGGTGTTCCGGCACTACCACCTTGCACCGGCCGCGCGCCGGGTGCGATTCGGGGCGTTGCGGCGGCTTTGCCGGCGGCACGGCCACTCCATTCTCCTCTCGGGCGCGGCGGTGGAGGCGCGGGCATGGGGCGCGGACGGGGCCTATGGCGCGTCGGCGCGCCTTGGCAGGCGCACCAGCGGCCTGCGGCTGGCGACCGCGCATGATCTGGCGGAACTGCGCGATGCGGCCCGCGCCGGGGCGGATGCGGTCTTGCTTTCTCCCGTGTTCGCGACGCGCAGCCACCCCGGCGCGCGCGTGCTGGGACCGGTCCGGTTCCATTTGCTCGCGGCGCTGTCGGGCGTGCCGGTGATCGCGCTTGGCGGGCTGAACCGGCGGCGGGCGCGGCGTTTGCGCAGCCACGGCTGGGCCGCCATCGACGGCCTTTCGTGATCGTGGGACTCGCTGGATTCCCTTGGATTCTTGACGGTGACTCCCCTTCCGGCGCATGATGGGGCGAAAGGGACAAGGGTCATCATGGCATCTCGTGCAATCATTCCAGGAAGGGCGGGCGCGGATTGGCGCGCGGTTCTGCGCCGCAGCCTGCGTCGCAGCCTGGAACTGATCGGCGGCACCGCGCTGTTCGCGCTGATGCTGTTCCTGGCGCTGGCGCTGGTAAGCTACACGCAGACCGACCCTTCGGGCAGCACCGCAGCCGGCGGGCCGGTCGAAAACTGGATGGGGCTGCCCGGCGCCTGGGCGGCGGAGCGCGTGCTGATGCTGTTCGGCGCCGCTTCGGTGCTGCTACTGCCGCTGTTGTTCGTGTTTGCGCGCCGACTGTGGGAAGCGGCCGGCGACCTGATCGACGCGGACGAGGACGAAGACCCCACGTCCGATCCGGGCTGGTTGCGGCCGACCGGCCTGCTGATGGTGGCGATGGTGCTGATCGGCACGACGCTGGCGCTGGCTTTCACCGCGCCGCGATTCGGCCTGCCCGCCGGCATGGGCGGCCTTACCGGCCTGATCGGTGCGGCGGCGGTGCGCGCCGTCGCCCACCTTGCCGGGCCTGCCGAGGGCTGGATCATTCTTCCCGTTGCGCTGGTGGCGCTGTGCGTTGGCGCGCTGATCGCGGGGCGGGTGTTCGCGTTCGACTGGGCACGCATGTTCCGCCTCCCGCGTCTGCTGCCGGTCCGCGCGCCGCAGGCGGCGGATGGTGCGGATGCCCCTGCGACGCCCGTTTCCAGAAAGGAAAAGGCCGAGCGGCGCGAGGCGTCGACGGTTACGCCGTCAACCCCGCTGGATGTCGAAACCGCGATTGCGCCGCGCCGGCCGACCGAAATTACCGATCCATCGCGCGCGACGGCGCCCGCCACTTTCAACGCCAAGGCGCGGCAGGGCGACCTGTTTTCGGAATACGAGCTGCCGGGCCTTGACCTGCTGGTCGAAGCGCCGGCGAGTGCGCAGCCGAAGATCGACAAGCTGGCGCTGGAACGCAACGCGCGCCTGCTCGAGAACGTGCTCGACGATTTCAACGTGAAGGGCGAGATCGCCGCCGTCCGCACCGGGCCGGTGGTGACGATGTACGAACTGGAGCCGGCCCCCGGCATCAAGGCCAGCCGCGTGATCGGCCTGGCGGACGACATCGCCCGCAACATGAGCGCGATTTCGGCGCGCGTGTCCTCGATCCCTGGCCGCACGGTGATGGGAATCGAGCTGCCCAACGCCGTGCGCGACATGGTCTCGTTCCGCGAGATCGTGGCTTGCGACAAGTTCGTCGATGCGAAGGCGCTGTTGCCGATCATCCTGGGCAAGGACATCGCGGGGGAACCGGTGGTGGCCGATCTCGCCACCATGCCGCACCTGCTGGTCGCCGGCACCACCGGCTCGGGCAAATCGGTCGGCCTCAACTGCATCCTGCTCTCGCTGCTCTACCGGCTCACGCCGCAGCAGTGCCGCCTGATCCTCGTCGATCCCAAGGTGCTCGAACTCAAGAGCTACGACGACATTCCGCACCTGCTCTCGCCCGTGGTGACCGAGCCGGCCAAGGCCGTGCGCGCGCTGAAATGGGCGGTGGAGGAAATGGAGCGGCGCTACCGCATGATGTCCTCGGTGGGCGTGCGCAACCTGACCGGCTTCAACGAGAAGGTCCGCACCGCCGAAGCCAAGGGCAAGCCGCTGGGCCGGCGAATCCAGGTGGGCTTCGATCCCGATACCGGCGAGGAACTGTTCGAGGAACAGCAGCTCGACTACAAGACGCTGCCGCAGATCGTGGTCATCGTCGACGAACTGGCCGACCTGATGGTCACCGTCGGCAAGGAAATCGAAGTGCTGATCCAGCGGCTTTCGCAGAAGAGCCGCGCGGCGGGTATCCACCTGATCATGGCGACGCAGCGCCCGTCGGTGGACGTCATCACTGGCGTCATCAAGGCCAACCTGCCCACGCGCATCAGCTTCGCCGTCACCAGCCGCATCGACAGCCGCACCATCCTGGGCGAACAGGGCGCCGAGCAGCTGCTGGGCAAGGGCGACATGCTCTACAAGCCCAACACCGACCCGATCAAACGCGTCCACGGCCCGTTCGTGTCGGACGAGGAAGTGGAACGCGTGGCCGACCACTGGCGCGCCCAGGGATCGCCCGAATACGTCGATTCGGTCACCGAGGAACCGGAAGACGGCGGCTTCGGCTTCGACGACATCGATGCTGCGTCCGACAATCCGGAAGACCGCAAGTACCGGCAGGTCTGCCAGCTGGTGTTCGAAAGCCAGAAGGCTTCGGCCAGCTGGATCCAGCGCCAGATGGGCGTGGGCTACAACACCGCTTCGAAATGGATCGAGCGGATGGAAGCCGACGGTCTGGTCGGCCCCGCCAACCATGTCGGCCGGCGCGAGATATACCGCGATCGCGACGGCAACCCGCTTTAGGACCGGCCTTTATTTTCCGCCATCGTCATTGCGAGGGGCGAAGCCCCGTGGCAATCCAGAGCCGCACCCGACACCCTGGATTGCTTCGCTAACGCTCGCAATGACGACGTTATCAAGTTCCCGGTATTGGCGCCGGGGTCTGACCGCGACTGCCCGCACTTAAGCGAGTCTTAAAGGTTTCCGCGTATTAACCCCTATCAGTGCGGCGAAGTCCGTTGGTCGTTGGGGGGCGGTCGCAAGGGATAACGCACGTCGTCGAAAGGCGAGTGGTTGTCATGGAAGCTCTGACCCAGTGCTGGTTCACCCGCGTTCACCAACCCGAACGCAAGCGTCATCGCGAGCCCGACGGTTCGGTCAGCAGCCTGTGCCGGCATTGCCATCGGCCGATCACCAGCTGGAACCGCCTGAACTGGTTCCTGGCCGGTGGCTTCAACGTCACGCGGCTGGCGGAAAGCGCGGCGCGCTTCATCACCGTGCTGGATCGCGAGGACGACTATATCGTCGCCCGCTATCCGGTGGCGCATCTGCCCGATGAAGCGGCGGTCGATGCGTTCAAGCTGCAGTTGCGCGAAGAACACGGGATGAACGAGCCGGGCAGCTCGCTGGTGCTGGTCGACAGCGGCCGCAAGAAGCGGGGCCGCAAGGTCTCGCCGCCGGCCGATGTCAGCGATGCGGAACCGGATAGCCCGCAAAGCGCTTGATCTGCCGCAGCGAAAAGCTGGACCGCATCGCGGAAACGCCGGGCAGCCGGGCCAGGCAATCGCGATGGATGCGGTCGTACTGGGCGAGATCGGCGGCGGCGACGCGCAGCAGGTAATCAGCCGATCCTGACATCAGGTGGCATTCCAGAATGTCGTCGAAATCGCCCACCGCCTGTTCGAAGCGGTCCATCGCCTCGCGGCTCTGGCTGGTCAGCGTGATCTCGACGAAGACGAGCATGGTCAGTCCCAGCCGGGCCGGATCGATGCGCGCGCTGTAGCCGGCGATGATCCCCTGCGCCTGCAGCGCGTGAATGCGCCTATGACAGGCGGACGGCGAGAGCGCGGTCACCTCCGCAAGCTCCGCGATGGATCGCGACGAATCGCGCTGCAGCGCTTCAATCAGGGCGACGTCCGCTCGATCCATGCGAAAATTTCCCGCGCAAGGGTTCTAAATCGGGAAATATCATTATCGCGAACGGTTCGGAAGATACATTCTGGTGAAACTTTCTACGCATTCCGGCGTAATCTTTGCAGGACTTTCGACCCTGCGGGAGAACTCCGATGCGCGTAGGTACCGTCCGCGAAATCAAGAATCATGAATACCGTGTCGGCCTGACGCCCGAGAGCGTGCGCGAACTTGCCGCCCATGGCCATGACGTCTGGGTGGAACAGGGCGCGGGCCTGGGCATCGGCGCCACCGACCGCGATTACGAGGCGGCCGGCGCGGTGATCCAGCCCGATGCCCGCGCGGTGTTCGACGGCTGCGAAATGATCGTGAAGGTAAAGGAACCGCAGGCGATCGAACGCGCGATGCTGCGCGAAGGCCAGATCCTCTACACCTATCTGCACCTTGCCCCCGATCCCGAACAGACCGCGGATCTCGTGCGTTCGGGCGTGACCGCGATCGCCTATGAGACGGTGACCGGCGCCGGCAACACGCTGCCGCTGCTCAAGCCAATGAGCCAGGTGGCCGGGCGTATGTCGATCCAGGCCGGCGCCACCGCGCTGGAAAAGGCGCATGGCGGGCGCGGTGTGCTGCTGGGCGGCGTGCCGGGGGTGATGCCGGGCAAGGTCGCGGTGATCGGCGGCGGCGTGGTCGGCTTCAACGCGGCGCAGATGGCGGTGGGGCTGGGCGCGGACGTGACCATTCTCGATCGCGATCCCGAAGCGCTCGAACGGCTGGGCATCCATTTCGAAAGCCGGGCCAAGACCCGCTTTTCCAACACGGCCAACCTTGCCGAGAGCGTGGCCGAGGCCGACCTCGTGATCGGCGCGGTGCTGATCCCCGGCGCGGCTGCGCCCAAGCTGGTGACGCGCGCCATGCTCGGCACGATGAAGCCCGGCGCGGTGCTGGTGGACGTGGCGATCGACCAGGGCGGTTGCTTCGAGACCAGCCATGCCACGACCCATGCCGAGCCGACCTATCTGGTCGATGGCATCGTCCACTATTGCGTGGCCAACATGCCTGGCGCGGTGGCGCGGACCAGCACCTATGCGCTGAACAACGTGACCCTGCCCCATGCGCTGCGCATCGCCGATCTGGGCTGGCGCGCGGCGCTGCGCGCCGATCCCCACCTTGCCGCCGGGCTGAACGTCCATGCCGGCAAGGTCACGTTCGAGGCTGTGGCGCGCGAACTGGGTTACGAATTCGTGTCTTCCGCCGAAATTCTTCACTGAGTTAACGCCCTTATAACGTCATGGGCTTAGGCTTCGGGGATGGTCCCGGGCCGCAAGATCCTTGTGCTGCTGGCAGCGTTGCTGGGCTGGCTTGTGCCGGCCGTGGCACTTGCCGCGCCGGTCGAGGGCGCGCGGCTATGCCATGCCGCCGCCGAGATCGGCGAAAGCTATGACGCCGTGGCGGCGCGCGCTGCCCGCTGGTCGTGCAATCCGGGCGGCTGGGACATCGCCGCCGATTCCACCTTCCTGCGCTTCACCTTGCCCGAGAGCGAGGATGAACTGCCGCGCAGTTTCGTGACCCATGCGGTGCGGTTCGAGAAGATCGCGATCACCGCGATCGATGACGATGGCGCGCGCCGGACGATCGATTACACACTGCCCGAGGCGCACCATCTGGAAGCCGCGCCGCTGATGAGCATGGCGCTGCCCGACGTGACGGCCCGCACGCGCGAGGTGGTCGTGCGGATCGACCGCCCGTGGGTGAAGGCGATCTTCGCCGAAGCCGGGCTGGACAGCGCGCCCGAAGGCACCGGCTGGCCCTTGTGGCGCGTGGCGGCGCTGGGCATCGTCTGCGGGATGCTGGTGGTCCCGTTGCTGCTCAACGTGGCGTTCTACAGCGTGCTGCCGGAACGGTTCGTGGTCTGGCATCTCGTGATGGTGGTGGCCATGCTGGCGCAGACCGCGATCGGCACCGGCTTCATCCATCTGGTCATGACCATCCACGATCCGGCCGAAGCGATCATATCCAACATCTGCTACGCCGCGATGGCGGCGGCGGCGATGATGTTCGCGGCGAATTTCCTGGAGCCGGAATGCCTCGACCCGCGCCTGCGCGCCTTCATGCGGCAGGCGGCGGTGGTGGTGGCTGTGGTGGGGCTGATCACCACCTCGCAGGCGCCGTTCCTGCGTGTGTGGTCCACCACGCTGGTCCACCTCAACATGCTGTTTCCGCTCGGGCTCGTCTCGCTGGCGCTGTACGACGCCTGGCGCAAGGGCAGCCGGATGGTGATCTATCCGCTGCTGGGCTGGACACCGGCGATGGGCGTGGGCCTGCTGCGCATCGTGACCTATGTCCTGCCCGGTTCGGCCACGCCCGATGTATCGGTGCTCTATTCCTTCGCGCTGGCGATCGAGGTGATCGTCACGGCGGTGGGCATCGTCGGCCGCTTCATCCTGCTGCGGCAGGAGCGCGATTCGGCGATGACCCGCGCCGAGGAAATGGAAGGCATCGTCGGCCGCGATCCGCTGACCGGGCTCAACAACCGCTTGTCGATCGAGCGTCGGTTCGATGAACTGCTGTCAGGTGGCTTTCGCACCATGGCGGTGATCGATCTCGATCACTTCAAGGACGTCAACGATACCCACGGCCATGCGACGGGCGATGCGGTGTTGAAGGCGACCGCGCGCGCGATCGCCGGGGATCGCGATACCCACGCGATCCGCATGGGGGGCGAGGAGTTCATGCTGCTGCTGCGGGGGCCCTTCGCCGCCGAACGCGCCGAACGCGCGCGCCGGGCGATCACCGCGCGCGTCGCGGCCGAGGTGGCCGGGCTGGACCGCATCGTCACCGCCAGCATGGGGCTGGTCGAGCACGATGGCGACAACCCCGACCTGACGGCGTTCGACAGCCTCTATGCCCACTGCGACCGCCTGCTCTATGAAGCCAAGCGCAGCGGCCGCAACCGCACGGTGCGCGATCTGCTGGCAGGCGAGCCGGTCGAGACGCTGACGCAGGCGGTGTCGATCTAGGCAACCCGGGCGTTCTCTTGTCCGGGGGCGGCCGGATTTACCGCAAGCGGGATGTATCGACCCGCTGGAACGAGGCCCGGCGGACAGGCCCGAGATTCACGTCCTGCCTGAACAGGTGGCGCGCCTCGTCGGCTCCTTCGATGGTGACGCAGACCAGGTGCGTTCCACCCGACAAGAGCGTTTCGATGGCGCTGATCGCGATCGCCTCGCGGTGGCACCGGTCGATCACGTCCTGTTCGGCCAGGTTCAGGTTCATCGCCCGCGTGACTCTGGTTTCGACCGGTTCCGTCCAGGATTTTGCGGGCGCGCGCTTTCTGGACGCCGTGGGGGTCTTGGTCATGGTTGAATCTCCAATGGGGCGGCGCGCAAGGCCTGGCGGCGAAGCACCCGGATGACCTCTATCAGGCCTAGCTCCGACGCGCCGACGCGCTGGCGGGGAACGTCGATCATGCCCGGATGCACGGAATCCAGGAAGCCGTTGGCCGCGCGGCGTCCGCCCAGCAGCACGAAGGCCAGGTTGAATGCTTCGGCACGCCGCTTGAGGGCCTGGGGATCGCTTATGCCGCTGCTACCGTGCGCAACGGCACCAGGGCGGCTCGTGCCGCGCGTGGCCCTCATGATACCGCGCCCGCCGGGACGGCGGCGCCGCACCAGTCGGGATAGGAAGAGACACCCATCTGGTGACGCAGCCGGTCGATCCGTGTCTGATAGTGCTTCACCAGCCTGCAGGCGCCGGCCCTGGAAGCAGCGGGCAGCGATGCCGCCCGCATGATCGAGAGCTGGTGGTGATAAAGAAGATGATTCAGGTCCATCGACATGCTCCGGCCTAATGCGGGAGCGCGACGGTCTCTCAGCCACCCACGTGCAAGACGATAATGGGCGATGGGTTGGATATGGGGTGCCAAGGGCCGGATTGCAAGCGCAATCAGGGCACGGTTCCCATGCGGTTCAGGGGTTTGCACCCTCCGGCAGGAACGGCGCGGCGACGTCGCGCGGCACGCGCAGCAGGCGGCCCGAGGCGCGGTCGAGCAGCGCCCAGGTGGTGCGCGCGCTGACGATCACCTTGCCGGCGGCATTGGTGAAGTCCACGCGCCGGTCGAACCGCGCGCCGGTGGGGCCTTCGGGAATGAAGGTTTCCGCCGTCACGCTTTCGCCCGCGCCGATATTGCCGCGATAATCGATCTCGTGCCGGGTCACGACCCAGACGTAGGCGGCCTGGTGTGCGGGCGCGGCCACCGCCTCCCAGTGCGCCACCGCGATGTCCTGCACCCATTGCAGCCAGACCGCGTTGTTGACGTGGCCCAGTTCGTCGATGTGCTGCGGCGCGGCGGTGAAGGTCAGGCGATGACGGTTGCTCACAGGCTGGACCTCAGGCCTCTACGCCCAGCTGCCACAGGATGAAGGCGAACTCCTCCGCGGTTTCCTTCAGGCTTTCGAACCGGCCGGACTTGCCGCCGTGGCCCGCGCCCATGTTGGTCTTGAGCAGCAGTTCGTGGCCGTCGGTCTTCAACTCGCGCAGCTTCGCCACCCATTTTGCCGGCTCCCAATAGGTCACGCGCGGATCGTTGAGGCCCGCCGTCACCAGCAGCGGCGGATAGGCCTGGCGCTGCACCTGGTCATAGGGCGAATAGGAATGGATCAGCTCGAACGCGGCCTTGTCCTCGATCGGATTGCCCCATTCGGGCCATTCGCCCGGCGTCAGCGGCAGGCTTTCGTCGAGCATGGTGTTGAGCACGTCGACGAACGGCACGTGCGCCGCCACCGCCCCCCACAGGCCGGGATCGGAATTGATCACCGCGCCCATCAGCTCGCCCCCGGCCGATCCGCCGGAAATGCTGATCTTCCCCGCCTCGGTGAACCCGCGCGCTATCAGGCCCTGGGCTACGTCGACGAAATCGTTGAACGTGTTGGTGCGCTGTTCCAGCTTGCCCGCCTTGTACCAGGCGCGGCCCAGATCGTCGCCGCCGCGGATATGCGCGATGGCATAGGCGAAGCCGCGATCGACCAGGCTGAGGCGTGAGGTCGAGAAGCCCGGACCGATGGCGATGCCATAGGCGCCGTAGCCATAGAGATGCAGCGGCCCGCCGGGCGCGCGGTCCTTGCGCCAGACCACGCTGACCGGCACCAGCGTGCCATCGCGCGCCGCGATGTCCAGCCGCGCGGTATCGTAGAGCGTGGCGTCGTAGCCCGAAGGGATTTCCTGCACCTTGAGCAGGGTGAGGCTGCGGGTGGCGACATCGTAGTCATAGACCGAGGCCGGGCTGACCATCGATTCGTAGCCGACGCGCAGCACCGTCATGGCCCATTCGGGGTTGTCGCCCAGGCTTGCCTCGTAGCTCGCTTCGGGGAACGCGATCGGCTCGATCCTGGCGGGATCGTCGTAGTAGCGTACTTCGATCCGGTCCAGCCCGCGCACCCGCCCCTCGACCACGTAGAAATCGCGGAACAGCTCGAACCCGGTCAGATAGAAATCGTCGCTGCCCGCGATCAGCGTGGTCCAGTTGCCCGGATCGGCCAGCGGCGCGGTGGCGAGGCGGAAGTTCTCGTGGGTGTCGTTGGTGTGGATGTAGAGCACGCCGTCACGCTCATCGACGTCGTATTCCACGCCCTTGGCGCGCGGCTTGACGAGGATCGGCGGGGCCAGCGGATCGGCGGCGGGGATCAGGCGCGTCTCGCCGGTCTCGTGGTCGCCGGTCGAGACGATCAGCCATTTCTCGTTGGCGGAAAGCGCGGCGCCGACGCGGAAGCCCTCGTCGTCCTCGTGGTACAGTTCGATGTCGCTCTCGACCGGCTGGCCCAGCCAGTGCAGCCGCGCGTTGTCGGTACGCCAGTTCTCGTTGGCGAGCGAATAGACGAGGCCCGTATCGTTCGCGACCCAGATCAGGCCGGACAGCGTGCCGGGAATCTCATCGGGCAGCACTTCGCCCGTGGCGATCACCTTGATCCGCGCGGTGAAGCGTTCGGAGCCGTTGTCGTCCACCGACCAGGCCAGCCGCGTGCCGTCATTCGAAACCGCGATCGCGCCCAGGCGGAAGTAGTCCAGCCCTTCGGCAAGCGTCACTTCATCGAGAATCAGTTCGTCGGCGCTGCCATCGTCCGCCGCGCCCACCGGGCGGCGCCACCATTTCTTGTATTCGGCGCCTTCCTCGAACTCGATCCAGTAGAGCCAGTTGCCATCCTTCTGCGGCACCGATTTGTCGGCTTCCTTGATGCGCCCGCGCATTTCCCGGAACAGCGCGTCGATCACCGGCTGCCGGTCGGCCATGCGGCTTTCGAACCAGGCGTTTTCGGCTTCGAGATGGGCGAGGACGGCCTTGTCGGTGACTTCGGGATAGCCGGGATCACGCAGCCAGGCGTAATCGTCGGTGACCGTGATGCCATGGTGGGTGATGCTCTGCGGTTTCTTCGCGGCGACGGGAGGTGTGGCAATGCTCATTCCCCGCATCTATGTTGCCTCCATGATGCCCGCAAGGCGGGCCGCCTTCATTCAGGACGATCCCATGCTGATGCACACTCACGAAGCCCGCCTCGATGCCCTGCGCAAGCAACTGGCGCAGGACGGTCTCGATGGCTTCGTCATCCCGATTTCCGACGAGCACATGAGCGAATATGTCGGCGCCTATGCCCAGCGGCTGGCGTGGCTGACCGGCTTTGGCGGTTCGGCCGGCACGGCGGTGGTGCTCAGGGACGAAGCCGCGATCTTCGTCGACGGGCGCTATACCCTGCAAGTGCGCGAGCAGGTCGATGGCCGGCTCTACAGCTATCAGTCGGTGCCGCAGACCAGCCCCGCCGCGTGGCTGGGGGAACACGCGCCGGAAGGCGCGCGGATCGGCTATGACGCCTGGCTGCACGGCCGGCCGTGGGTGGAATCGGTGGCGAGTGCTCTCTCTTCGCGCGGGGCGCGGCTGGTGGCGGTCGATTCGAATCCCGTCGACGCGGTGTGGGCGGACCGGCCCGCGCCGTCGATCGCGCCGGCGCTGGTCCATGCCGATGACCACGCCGGCCAGTCCGCTTCGGAAAAGCGCGCGGCGGTGGCCGAATGGCTGGCGGAGCGCAAGCTGGACGCGGTCGTCGTGTCTGCGCTCGATTCGATTGCCTGGCTGCTCAATATCCGGGGCGCGGATGTGGAACGCACGCCGGTGGCGCTGTCGTTCGTGCTGGCGCACGCCGATGGCACCGCCGATCTGTTCATTGCGCCCGAAAAGGTCACGCCGGCGCTGGTCCAGCACCTGGGCAACGCGGTGCGCATCCATGATCGCGACGGGTTCGTGCCCGCGCTGGAAGCGATGGCAGGCAAGCGTGTGGCGGTCGACCCGGAACGGGCCGTTGCGGCGATCTTCGCCACGCTCGATCGCGCCGGGGCCAAGACCATCGCGCTGACCGATCCGGTGGTGCTGCCCAAGGCGATCAAGAACGAGGTCGAGAAGGCGGGCCAGCGCGCGGCGCAGGCGCGGGATGGAGCCGCCGTTTCGCGCTTCCTGCACTGGCTCTCGGTGGAAGCGCCGCGCGGCGGCGTGACCGAGCTGGCGGCGGCCGATCGGCTCGAAGCGTTCCGCGCCGAAGGCGGATTGCTGCGCGATCTGTCGTTCGACACGATTTCCGGCGCGGGGCCGAACGGCGCGGTCGTCCACTATCGCGTCAGCGAGGAGACCAACCGCACGCTGGAGCCGAACAGCGTCTATCTCGTCGATTCGGGCGCGCAGTATGTCGATGGCACCACTGACATCACCCGCACGGTATGGGTCGGTCCGGGGCAGCCGCCGGCCGAGGTCCGGGACCGCTTCACCCGCGTGCTCAAGGGCCATATCGCGCTGGCGCGGGCGGTGTTTCCCAAGGGCACGGCCGGCAGCCAGCTCGACAGCTTCGCCCGCCAGTTCCTGTGGTCGGCGGGGCTGGATTACGCGCACGGCACCGGGCACGGCGTCGGCAGCTTCCTGTCGGTGCACGAAGGACCGCAGCGCATCGCCAAGGCCGCGGGCGGGCAGGCCGGCACTGGCCAGATGCTGATGCCGGGCATGATCCTGTCGAATGAGCCGGGCTACTACAAGACCGGCGCCTACGGCATCCGCATCGAGAACCTGGTGCTGGTTGAGCCGCGTGAAATCGAGGGCGCGGAAGGCGAATTCTATGGCTTCGAGACGCTGACGCACGTTCCGATCGATCGGAACCTGGTGGATGTCGCCCTGCTGACGCCCGACGAGCGAGCGTGGTGGAACGCATACCACGCGGGTACGCTCGCGCTGCTCTCGCCGCAGCTGGAAGGCGCCGATCGCATCTGGCTTGAAGGGGTCTGCGCGCCGCTTTGAGAGGTGGTTTGTTCGTGTTATGTTCCATCTATCATGATTCGCTGAGGGGAGAGTTTCGATGATCGGATACGTGACGCTCGGCACCAATGACCTGGAACGCGGCGCGAAGTTCTATGATGCGCTGACAGCCGAACTGGGTGTGGGCCGGATGATGGAATGGGATGGCGCGATCGCCTGGGGCGCACCCGGCGGTGGCGCGGGCATCGGCCTGACCAAGCCGTTCGACGGCAATGCGGCCTCTGTCGGCAATGGTGTGATGGTGGCGTTCGAGGCGAAGGACAAGGAACAGGTGGTCCGGCTGCACGCGATCGCGCTGGCCAACGGAGGCACTTGCGAAGGCGAGCCGGGGCCGCGTGGCGATGGCGGGTTCTACGCCGCCTATTTCCGCGATCCCGATGGCAACAAGCTCAATGCTTTCCTCATGGCGGCGCCGGAATGAAGGAGATCCGGGCGGGCCATCGGCTGGCGGAAAGCCCGGTCCATCTCGGCCTCGGCGCGCGCGCCGTGGCCGAGCCGGCCTTCACCGGAATGGAGTGGTACGCCGGCTATGTCGCGCGCCACGCCGATGACGGGAAGGAAGGCCGGCTGGTCAGCCTGTTCCGGTTCGCCGAAAGCTGGGACAGCTGGGAAATGCACCCGGCGGGCGACGAGGTGGTACTGTGCCTCTCGGGCGAAATCGTGCTGCATCAGGAATTTCCAGACGGCCGGCTGGAGCTGGTCCGGCTCGCGCCCGGCGACTATGCGATCAATCCGCCGGGCGTGTGGCACACTGCGGATATCGTGGCCACGGATGCCGCAGACGAGGCATCGGCGCTGTTCATCACGGCGGGCGTCGGAACCGAGCATCGCGCACGGTAACGACGGGGTGAGGGGACCGGGCGGGGTCTTCGCTTGCCGCCAAATGAACGGTCTTTCTCAAACGCGACAAATTACGACAATGTCGGGCCGGCGCCGGGATATTTGCGCGACAACTGCCTCCTATATCCTGCTCATGGTCGTTGCGAAGGCCGCCAGCCTCCCCTGAAGGGGTGCCTCCCTCTCTCCCCCTTCATGGCGGCCTCGCAACGTCCTCCCCTTTCCGAACACACGGGAGTCAGGATCGATGAAGAAGATTGTTCTGGGCATTTCCGCCGCCGCGTTCGCGCTGGGCGCCGGTGCCCTCTATGCCGCTGCCCCCGAAGGTCCGGCGGGCGACGTTACCTGGGCCGAAGCCAAGGCCAAGGCCGACGAGATGTGGGCGAAGCTCGACGTCAACAAGGACGGCAAGCTCGACCAGGCCGATCGCGACGCCAAGGTCCTGCAGAAGTTCGACGCGATCGATACCAACCACGATGGATCGATCAGCCGCGACGAATTTCTGGCCCATCACAACGCCATGCACGGCCCGCGTGCCGATGGCCCCGGCGCTGGTCCGGAGGAAGGCCATCGCTGGCATCGCGGCGGACGCGGCGGTCCGGAAGGGCGCGGCCCTGGTGGTCTCGGCGCGGGCGGTCCCGGCATGATGGTGTTGCGCATGGCCGATGCCAACAAGGATGGCGTTGTGACCAAGGCCGAGTACGATGCGGCGGTGAAGGCGCATTTCGACAGGGTCGATACCAACCATGACGGCAAGATCAGCAAGGAAGAACGCAAGGCCGCGCGCGATGCGATGCGCGCCCGCTTCGGCCGCGGGCCGGGCGGGCCGGGTGCCCCGGGCGGCGACATGCCTCCGCCTCCCCCTCCGGGCGAATGACGGGGAGCGGCGAAGCGCATGAATGAAACTTCGCCGATCCGGGTGCTGCTCGTCGACGACGAAGCAGCCCTGCGCGAGCCCCTGGCGGACTATCTCGTCCGCCAGGGGTTTGCCGTGACGCAAGCCGGTACCGCCGCCGAGGCGCGCAGCCGGCTAGTGGAAGCCGCCTTCGACATCGTGCTGCTCGATATCATGATGCCGGGCGAGGACGGTCTGTCGCTGTGTCGCCATCTGGTCGAGGCGCGGCAGATCCCGGTGATCTTCATCACCGCCAAGGGCGAGGCGACCGACCGCATCGTCGGTCTGGAAATCGGCGCCGACGATTACGTGGTGAAGCCGTTCGATCCGCGCGAGCTGGTCGCGCGCGTGCGCAGCGTGCTGCGGCGCGCGGTGCGGCAGGCGGCGGAACCGGCGGACGCGGTGGTCTATGAATTCGAAGGCTGGCAGCTCGATCCGCTCAAGCGGCGGCTGACCGATCCGGAAGGCGCGCTGGTGGCGATCTCCTCCGCCGAGTTCCGCCTGCTGATGGCCTTCCTCGATCATCCGCGCCAGGTGCTCGATCGCGATCGCCTGCTCGACATGGTGCAGGGGCGCGAGGCGCACCTGTTCGACCGCGCCGTCGACAACCAGATCAGCCGCCTGCGCCGCAAGGTGGAAGTGGACAGCCGCAATCCGCAACTGATCCAGACGGTCTGGGGCGGTGGCTACATGCTGGCCACCGAAGTGCGCAAGATCGCGTCGCGGGGGTAGTCGCTTGTTTCGAGACCTGCCCCGCGCCTTTTCCCGTTTCGTGCCCTGGCCGCGCAGCTTGCAGGGGCAGATGCTATTCGCCATCGCCATCGCCCTGTTGATCGCGCAGAGCCTTTCGGCGGCGCTTATCTGGCGCGCGCAGCATGAACGGCACGTGGGCGCGCTGGTGAACTCCGCCGCCTTCCGTCTGCTTGGCCCTCCGCTCTATGGCGCGGAGGGCGGCGAACGGGGCGGAATGCGGCGCGATCGCTGGCCGGAAGCGCGCGAAGGCGGCCCTCCGGGGGCGCCCGGCTTCCGGCGTCGTCCGCCGCCGCCCGATGACGGCTACCGGCTGCCACGCCCCTTGCGCGTGCGCGTGGATAACGCCAGCCCCGAACAGCCCGGCGACCGGCGCATCGCCGCGGCCGAGAAGAATCTGACCGAAGTGCTGGAAAACCAGGGCGTCGCGGTGTCACAAGTGGTCGTGCTCGAACGCGATCCCCATCAGGACAGCGTGATTGCCGAATGGTGGGAACAGCAACGCCACCGCTTCGCCGCCTTCAGCAATGGCGAACCGCCGCCGCGCCTGGTGATCGCCTCGTTCAAGCGCTCCGACGGCACGTGGCTGTCCGCGCGCGTCCTGACGCCGGCGGGCGAGCGGCAGTTGCTGATCTCGTTGCTGTGGCAGACCGTGCTGCTGTACCTCGTCCTCATCGGCGCGGTGGCGCTGATCCTGCGTCGCATCGCGCAGCCGCTCAAGGCGCTGACGCGGCGGGTGGAGGACTTCGCGCGCGACCGCAGCATCGATGGCCAGCTCGTTCCCGGCGGGCCGGAAGATATCCGCCGCCTGATCGAGGCGCACAACGCGATGGAAGCACGCATCGCCGGACTGCTCGACGAAAAGGACGTGATGCTGGGCGCGATCGGGCACGATCTGAAAACGCCGCTGGCTGCGCTGCGCGTGCGGATCGAGGCGGTGGAGGACGACGCCGAGCGCGGCCGGATGGCCAAGGTGATCGAGGACATCAACCGCTCGCTCGATGACATTCTCTCGCTGGCGCGGGTGGGCCGTCCGTCCGATCCGCTGGAAATGACCGAGCTGTCGGCGCTCGTCGCCGATGTGGCCGACGAGTTCGAGGACATGGGCGAGGATGTGACGCTGGGCGATACCGCGCGCATCGTGCTGCCGGTGCGGGCGACGTGGCTGCGCCGCGCGATGCGCAACCTGGTGTCCAACGCGCTGCGCTATGGCCAGCGCGCGCGCGTATCGCTGGTGCGCGAGGGCAACGAGGCCGTGTTGCGGATCGAGGATGACGGGCCGGGGATTCCCGAAGGCGAGATCGCCCGGATGATGGAGCCGTTCACGCGCCTCGAAGCCTCGCGCAACACCGCGACCGGCGGCACCGGGTTGGGCCTGACGCTGGCGCGGGCCATCGCCGACCAGCACGGCGGATCGCTGGTACTCGCCAATCGCGTGGAGTCAGGCCGGATCGCGGGGCTGGTGGCGACGCTGCGCCTGCCTGTTACGTGACAGAAATATCCCGGCACGCACGGGGCGTGCCGGGATGGGGTCTTACTTGATCTTCGCCACCGCCGCGGAGAGTTCCGCGCCGCGTGCGTCCTTGAGCACGCCGCAATCGCGGACCCGCTCGATGGTGCGTTCCAGCTCCAGCGCGCCGCTGCGGCCGGCGAAGCGCGGGCGCAGGGCCTCGAATTCCTTCGCCTGATCGACCGAGCAGAACCCGGCCAGTGTCCCAGGTAGCCGCGCGGCGAGGAAGATGCCGCCCGAGCCGCTGAGCATCTCTTCGAGATGCGCCTTGAGCCAGATGTAGCCGATCTCGCGCGTTTCCGGCGTCACCAGGATGCCGGCGATCATGCTGAGGCGCTCGCTGGGGCGCAGCCGGGCATCCTTGAACCCGTCGAGCACCCAGCGCGCGGTTTCGGCATCGCCGCTGGCGGCCACGGCGCGCAGCGCGCTGGGGCGGAACACCGGATCTTCCGATCCGAGCGCGACGCCCGCCAGCTTTTGCGCCCCCGCCAGCTTCGTCTGGCCCAGCCATGCCCGCATCCCCGAACCGTAGAACGCTGGATCGAGCGCGGCCTTGTTCCCGCCGAGCAACGCCTCCGCCGCCGCGGCGAGCCGCGACCGCAGCGCGGGATCGCGCGCCGTGTCCGACAGGGTGGCGACCAGCGCCACGCGGCGCTGCGCTTTGTCGGGATCGTCGCCGGCATGGGCGCCGGCGCGCGGATCAAAGCCCATCGCTTCAAGCTGCGGCGCGTAGAGCTTGTCGACAAATCCCCGGAACGCGGGCTTGGCCGCCTCGTCGATCACGCCGCGCGCAGCCATCGTTTCGAGCAGCGAGGTGGCGTTGCCGCTGGCGTAGCTATCCGGGTTGCGGGCCAGCGCGGCGGACGCGGCGATCACTTGCGCGGGCGTGGCGCGCCCCGCCATGAAGCTGGCCGCGATGCTGTCTTCCAGCGCCTGGGCCTCGCCGCCGGGCAGGCTGGCCGCGCCGGCGATCAGCTTGTCCCATTCGGCCGCCGGCAGTTCGAAGCGATAGTATCCGGTGCCGCCGGCATTGGGCACCACCGGACCCTTGCCCTTCAGCGTCAGCTTCATCGTCGGCCCGGTCATCAGCGAACACTGGCGGTCATCGCCCTGCCGTGCGCAGAGCGGAATGCCCCATTGCGTGGCAGGGGCGGGGGTGCCCAATCGGACGTAGCGGCTCTGCGTCACCGTCCAGGCACCGTTCTTGCCGTCCGCGAACGTCACCAGCGGCACGCCCTGCTGGTCGGTGAAGCTCTGCATCGCCGAAAGGATGCGCGGATCGCCTGCCGCGTCGGCCATCGCGCCGAAGAAGTCGGCGCTGGTGGCGTTGCCATAGCGATGCTTGGCCATGTAGCCGCGCACGCCATCGCGGAAGCGCGTATCGCCCATGAACGCGGCGATCATCGCCACCACATGTCCGCCCTTGCCATAGGTGATCGTATCGAACGCGGCGTCGATATCGGCGTTCTTCGGGATCGGCTGGTGGATCGGCCGGCCGGCGATCAGCGCGTCGATGTTCATCGCGCCGAAGCCTTCTTCCAGTGCCCCCGCGCCGATGTTGAGGTCCGGCCGCCAAGCGTTGCCTATGCGGAAGCCCATCCAGTTGGCGAAGCTTTCGTTCAGCCAGATGTCGTCCCACCATGCCGGGGTGACGAGATCGCCGAACCACTGGTGCGCCAGCTCGTGCGCCACCACCATGCCGAAGGTGCGCTTCTGGCTGGTCGATGCCTTGTCGTCCATCACCAGGATGGAGTCTTCATAGAGATCGGCGCCCGCGTTCTCCATGGCGCCGGGCATGATCGGCGCGGTGATCTGGTCGAGCTTGGGATAGGGGAAGGACTGGCCGAAATAGGCTTCGAGGTGCTGGACGATGCCCTTGGTGCCTTCCAGCGCGAAGGCCAGCTTGTCGGCGTTCTGCTTCGTCGAAACCACGCGGATCGGCAGCGGCGTGGCGCGCTGCGGCGTGGCTGGCACGGTGCCTTCGACCGTGGCGAACGGCCCGACCATCATCGCCACGAGATAGCTCGGCAGCGGCAGCGTCGGCGCGAAGGTGTGGACCGTCATGCCGTTTTCGGTCCGCGTCGCGGTTTCCGGCGCGTTGCTAACCGCCTTGAGGCCGGCGGGGGTGCGCAGGGTAACCGTCCACGGCGTCTTGAAGCCGGGTTCGTCGAAGCCGGGGAAGGCGGCGCGCGCGTCGATCGATTCGAACTGGGTCCAACTGTACCAGTCGTCACCCACTTTCACGCGGAACATGCCGGCCGGCCCTTCGCCGAACGGCGCGTCGTAATCGAAGGCGAAGGTTACCGCGCCGGCGGGCAGCGCTTCGGGGAAGGTCAGCAGCGCGACCCCGGTGGGATCGACTTGCGCGAACGTGCCGGTCAGCGTCTTGCCGCCGGCCGTGGCGGTGACGCGCGAAACCTTCAGTTCCTTGCCGTGCAGCCAGACGAAGCGGCTGGCCTTGCGGCTGGTGGCGTCAATCTCGACGTGGCCGGAAAACCGCTCCTTGGCCGGATCGACGGTCAGGTCCAGCCGGTAGGTGGAGGGCACGACCGAACCGTCGAGCTTGCCGGCAGGCATTGGGCCGGCTTCGGTGGGAATGGCTGCGGCGGGCGGGGTGGCCGTTTCGGCGTGGGCGAGGGGAATCGCGGCACAGCTCGCAAGCATGGTCGCGGCAAGGAACAAGGAGCGCATGAAAGCCTTTCCGGAAATGGAAAATGCACCTGACTAGGGCCTAACTGGTTTCATGCGCAACCGCGTTCGACGAACACGCGATGGTGTTCGTCGAACATGGGGGGCATAGAGGCGTTCAGGCCGGAGCGATCAGCGCAGCAAACCGCCCAGCAGGCCGCGCGCGAAGCGGCCGAACGCGGCGCCGCCCAGGCTGGTGGCGACCGAGCCGACCACCGCGCTGAGACCGGATTCGACGGGCGAAGCCCGGGTTTTCTTGCCGCTGATCTGCGCCGCGATTACCGCGCCGGCGGACGAAGCCACCGCACCGATCGCCGCCTTGCCGGCCTTGTCCCACAGCGACGGCGACTGGCGTGGCGCCGCGCGCTGTGCCTCCGTGCCCTGTTCCTGCACCTGCTGCGCGGCGGCGGCGGCATCGGCGGCCTTCTTGGCCAGCACTTCGGCGGCGGATTCGCGGTTCACCGCCGTATCGTACTTGCCTTCCACCGGGCTGGACGCCTGGATCGCAGCGCGTTCGGGCGCCGAGACCGGCCCCAGCCGCGAACGTGGCGGCGCGATCAGCGTGCGCTGCACCACGCCGGGCGCGCCATCGTCATCCAGCGTGGAAACCAGCGCCTCGCCCACTTTCAGCTCGGTGATCGCCTTTTCCACATCGAGATCGGGGTTGATGCGGAAGGTCTGCGCCGCCGCCTTGATCGCCTTCTGGTCGCGCGGGGTGAAGGCGCGCAGCGCGTGCTGCACGCGGTTGCCGAGCTGGCCGGCGATCTTTTCGGGAATGTCGATCGGGTTCTGCGTGACGAAATAGACGCCCACGCCCTTCGAGCGGATCAGGCGGACGACCTGCTCCACCTTGTCGAACAGCGCTTCGGGGGCATCGTCGAACAGCAGGTGCGCCTCGTCGAAGAAGAACACCAGCACGGGCTTTTCAGGATCGCCCACCTCGGGCAGCGCCTCGAACAGTTCGGACAGCAGCCACAGCAGGAACGTGGCGTAGAGCTTGGGGCTCTGCATCAGCTTTTCGGCGGCGAGAATGTTGACCAGGCCCCGGCCCTTGTCGTCGGTGCGGAGGAAGTCGTGAATCTCGAACGCCGGTTCACCAAAGAAGCGGTCCGCGCCCTGGCTTTCGAAGGCGAGCAACTGGCGCTGGATCGCGCCGACGCTGGCCTTGGTGACATTGCCGTACTTGGTGGCGAGTTCACCGGCGTTTTCCGCGCAGGCGACCAGCACCGCCTGCAGGTCGTCCATGTCGATCAGCAGCAGGCCGTTTTCGTCGGCGTAGCGGAAGGCGATGTTGAGCACGCCTTCCTGCGTTTCGTTCAGGCCCATCAGCCGGGCCAGCAGCAGCGGTCCCATTTCCGAGATCGTGGTGCGGATCGGGTGGCCGCTTTCGCCATAGAGATCCCAGAACACCGCCGGGTTGTCGGAATAGGCATAATCGGTGATGCCCAGTTCCTTGGCGCGGGCTTCAAGCTTGTCAGCGTTCTTGAAGGTGGGGCTGCCCGGCATGGCGATGCCCGAAAGATCGCCTTTCACGTCGGCCAGGAACACCGGCACCCCGCGCGCGGAAAACTGTTCGGCGATGCCCTGCAGCGTCACCGTCTTGCCGGTGCCGGTCGCGCCCGCGACCAGCCCGTGCCGGTTGGCCCGGCCGAGCCGCAGCACCTGCCGTTCGCCGTTGGCGCCGAGGCCAAGGTAGATATCGTCCATGTAACAGTCGTCCCCGCAAGAAAGCGTCCGGTCCCGCCACGGGTTTACGAACAGGTGGCGCCCGGTGCGAGAGGTTTTTGCATCCGCGGCGGTGTGCCGCTAAAGCGCGCGCCACCGGCCATGGACCAGACGCCTTTCATCCTGCTTGACGATGCCCGCAGCGACGATGCTCGCAACGGTGGGGCCAGCGACGCGCGCGTCTATCGCGACCCGCTGGAGATCGTGGTCGCGCGCCGGCCGGAGGACGTGGCGCCGGCGCTCGCCCGGATCGGTGCCGAACCGGGCGAATGGGCCGGATATATCGCCTATGAGGCCGGGCTGGCGTTGGAGCCGCGCCTTATGCCGCTGGCCGCCGCGCGCACCGGCGCAACCGGGCCGCTGGTGTGGTTCGCGCGCTTCGCGGCGGTGGAGACCATTCCCGCCGATGCGGTGGAGAACTGGCTGGAGCGGCACGGCGCAGGCCCCGGCAACCTTGGTCCGCTCGATCCGCAAGTCTCGATCGGCGGCTATGGCCGCGCGTTCGATCGGGTGCAGGAAGCGATCCGCGCGGGCGACATCTATCAGGCGAACCTGACCTTTCCGCTCGGCGGAAGCTGGCATGGTGATCCGCTGGCGATCTACGCCGCGATCCGCCGCGATGCGCGCGCCGGCTATGGCGGGGTGTGCTGGGATGGATCGCACTGGCACCTGTCGTTCTCGCCCGAACTGTTCTTCGCACTGAAGGACGGCCTGGCCACGGTCCGCCCGATGAAGGGCACCGCGCCGCGCGGCGAAACGCCCGGACAGGACGAGGCGTTCCGCGCCGGGCTGGCGGGCAACGCCAAGGACCGCGCGGAAAACCTGATGATCGTGGACCTCATGCGCAACGACCTGTCGCGCGTGGCGGTGCCCGGCACCGTCCGGGTGGAGCAGCCGTTCGCGATCGAGAGCTATCCCACGGTCCACCAGATGGTCACCACCGTGCGCGCCCGGCTAGCGGCGGGCACCGGCGCGCGCGAACTGGTGCGGGCGATCTTCCCGTGCGGCTCGATCACCGGCGCGCCCAAGATTCGCGCGATGGAGCTGATCGACGCGGCCGAACGCGATGCGCGTGGCCCCTACTGTGGTGCTTTCGGGCGGATCGACCCCTCTGGTGATGCGGCGTTCAATGTGGCAATCCGCACGGTGCGCCTCGATCCCCGGACGGACCGCGCGGTGATGGGGGTGGGCTCGGCGGTCGTGGCGGATTCCGCGATGCTGGGCGAATGGCGGGAATGCGTGGTGAAGGGGGATTTCTTGCGCCTGTCCGCCGGCAATGCCGATCTTATCGAAACGATGGCCTTCGATCCCGCGCAGGGCATCGCGCTGCTCGAACTGCATCTGGAACGCATCAAGGCGAGCGCGGCCGTACTGGGCTTCGCGTTCGATCGTCATGCCGCGCGCAATGCCATCCACGCGCTGTGCTTCGATCTGGAAGCGCCGTCGAAAGTGCGGCTGGTGGTGTCGAAGGCCGGCGCGCTGGCGCTGGAGGCATCGGCGCTGCCCGCGCCCGCCGATGGACCGGTGGCGTGCGCCGTGCTGCCGCTGCCGGTGGCCGAGGGCGACTGGCGGCTGCGCCACAAGACATCGGATCGCGGCTTCTACGAAGCGGCACTGCGCGCGGCGAAGGCGGCCGGCGCGGGCGAGGCGCTGTTCCTGCGCGATGACGGGCTGCTGACCGAAGGCAGCTTCACCAATCTTTTCGTCGAGCGGGAGGGTCTGCTGCTTACGCCGCGTGCCGAACACGGCCTGCTTCCGGGCGTGCTGCGCCGCAACCTGATCGAGAGCGGGCGCGCGGCGGAGGCCGACCTGACGCTGACCGATCTGTCCGGCGGCTTCTTCATTGGTAACGCGCTGCGTGGCCTGCTGCCGGCGCGGCTGCTCGGCGAACAGGCATGACCGACTCCGCCCTGAGCCGCGCGCTGGCGCGCATCGCGCCGTCGCGCACCACCGCCATGACCGATCGCGCCATGGCGCTGCGGGCCGAAGGGCGCGACATCATCTCTCTGTCGGTGGGCGAGCCCGATTTCGCCACGCCCGCCCATGTCGTCCAGGCGGCGAAGGACGCGCTCGACGCGGGCGACACGAAGTACACCGCCGTCGCCGGATCGGCCCGGCTGCGCGCGGCGGCCGCGCTCCATTTCGAGCGCGATCTCGGCATCGTCGTTCCGCCGGCGCAAGTGATCGTCAGCGCCGGGGGCAAGCAGGCGATCTTCCACGCGCTGCTCGCCACGCTCGATCCGGGCGACGCGGTGCTGATCCCCAGTCCGTGGTGGGTGAGCTATCCGGAAATCGTGCGCTTCGCCGGCGCCAAGGTGGTGGACCTGCCGACGCGGGCGGACGGGGGCTTTCGCATCAACGCCGCGCAGCTCGAGGCCGCGATCACGCCCGCCACGCGCTGGCTGCTGCTCAACAGCCCCGGCAATCCCACCGGCGCCACCTATCCGGCCGAGGAATTGCGTGCGCTGGGCGAGGTGCTGCGCCGCCACCCGCGCGTGCTGGTGATGAGCGACGATATCTACGCGCCGCTGCGCTATGGCGCGGGCGCGCACGCCACGCTGGCGGTGGAATGCCCGGACCTGGCCGATCGCGTGCTGACCGTGTCCGGCGTATCCAAGAGCCACGCGATGACCGGCTTCCGCATCGGCGTCGCCGCCGGGCCGCTATGGCTGATCAACGCCATGGCGCGGCTGCAATCGCATTCCTCGGGCAATCCCGCCTCGATCAGCCAGGCCGCCGCCGTTGCCGCGTTCGAAGGCCCGCAGGATTTTCTGCTTGCCTGGCGCGAACGGTTCCGCGCGCGGCGTGACTTGTGCGTGGCCGCGATCAACGCGATTCCGGGGCTTTCCACCCCGGTTCCCGATGGCGCGTTCTATTGCATGGTCGATGCCGCGCCGCTGATGGCGCGCTTCGGCGGCGAAAGCCCCAACGCGGACGAGGCGCTGTGCCTGCATTTGCTGGAGCACGGCGTCGCCGTGGTCGCGGCTTCGGCATTTGGCGGCCGGGACGGCTTCCGCATCAGCTTTGCGGCCGACGAGGCGACTTTGGAAGAAGCCTTGCGGCGCATTGCCGGCGCCGTGGTATGATCCTGCCGCCCGTTGCGGTTCACCCCGAGCCGGTCACAGACGGCACGCGGGCGTGCGCGCTTCGCCAAGCCCAGCATGAACGGATTTTTGCGCGATGATCGATTTCTCCATCCTGTTTGAAGACGGCGAAGCGCTGGTCATCGACAAGCCCGCTGGCCTGCCGCTCGACCGGCCGCGCGCGGGCGGCCCGTGCCTGGAGGATCATCTCGACGATCTGCGGTTCGGCTTCCAGCGCGAACCTTTCCCGGTCCACCGGCTCGATCGCGATACGTCGGGCTGCCTGCTGCTGGCGCGCAATCCCAAGGCGCTGAAGCGCTTTTCCGCCGCGTTCGAGGCGCGGCAGGTGGGCAAGGTCTATCTGGGCGTGGTCGCGGGGCCGGTGGAGGGGGAAAGCGGTACGGTGAGCCTCAGCCTGTCCAAGGTCAGCACCGAAAAGGACGGCTGGCGGATGATCCCGGCCAAGAAGGGCAAGCCCGCCGTCACCCACTGGCGGGTGGTGGATCGGCGCGACGCGCTGACTCTGGTGGAATTCCGCCCCGAAACCGGCCGCACCCACCAGATCCGCGTGCACGCCCTGGCGGGGCTGGGCCATGCGCTGGTGGGCGATCCCGTGTACGGAAACGGCAAGGGCGCCAAGCGGACGATGCTGCACGCCGCCGCGCTCACCGTCCCGCGTGAAGGCAAGCCGCCGATCGAAGCGCAGTCGCCCTTGCCGCCGGATTTTCACGCGCTGGGATTCGATCTTGGCTGACGATGCCGACCAGATCATCGCCCGGGCGCTGCCGCTGATCGAGGAAAGCTTCATCGCGGCCGCCGGGCCGGGCGGGCAGAACGTCAACAAGGTGGCGACGGCGGTGCAGGTGCGGCTCGACGTGTTCGCGCTGCGCCTCTCGCCGCCGGTGTTCCACCGCCTGAAGGAACTGGCAGGCAGCAAGTTCACCGCGAAAGGCGAGATCGTGCTGACCGCGCGCAGCCACCGCACGCAGGAAGCCAATCGCGAGGATGCGCGCAAGCGCCTGGCTGACTTGTTGCGCGAGGCGACGAACCTGCCGGAAAAGCGCGCCAAGTCCCGCCTCAACCGCGTGGGCAAGACCGCACGGCTGGAAGGCAAGAAGAAGCGCGGCGCGGTGAAGGCGGGGCGCAGCAAGGTGCGGCTGGATTGAAGCGGTGCTGCCTCTGCTATGTCCCTATCCGGCGGTCGCTCCCATCACCGCGCGGCCATCGGCGGCATAGGCGCCCAGTTCGTATCCCGCGTCCGCGCGGCGGAAGGCAAGGTGCAGCGGCTCGTCCGCCACGGCCGGCGAAAGCCCGCGAAAGGCGAAGCGTTCCAGCACGTTGTCGCCCAGTTGCCGCCGGGCGAGATCGAGCAGCAGCGTGGCGGTCAGCGGCCCGTGGACGACCAGCCCGCGATAGCCTTCCTCGCCCGTGGCGTAAGGCCGGTCGTAATGGATGCGGTGGCTGTTGAAGGTGAGCGCGGAATAGCGAAACAGCAGCGCCGCATCCGGCTCCACCGTGCGCACCGCATCCCATGCCGCAGGATCGAACCGGCCTTCCCCCAGGGGCGGCGGGGCGGGCGGGGTGCCGGCGGGCGCGGGTTCGCGATAGACGATCGACTGCACCTCGCGCACGGCGGGCACGCCATCGCCCAGCGTCTCGTGCGCCACGTCTACGAACACCAGATGGCCCGATCCCCCCTGCTTGGGCGTTACCGACAGCACGCGCGAACGCCGCTCGACCGCTTCGCCCGCGCGCAGCGCGCGCAGGAACTCGACCTTGCTCGATGCCCACATCCGGCGCGGCAGCGGCACCGGGGGCAGGAAGCCCTCCGGGCCGTCGTCGCGGCGGGGGTGGCCGTCCGGCCCCAGCGCGGCGGTGGGGGCATCGGGCAGGCACAGGCACCAGTGCAGGCCCTGCGGCGCCGCGCCACCGACCGGGGCCGCGCGGTCGAGCGTGGCGCACCAGCGCCCCACCAGCCCCGCGTCCACCCGGTCGGACCGGGTTTCCTCCCGCCCGACCCATGCCGCCCATTCGCTCATCGGCTTGATCCGCCTTTCAATTGCGTCCGCCCACCAGGCCGCGCGCGATCACCTGCGCCTGGATTTCGGCCGCGCCTTCGAAGATGTTGAGGATGCGCGCGTCGCACAGCACGCGGCTGATTTCGTATTCCAGCGCATAGCCGTTGCCGCCGTGGATCTGCAACGCGGCATCGGCGTTGGACCACGCCGCGCGCGCCGCCAGAAGCTTGGCCATGCCGGCCTCGATATCGCAGCGCTTGCCCGAATCCTTGGCGCGCGCGGCGGCGTAGGAAAGTTCGCGGGCCATGACGAAATCGACGAGGCTCATCGCCAGCTTGTCGGCCACGCGCGGGAAGTGGACGATCGCCTTGCCGAACTGCCGGCGCGTCAAGGCATAGTCCAGCCCCAGCTCCAGCGCGCGGCGGGCAACGCCCACGGCGCGGGCGGCGGTCTGGATGCGCGCGCCTTCGAAGGTGCGCATCAACTGCTTGAAGCCCATGCCCTCCTCGCCGCCGAGCAGGGCGTCGGCCGGCGCGCGCATTCCGTCGAACTGGAGCGCGTATTCGCGCATCCCGCGATAGCCCAGTACTTCGATCTCGCTGCCGGTCATGCCGGGGGCGGGGAAGGGATCGGCTTCGGTTCCGCGCGGCTTGGGCACCAGCAGTATCGACAGGCCGGCATAGCCTTTCGCGTCCGGCACCGTGCGCGCCAGCAGCGTCATCAGGTCGGACCGGCTGGCGTGGGTGATCCAGGTCTTCGCTCCGTCGATCACCCAGTCTTCGCCGTCGAGCCGCGCGCGCGTCTGCAACGAACCGAGGTCCGATCCGACATCGGGTTCGGTGAACACGGCGGTCGGCAGCACCGCGCCGCTGGCGATGCGGGGCAGCCAGTGCGCCTTCTGTTCGTCCGTGCCGCCCATCGCGATCAGCTCGCCGGCGATTTCGGAGCGCGTGCCGAGCGAACCGGCACCGATCCACCCGCGCGAAAGCTCCTCGGTGACAAGGCACATCACCAGCTTGTTGAGGCCCAGTCCGCCGAACGCTTCGGGAATGCACACGCCGAACGTGCCGAGATCGGCCATCGCCTGCACCGTGGCATCGGGGATCAGCGCGTTGGCGAGGTGCCACTGGTGCGCGTGCGGCAGGATTTCCGCCTCGGTGAACTTGCGGAACTGGTCGCGGATCGCGTCGAGATCGGGATCGTGGAAGGTCTCGCTCGGCCACTTCCCGTCGGCGAGCGCGGCGACGAGGGCGCCGCGCGTGGCGGCGTGATCGGCATCGAGCAGGCCGGCGCAAGCTTCCGCCAGCGCGCGCGCGGCTTGCCCCAGACCAAGGTCCGCCGGACGGAACAGCTCGTTCTGCCCCATCGGCAGCCCGCCGACGAGCTGGGCCAGCGTTTCGGCGAAGGCCAGTCGGCCGACCAGTGCGTCGACCGGGTTGGTGTCGTCATTGGCAGCCAGCCAGCCGTGGATCGCTTCGAGCGCGGCCACGCTCGTCGCCACCCAGGCGAAGCCGTGCGCGGCGCGCTGTTCGGCGTCGATCGGCCGCGTCGCCAGCCGGTCGGCCAGGGCGCCCTGAGCCGCCGCGCGATAGGCGCGCGCGGCCTCCAGCGCGGCTTGTGTCGTCACGCCCGTTCGAACACCGCGGCGATGCCCTGCCCGCCGCCGATGCACATCGTTTCGAGGCCATAGCGGCCGCCGCGCCGCACCAGTTCGCGCGTCAGGTTGGCAAGGATGCGCCCGCCGGTGGCGCCGATCGGATGGCCGAGCGAGATGCCCGATCCGTTGACGTTGAGCATTGCGTTGCGGCTGTCGTCCTCGCTCCAGCCCCAGCCCTTGAGCACGGCCAGCACTTGCGGCGCGAAGGCTTCGTTCAGTTCCACCAGATCGATGTCGGACCAGCCGAGGCCGGTGCGCGCGAACAGGCGCTCCACCGCCGGGACCGGGCCGATCCCCATGCGGCTGGGATCGCAGCCGGCGGCGGCCCACGAATGGAACCATGCGATCGGTTCGAGGCCCAGTTCGGCGAGCTTGTCCTCGGCCACGATCAGGCAGGCGGCCGCCGCGTCGTTCTGCTGGCTGGCGTTGCCCGCCGTCACCACGCCGCCTTCCAGCGCGCGCAGCTTGCCCAGCGTTTCCAGGCTGGCGTCCGGGCGATAGCCTTCGTCGTGATCGAACAGCACCGGATCGCCCTTCTTCTGGGGCACGGGCACCGGCACCAGTTCATCGGCGAACAGGCCGCTGGCCCAAGCCGCCGTCGCGCGCTGATGGCTGCGCACGGCATAGGCATCGGCCTGTTCGCGCGTGATGCCATAGTCCTTGGCGAGGTTTTCCGCCGTCTCGATCATGCCGGTGATCACGCCGAAGCGCTCCACCGGCTGCGACATCACGCGGCCGCGCGTCAGCCGGTCGTGCAGCGTCAGGCTGCCGGCGCGCACGCCCTTGCGCACGTCGGTGGTGTAGTGCTCGACGTTGGACATCGATTCGACGCCGCCGGCCACGACCACGTCCGAAGCGCCGGTCTGGACCATCATCGCCGCGTTGACGATCGCCTGCAGGCCCGATCCGCAGCGCCGGTCGAGCTGGTAGCCCGGCACCTCCAGCGGCAGGTCCGCCGCCAGCCACGACCAGTGCGCGATGCACGGCGCTTCGCCGCTGCCATAGCCTTGCGCGAAGACGACATCGTCCACCCGCGCGGGATCGATCTTCGTTCGTTCGACAAGTGCCTTGAGGATCACCGCGCCGAGCTGGCCGGCGGTGAGGCCGGACAGCGCCCCCCCGAACTTGCCGACGGGGGTGCGGATCGGGGCGACGATGGCGGCGCGGCGCAGGGTCATCAGGATTCTCCGGTTGGGGCGGTGCCGACGATGCCGGCATCGATCAGGCGGGCGATTTCGCCCGACGAAAGGTTGAGCCGCGTGGCCAGCACTTCTTCGGAATGCTGGCCGTTGCGCGGGGCGGGCCGGGGCGGCTGGCGGTCGGCCTGGGGCAGCGTGGCGAAGGCGCCCGCCGCCGGATAGGTAAAGCCGCTGGGGTTGTCGCAGGCGCCGAACACGGGATTGTCGGCCACCAGCGCGCGATCCTCGACCGCTTCCAGCATCGTGCGATAGGCGGAATGGACGATTCCGGCGGCATCGAACGCGGCGGCCAGGTCTGCGTGCGCGCGCGCGCCGATCGCGCGTTCGAACAGGGGATAGAGCGCATCGCGGTGGGTGAAGCGCAGCCCGTCGTCCTTGGCGAAGGACACGCCGCGTTCCGCCTCGATCGCGGCGATGGCACCGCCAAGGTCCAGCGCGGTGACGAGATTGGCCCACTGGCGGGGGGTAACCACCACGATCATCGTGCGCACGCCGTCGGCGGTCATGAAATCGCGTCCGAACAGGCCATAGACGGCGTTGCCCAGGCGCGGCCGGTTGGCGTTTTCGTACAGCACTTCGGCCACGCTGCCGAGATTGGCGGCGGTGCCGATGGCGACGTCGGACAGCGGAATCCGCACCTCGCCGCCCGCGCCCGAAGTTTCGCGCTTGCGGATCGCGGCGAGCAGCGCGAAGGCGGCATAGGCGCCGCTCAACAGGTCCCACGCGGGCAGGACGTGGTTGACCGGGTCCGGGCCGGGGCCGGTCATCATCGGATAGCCGACCGCGTTGTTGACCGTGTAGTCCAGCGCGGGCGAGCCGTCCGCCCAGCCCATCACGCGCACGGTGATCAGGTCCGCGCGGCCCTGTGCCAGCATGTCATGCGCCATGAAGCCGCCGACCGGGAAGTTGGTGATGACCTGGCCTGTCGCGCGGATCAGCTCCTGCAGCAGCGCGCGCCCTTCGGGCCGGGCGAGATCGAGCGCGACCGACCGCTTGGCGCGGTTGAGATTCTCCCAATAGAGCGAATCGTTGTTGGCGGTGACCGGCCAGCGGCGCAAATCCGGGCCGCCGCCGATCTGGTCCACGCGGATCACGTCCGCGCCCATCTGCGCGCAATAGAGACCAGCGGTGGGCGAGGCGACGAACGACGACGCCTCGATCACCGACAGGCCGCCAAGGAGATCGTACACCCGCTGCGTCCCCCTCAGCCTTGCGCGCCGGCGGCGAAATCGCGCAGCATCTGCTTGGCGATCACCAGTTGCATGATCTGCGTGGTGCCTTCGTAGATGCGGTAGATGCGGCTGTCGCGGAAGAAGCGTTCGGCTTCGTACTCCGCGAGGTAGCCCGCACCGCCGTGGACCTGCACGCAGCGATCGGCAACGCGGCCGCACATCTCGCTGGCGAACATCTTGAAGGCGGCGGCTTCGAGCAGGATCTTGCGCCCTTCGTCCGCCTTGCGGATGGCATCGCGCATCATGCATTCGGCGGCGTAGATTTCGGCGTGGCTGTCCGCCAGCATCGCCTGGATCAGCTGGAAGTTGGCGATCGGTTCGCCGAACGCCTTGCGTTCCGTGGCATAGCGCACGGCGGTATCCAGGATGCGCCGGGCATAGGCGGTGCTGGCTGCGCCGACCGAAAGGCGGCCGTTGTCGAGGCTCTGCATCGCCGTGGCGAAGCCCTTGCCTTCCTCGCCACCCAGCAACGCATCGCCGGGGACGAACACATCCTCCAGGATGATGTCGGCGATGTGGCTGCCGGACTGGCCCATCTTCTTATCGGACTTGCCCACCGTGACGCCGGCCGTGTCCATCGGCACGAGAAAGGCCGAGACATGCGCGTTGCGGGGCAGGTTCTCCTTCTCGGTGCGCGCCATGATCAGCGCGACTTTCGCGAAAGGGGCATTGGTGATGTAGCGCTTGGTGCCGTTGAGCACATAGCCGTTGCCCGAACGCACGGCCGTGGTCTGCAGCCCCGCCGAATCCGATCCCGATCCCGGTTCGGTCAGCCCGAAGCTGGCGATCTCGCCAGCGGCGAGGCGCGGAAGCCAGGTGGCCTTCTGCTCCTCCGTGCCGCCGTTCTTGATCGCGGAGCAGACCATGCCGAGGTTGATCGACACGATCGAGCGGTAGGCCGGCATGGCATAGCTCAGCGTGTGGATGGTCTCGATATACTGCGACACGTTCATGCCCGCGCCGCCGTATTCCTCGGGCATGGTCAGGCCGAACAGACCCATCTCGCGCATTTCGTCCAGCAGATCGTCGGGGATGCGATCGTGCGCGATCACGTCGGCTTCGGCCGGCACCAGCCGTTCGCGGACATAGCGCTTCAGCTGGTCGAGAAACTGTTCGAAGACATCAGCATCCATGCCGGGGTTCACCATGCTCACCGGGCCTCTCCTCAAACCGGATCGTAGGGGAAGACGTGGGCCGAAACCTCGTCGGCCCGCGCGAAGGCGGGGCGGAACGCGGGGATCAGCTCCTCCGCGATCGCTTCGGGCGTCCAGCCTTCCAGCTTGACCATCGAACGGACCGGGCGCGGCTTGTTGAACAGCACGATCTCGTTCTTGCGCACCGCGAAGATCTGGTTGGTCACGTCCTTCGCGGCATCGGAGGCGAGATAGGCGACCAGCGGGGCGATCTTGTCCGCGCTCATCGTCTTCATCCGTTCGACGCGCAGCTTCTGTTCGGGCGTTTCGGCGGGGATCGAGGCGGTCATCCGGCTCCATGCGAACGGCGCGATGCAGTTCGAGCGCACGCCCCAGCGCGCCATGTCGAGCGCGATCGAATGCGACAGGGCGACAAGGCCGAGCTTGGCCGCCGAATAGTTGGCCTGCCCCACGTTGCCGATCAGCCCGCTGGTGGAGGTGAAGTGGATGAAGCTGCCCGATTGCTGCTCACGGAAATAGGGCGTTGCCGCCTTGGAAACGTTGAACGCGCCGGTCAGGTTGACGTCGATCACGCTGGTCCAGTCCTCGTAGGACATCTTGTGCCAGATGGTGTCGCGCAGGATGCCGGCGTTGTTCACCACCGCGTCGATCCGCCCGAACCGCTGCACCGCATCCTCGACGATCGAGGCGGCGGCCTTGGGGTCGGCCACGTTGGCGAGGTTGGCCCAGGCCTTGCCGCCCGCCGCGCGGATATCGTTGACGGTGGTGTCCGCGGGCCCCGCATCGCCGCCGTCGCCGCCTTGCGCCACGCCGGGATCGTTGACCACTACGGCCGCACCATGCCGGGCGCAGAGCAGTGCGATTTCGCGACCGATGCCACGGCCCGCACCCGTTACCGCGACGACCTTGCCTTCCAGGATTCCGGACAACGATTCTCTCCAGTCGGTTCGATGCCGAAGCTAACCGTGCAGGCGGATAAATTCAATATTGGGAATTGTTTTTCATCATCATGAAAAATATGATGCCTTCATGTCCGGTCCTGTCCGCTCGCTTTCCCAAGGGTTCACCATTCTGCGCCTGTTGGCTGTGCGCGAAGCGCTGACTTTGTCCGACATCTGCCGGGAAACCGGTCTCAGCCCCTCGAGCGGACTGAATCTGCTGCGCACGCTGGTGGCCGAAGGGGCGGTCGATCGCGATACCGGCGGCAAGCGCTACCGGCTGGCGGCGGGCTGGGGCGATCTTGGGGTGCTGCAGGCGAACGCGGTTTCGCGTTTCGCCGCTCGCGTCCGGCCATTGCTGGCGCGGTTCGCTGCCGCGCACGACGCCACCGCCGGGCTATGGCAGGTGCAGGCCGGGGAGCGCCTGTCGCTGATCGCGCTGGGCGAAAGCGGGGCGGAGACCCGCATCCACATGGTCGAAGGCCAGCGTCAACCGCTGGGCGGGGGTGCCGCCGGGCGGGCGCTGGCGGCGGCGGAAGCGCTGGGCCGGGACGATCTCGCCGCCCGCTTCGCAAGGGTGCGCTGGCGTACCCCGCTGGGCTTCACCACCTGGCTGGGTCAGGTCGCCGAAGCGGTCCAGCGCGGCTATGCGGTGGACGACGGCTACATTCACGCCGGCGTCTGTTCGGTGGGCGTCGTCGTGCCCGCTGCGCCGGTGCGGTTCTGCCTTTCGGCAACGATCTTCGCCGGATCGCGCGACGCGGCCGCGCTCGACGAGCTGGGGCGGGCGCTCAGTGCGCTGGCGCGTCGGCCCGAGCTGAGGCCTGAACCGGCGGGGTAGCGGCGGCCGCGCTGGCGCTGGCCTGTGGCACGTCCGCGTCCGTCGTGGGTGGGGCCGGCCGCTTTTCCAGCATTTCGGCGGCTTCGTCGAGCGCGCGGGCTTCGCCCACGGTCACGCCGCCCGGCCCCGGATCGGTGTCCTTCTGGCCGCAGCTCGCCAGGGCTAGCAGCGGGAGAAGATACGGCGCCCGGTTGAGGGCGGGTTTCAGGGCGCGCATCGCGATACTCCGGAAAGGCAAGGAAAAGGGGCGGAGATTCCCATCTGCCGCCCCCTTCGTTCTCGAGAATCCGTGCCGCGCCCCGCCGGTGCGGTCGGGGCGCACGGAATCACATCTTCTTTTCGGCGTCCGCTGCGGCGTCGGCGGCGGCCTTCTTGACGTCGGCAGCGGCGGCGGCGGCGCTGTCAGCTGCGTTGCGCGCGGCATCTTCGGCCGAAAGCGGCGTGGCATCGGCGGCGGGCGCTTCCACCGGCGCGGCGGCAGCCGAGGTATCGACCGCGGGCAGTTCCTCGGCCGGCATCTCGACGTTGTCGGTGGCGGCGGCTTCGGTGGCGTCCTCGGACTTGCCGCACGCGCTGAGCGAAAGGGCGGCGGCGCAGGCGATTGCGGTGAAGGCGATCTTCTTCATGGGGTCCCTCTACTGTATTTCCGTTCGGGCGCGTTCTATCGGCGTGGCGGGGCCAAGGCAAACCACAAAAGGGACCTGCGCCGCCGACACGTCGCTGGTAGGGGGTTTAGGTAGCAACCCTAACGACTGATATAAAGAAGTCTTTATGTGGCTTGATTGATATAAAGACTTCTTTATATGGTGCCTTCATGACCCTGCTCGACACTCTTCGTGCCCTGGCCGATCCCACGCGATTGCGGATCATGCGGCTGCTGGCCAGCATGGAGCTGGCCGTGGGGGAACTGGCGCAAGTGCTGGGGCAAAGCCAGCCGCGCGTTTCGCGCCATGTGAAGATCCTGTGCGATGCCGGGCTGGCCGAACGCCGCCGCGAAGGCGGATGGGTGTTCCTGCGCGCCGCGATCGGCAGTGATGCCGATACCGGGGGCGAGAGCGCCGCGATCGGGGCGGTGGTGGCCCGCCTGCTGGCCGTGGCGGAAGAGACGGATGCCGGGTTCGGCCTGCGCTGTTCGGAGGATCGCCAGCATCTCGATGCGGTGCGCGCCCTGCGCGAGACGCATGCCGCCGATTACTTCGCGCGCCATGCCGAGCAATGGGACCACCTGCGCAGCCTGCACATCGCCGACGGCCCGGTGGAAGCCGCGCTGGTAGAGATGCTTGGGCAGGGTGCGGAATCCCCGGCACTGGGCCGCGTGCTGGACGTGGGCACCGGCACCGGGCGCATGGCCGAACTGTTCGCGGCGCGGGCCGACCGTGTGGTGGCGCTCGACAAGAGCCCGGAAATGCTGCGCGTCGCCCGCACCCGGCTTCAGCATCTGCCCGCCGGCCGGGTCGAACTGGTGCAGGGCGATTTCGCGCAACTGCCGTTCGCGCCGGGCAGCTTCGATACGGTGCTGTTCCACCAGGTGCTGCACTATGCGATCGCGCCCGAAGCGGTGCTGGCCGAAGCCGCGCGGGTCACCGCGCCGGGCGGCCGTGTCGCCATCGTCGATTTCGCCGCGCACGACCGCGAGGAACTGCGCACCGCGCACGCTCATGCGCGTCTTGGCTTTTCAGACGCCCAGGTGGAAAAGCTCCTGCTCGATGCTGGGTTCAAACCCGATGGCGAACGTGCGCTGCCGGGGCACGAACTGATCGTAAAGGTCTGGACCGGCGTCCGCAGCGCGCACGTCCAAGCTGCTCCGGCCGGCAACGTCACCCCTATCCAGCCCGAACATGCCCACACCGGGCGGAAGGCCACGTCATGACCACGTCCTACGATCAGCTGCGCGAAGCGCGCACCGCTCTCGATACGCCTTTGTTCGCCGGGCTTCCCGGCGACATTCGCGTGAGCTTCGAATTCTTCCCGCCCAAGACCGACGCGCTGATGACGCAGCTTTGGGATGTGGTAACCACGCTGGCGCCGCTGGAGCCGCAGTTCGTTTCGGTGACTTACGGCGCGGGCGGCTCCACGCGCGATCGCACCCACGGCACCGTCGCGCGGATCATTTCCGAAGCGCGCCTGCCGGCCGCCGCGCACCTGACTTGCGTGGACGCCAGCAAGGCGGAAATCCGCGAGGTGGCGGAAGGGTACTGGGAAGCCGGCGTGCGGCATATCGTAGCGCTGCGTGGCGACATGGGCGCACCGGGCGTGCCGTTCACCCCGCACCCCGAAGGCTATGCCAACGCGGCGGAACTCGTCGCCGGGCTGAAGGCGATCGCGCCGTTCGAGATTTCGGTCGCGGCCTATCCGGAAAGCCACCCGGATTCGCCCAGCGTCCAGGCGGATATCGACAACCTCAAGCGCAAGCTCGATGCCGGCGCCACGCGTGCGATCAGCCAGTTCTTCTTCGAACCCGAAACGTTCTTCCGCTTCCGCGACAAGCTGGCGGCGGCGGGGATCGATGCGCCGGTGCTGCCGGGTATCCTGCCCGTGTCCAACGTGGCGCAGACGCGCAAGTTTGCGGCGGCCTGCGGCGCGGCGATCCCGGCGTGGATGGATGGCCTGTTCGAAGGGCTGGACACGCATCCCGCCTCGCGCCAGCTCGTCGCCGCGACGATCGCCGCCGAGTTCTGCCGCCGCCTCTATGCCGGCGGCGTGCGCGATTTCCACTTCTACACGCTCAACCGGGCCGAACTGAGCTACGCGATCTGCCACCTGCTTGGTCTGCGTCCCGGCCGTCCCGCACTGGAAAAGGCCGCATGACTCTCACCCCATCCTCCGCCCGCGCCGCGCTGCTCGATCAGGCGCGCCAGCGCATTCTCATCACCGATGGCGCCTTCGGCACCGAGATCCAGCGCTGGAAGCTGTCCGAGGAGGACTATGCCGGCACGCTGGGGCTGGCGAAGGACCAGAAGGGCAACAACGACATCCTCGCGCTGACCAAGCCCGAAGTGCCCGAATCGATCCACCGCGCCTATTTTACGGCCGGGGCGGACATCGCCGAAACCAACACGTTCTCGGCCAATCGCATCAGCCAGGCGGACTATGCCGCCGAGCATATGGTGCGCGAGATCAACCTCGAATCCGCGAAGCTCGCCCGGCGGATCGCCGACGAGTTCGCCGCCAAAGATGGCCGCCCGCGCTTCGTCGCCGGCGCGATCGGGCCGACCAACAAGACCCTGTCGCTCTCGCCCGACGTCAACGACCCCGGCTTCCGCGAGATCGACTGGGATTTCCTGGTCGATGTCTATGCCGAACAGATCGCCGCGCTGGTCGAAGGGGGGGCGGACTTCATCCTGATCGAGACGGTGTTCGATACGCTGAACGCTAAGGCCGGGGTGATGGCGGTGCGCAAGGTCGAGGCGGCGCTGGGGCGCGAAATCCCGATCATGCTGTCGATGACGCTGACCGACCTTTCGGGCCGCAACCTTTCGGGCCACACGGTCGAGGCGTTCTGGTACGCGGTGCGCCACGCGCGGCCGGTCACGATCGGCCTCAACTGCTCGTTCGGCGCCACCCAGCTGCGCCCGCACGTGAAGGCGCTGTCGGAAATCGCCGACACGCTGATCATGGTCTATCCCAACGCCGGCCTGCCCAACGAACTGGGCGAATACGACGAGATGCCGCTGACCACCGCCGGCCTCGTCCGGGAATGGGCCGACCATGGCCAGGTCAACATCCTCGGCGGCTGCTGCGGGTCCACGCCCGATCACATCGCGGCGATGGCCCAGACGGTTGCCGGGCTTGCCCCGCGCGCCTTGCCCCATCCCGATCAGGTCACGCGCCTGGCCGGGCTGGAACCGTTCGTGATGGCGGCGTGAACCAGTTCCCCTCCCGCCAGCGGGAGGGGGCAGGGGTGGGCAGCGCAACGGCGCCCGCTCCAAGAGAAAAGAACCCACCCCCGGCCCCTCCCGCAAGCGGGAGGGGGGAGCATCAGATGACCACCCAAGCCTCTTCCCGTTTCGTCAACGTCGGCGAACGCACCAACGTTACCGGTTCCGCCGCGTTCAAGAAGCTGATCCTCGCGGGGGACTACGCGAAGGCGGTCGAGGTCGCGCGCCAGCAGGTCGAGAACGGCGCGCAGGTGATCGACGTCAACATGGACGAGGGCCTGCTCGACGCGGTCGAGGCGATGACCACGTTCCTGAAGCTGATCGCTGCCGAACCCGACATCGCGCGCGTGCCGGTGATGATCGACAGCTCGAAGTGGGAGGTGATCGAGGCGGGCCTCAAGTGTGTCTCCGGCAAGCCGATCGTCAATTCGATTTCGATGAAGGAAGGCGAGGAAGCCTTCCTCGATCACGCGCGCAAATGCATGGACTATGGCGCGGCCGTGGTCGTGATGGCCTTCGATGAAAAGGGTCAGGCCGACACCAAGGAGCGCAAGGTCGAAATCTGCAGCCGCGCCTACACGCTGCTGACGGGCATCGGCTTCCCGCCCGAAGACATCGTGTTCGATCCCAACGTCTTCGCCGTTGCCACCGGCATCGAGGAGCACGACCGCTACGCGCTCGATTTCATCGAGGCCACGCGCGAGATCAAGGCGGCCTGCCCGCACGTCCACATTTCCGGCGGCCTGTCCAACCTCTCGTTCTCGTTCCGCGGCAACGAGACGGTGCGGCGCGCCATGCATTCGGTGTTCCTCTACCACGCCATCCCGGCGGGCATGGACATGGCGATCGTCAACGCCGGCCAGCTCGACATCTACGACCAGATCGATCCCGTGCTGCGCGAAGCCTGCGAGGACGTATTGCTGATGCGCCGGGCAGACGCCACCGAACGGCTGATAGACCTGGCGGAAAGCTACAAGGGCCAGGACAAGGCGGCCGAGAAGGCGGCCGAGGAATGGCGCGGCTGGGATGTCGTGCGCCGGCTGGAACACGCGCTGGTCAAGGGTATAGACGCCCATATCGTCGACGATACCGAGGAAGCGCGCCAGCAGATCGCCGCCCGCAACGGCCGCCCGATCGAAGTGATCGAAGGCCCGCTGATGGAAGGCATGAACACCGTTGGCGACCTGTTCGGATCGGGCAAGATGTTCCTGCCGCAGGTGGTCAAGTCCGCGCGCGTGATGAAGAAGGCGGTGGCGCACCTGATCCCGTTCATCGAGGCGGAGAAGGACGCCGGCTCCAAGGCCAAGGGCCGCATCGTGATGGCCACGGTGAAGGGCGATGTACACGATATCGGCAAAAACATCGTCGGCGTCGTGCTGCAGTGCAACGGCTACGAGGTGATCGACCTGGGCGTGATGGTGCCGTGGGCGACGATCCTGCAGGCCGCCAACGAGAACGAGGCCGACATCATCGGCCTCTCGGGCCTCATCACCCCCTCGCTCGACGAGATGGTGACCGTGGCCGAGGAAATGCAGCGCGCCGGCATGACCATCCCGCTGCTGATCGGCGGGGCCACCACCAGCAAGGTCCACACCGCGCTGCGCATCGACCCGGCCTATGACGGCCCCGTGGTCCACGTGCTCGACGCCAGCCGCGCGGTCGGGGTCGCCAGCCAGTTGCTGTCGGATACGCAGCACGATGGCTTCGTGAAGGCGACCGCCGCCGATTACCAGCACGTGCGCGATGCCCGCGCGGGCAAGGGCGCATCGAAGCTGCTGCCGCTGGCCGATGCGCGCGACAACGCCTTCGCGCCCGATTTCTCGGAAAAGGCGCCGCCGCCCGAACAGCCCGGCCTGCACGTCTTCCCGGAATGGGATCTCGCCGATCTGGTCGACTGTTTCGACTGGACGCCGTTCTTCCGCGCCTGGGAACTGGCTGGCACCTATCCCGCGATCCTCGACGACGCGGTGGTGGGCGAAAGCGCGCGCAACCTCTACGCCGATGCCCGCGCGATGCTCGAAACCATCGTCGCCGAAAAGTGGCTGACGGCCAAGGCTGTCGCCGGGTTCTGGCCCTGCGCCCGCCACGGCGACGACGTGGTGCTGCATCCCGATGACGACGAACGGTCGGTGCGCCTGCCGTTCCTGCGCCAGCAATTCATCAAGAGCCGCGGGCCAAATGGAACGGGGAGGGCCAATTTCTGCCTGGCCGATTTCATCGATCCGGCGGGGGACTGGATCGGCGGCTTCGCCGTCGGCATCCACGGCATCGAACCGCATCTGGAGCGGTTCAAGGCCGCGCACGACGACTATTCGGACATCCTGCTGAAAGCGCTGGCCGATCGCTTCGCCGAAGCCTTCGCCGAACGCCTGCACCAGTACGTGCGCACGACGCTGTGGGCCTATGCGCCGGGCGAACAGCTGACCAACGAGGCGCTGATCCGCGAGCAGTACCGCGGCATCCGTCCCGCGCCCGGCTATCCGGCCTGCCCGGATCACAGCCTGAAGCCGATCCTGTTCGATCTGCTGGGCGCGCAAGAGAACGCCGGGATCGTGCTGACGGAGAGCCAGGCGATGCTGCCCACGGCGGCGGTTTCGGGCTTCTATTTCGCCCACCCGGAAAGCCAGTACTTCGGCGTTGCTACCATCGGGCGCGACCAGCTTGAGGACTACGCCGGCCGGCGCGGGATGGACCTGGCCGCGGCGGAGCGCTGGCTGCGGCCGAATCTGGACTAGGAGTCCGTCAATCGGGGCGATCTGGCGCTACATCGCGCAGCATCCGGACAGGGTGTGAAACGCGGTGAAATGTAGCGAAAAATATTAGAATTCCGCCATTTCGGTCCGTCCTTGCGAGAGCAAGGAGAATAGCCATGTCGATCGGTTCCATTACATCGGCCGTCACGTCGGCCGCCTCGTCCGGCAGCACGCTGGCCAGCCTGTTGCAGACGAGCGGTCTGTCCGCCGACAAGATCAAGATCGTCGAAGGTGATCTCGCCGACACCCGGCAATCGCTGGCGTCGAGCATGTCGGCCAGCGTTTCGGGCACGGTCGACAGCACCGCGTTCCGCGCCGCGATCGATGCGAAGATCGCCGACGATGTCGCTTCGGGCAAGTTGACCGCGAAGGATGCCGAGGCGGTCGGCAAGGCGCTCGATCAGATCGAGGGAACCGCCTCCGGCGCAAGCGCTTCCACCGACGCCAGTGGAGCAGCCTCGGTCGCGGCAGCGGCGGCCGGTTCGGCGCGGCCGGCCGGTGGTCATGGTGGGGGCGGTGGGGGCGACACCAAGACCGAAGTCTCGCGCGTGGAAACGGTCGCCGGCGGGATCATGACCACGGTCATCACCTATAGCGACGGCAGCACCGAAACGCAGACCAGCGTGACCACGGAACCCGATACCGGTTCGACAAATGCCACGTCGGGCACCAAGACGGGCAAGAGCGACGAGCAGAAGGCGCAGGACTACCTCGCGTCGCTCCAGCCGGGCACGCTGTTCAACGTGATGGCCTGATGGCCTGATGCCCGGGGCCGGGGCCGGGACTCAGCGCGGTGTCAGGACGGTATCGCGCGCGGCATCGTCGGTCTGCGGATAATCCAGGTTGTAGTGCAGGCCCCGGCTTTCGTGCCGGGCGCGGGCCGACTGGACGATCAGGTCGGCGCTCTGCAGCAGGTTGCGCAGTTCGATCAGGTCGGTCGAGACGCGGAAGTGGCCGTAGTAGTCGTTGACCTCGCCCTCCAGCATCTTGATCCGGTGCGCGGCGCGTTCCAGCCGCTTGTCGGTGCGCACGATGCCCACATAGTTCCACATGAAGCGGCGGATCTCGGTCCAGTTCTGCTTGATCACGACTTCCTCGTCGGAATCGGTCACGCGGCTTTCGTCCCACGGGCGCACCGCGGGTGGGGCGTCGAAGCTGTCCCACCGCGCGAGGATGTCGCGCGCGGCGGCATCGCCGAACACGAAGCATTCGAGCAGCGAATTGGAGGCGAGGCGGTTGGCACCGTGCAGCCCGCTTTCGGTGCATTCGCCCGCCGCGTAGAGACCGGGCAGGTCGGTACGGCCGGCCAGGTCGATCAGGATGCCGCCGCAGGTATAGTGCTGCGCGGGCACAACCGGGATCGGCTGCTTGGTCATGTCGATGCCGAGGCCGAGCAGCTTCTCGTAGATGTTGGGAAAGTGGCTGCGCACGAAGCCGGCCGGCATGTGGCTGATGTCGAGATGCACGAAATCGAGGCCGAAGCGCTTGATCTCGGAATCGATCGCGCGCGCCACGATATCGCGCGGGGCGAGTTCGAGCCGTTCGGCGTCGTAAAATTCCATGAAACGCTTGCCGGTGCGCGGATTGATCAGCCGCCCGCCCTCGCCACGCACCGCCTCGGTAATCAGGAAGTTCTTGACCTCCAGATGATAGAGGCAGGTGGGGTGAAACTGCATCATCTCCATGTTGGAGACGCGCGCGCCGGCGCGCCAGGCCATGGCGATGCCGTCGCCGGTCGCGCCGCGCGGGGCGGTGGAGAACTGATAGACGCGGCCGGCGCCGCCGGTGGCGAGGATCGTGGCGCGCGCGGTGTGCGCTTCCACCGTGCCGCTGGCCTCGTCGAGCGCATAGACTCCCCAGACCCGGCCTGATCCGGAATAGCGCGCTTGCTCGTGCCGCCCCGTGATCAGATCGATACAGGCCCGTCCCGGCAGCAGAGTGATGTTGGGGTGTTCGCGCGCCGCCTGCAGCAGCGCCTTCTGCACCGCCGCGCCCGTGGCATCGTCGACGTGGACGATACGCCGGTGCGAATGCCCGCCCTCGCGCGTCAGGTGCAGCGCACCGGCCTCGGCATTGAAGGGCACGCCCAGATCGACCAGCCGGCGGATGGCCTCGGGCGCGTGCTCGATCACGAATTCGACCGTCTCGTGCCGGTTCAGCCCGGACCCGGCGATCATCGTGTCGCGGATGTGGTCCTCGAAGGTATCGCCTTCGTCGAGCACGGCGGCGATGCCGCCCTGCGCCCAGGCGGTCGACCCACCATCGAGCGCGCCCTTGGCCAGCACGAGGACGCGGCACTTTTCCGCCAGCACCAGCGCGGCGGTTAGCCCGGCCGCGCCGGAACCGATGATCAGGACGTCGTGGCTCACTGCCTGCTGCCTTCCGTCATGGCCCGCGCCATGCCCTGTTCTGCGCGATCCGTGGCCGCTGCACGCCGCCCGCGGGTCTGCAAGGATTCTGTCACGCGCGCGCTTTGCCGCGCGCGAAGCCGTTTGAAAAGCGCGAACTGGCGGGCGCGGCGGGGCAGGGAGGGCCGCGTTTGTTCAATTTCGCAAGTGCAAAATCCGGGATGGCTTCGCTTGCGGGCGTTCAGGCAGCCTGCGCGGGTTCGCTGGTGAGCGAGACGAACACGTCCTCGAGATCGGCTTCGCGCGTGGAGACGTCGACGATTGCGTAGCCCTGTCCCTGCACCAGGGCGAGCACTTCGCCGGCATTCATCTGGTCCTTGTCGTACGTGACCTCGACTTGTCGTTCACCCGAAATCACGCTCTTGCGGAAGGCCGGATGCTGCGGTGCGGCGGGAACGTCCCGGTCGAGCGTCAGCACCACGATCTTCTCGCGTGCCATGTCGACCAGTTCGCGCGTGGGCTTGTTGGCGATGAGCTGGCCGTGGTTGATGATGGCGATGCGCTCGCACAGTTCCTCGGCCTCTTCGAGATAGTGCGTGGTCAGGACGACGGTAACGCCTTCTTCCTTGTTGAGGTGCGAGACCAGTTCCCAGAGCTGGCGGCGCAGTTCCACGTCCACGCCGGCGGTCGGCTCGTCGAGCACGATGATCGGCGGATTGTGGACCAAGGCCTTGGCGATAAGCAGGCGGCGCTTCATCCCCCCCGAAAGCGTGCGGGCATAGGCCTTGGCCTTGTCTTCCAGATGCACCGCGCGCAGCAGGTCCATCGACCGGCGCAGCGCCTTGGGCACGCCATAGAGCCCGGCCTGATTCTCCAGCACCTCGATCGGGGTGAAAAACGGGTCGAACACGATTTCCTGCGGCACGATGCCGATCGATGCCTTGGCGTTGCGCCGGTCGCGATCGATGTCGTGGCCCCAGATCTCGACGCTGCCCGAGGTCTTCATCACCAGCCCGGCAAGCGTGTTGATCAGCGTGGACTTGCCCGCGCCGTTGGGGCCGAGCAGGCCGAAGATCTGGCCCTGCGGCACGTCGAAGCTCACGCCCTGCAGGGCCAGCTTGCCCGGAGCCTTGCCTGAGGCGGCGTATTGCTTGACGAGGTCGCGGATGCGGATCGCGGGCGGAACCGTGGGTGTGGAATCCATAGGCTATGCTATTTAGGCACGAACCGCGCCGGGTAAAGGGCCAATGCACCGCGACCCCGGACCAAAGGATGACCCGCCCTTGTCCACGCACGCTCTGGAATCGCCGCCGCTTCCCCGCTATAGCGCGGCCATGAGCAAGGCCCCCGAAACCGTTTTCACTACGTCCCACCGCGTCAGCTGCGACGGTGCGGGCGACATTCGCGGCGGCGCCGCGTTCAAGCCCTCGGCGCTCGGCCATCCGCGCGTGTGGCTGGAAATCGACGAGCGCGGCTATGTCGATTGCGGTTATTGCGACAAGCGCTTCGTGCTGAAGGGCGGCCCGGCGGATACTGCTAGCTCTGACGCCGCGCAGGCGGCCTGATCTTTCCCGAGTAGCGCGGGCGCGTTTCGCCTCCTATATCGGGAGTCGATGACCGATTTTTCCGACACCCGCTCGCTCCTTTACCGTTCCGGCGCGCTGACGCCCGATGATGCCCTGCGCCTGACGCGCGATGCGCTGGCCGCGTGTGACGATGGGGAACTCTATCTCCAGTTCATCGCCAGCGAGAGCTTCGGCTTCGATGACGGGCGGCTGAAAACGGCCGATTATTCGCGCGATGCGGGCTTCGGCCTGCGCGGCGTTTCGGGCGAGATGACGGGTTTTGCCCACGCCAACGAAATTTCCGCCGCCGCCATTGCGCGCGCGGGCGAGACGCTGAAGCTGCTCGATCCGGCGAAGGGCAGCGCCGCCGCGCCGCCGCGCAGCAGCAACCGCCACCTCTACACCGACGCTTCGCCGCTCGATGCCGTGCCGTTCGAGGCCAAGGTGCGGCTGCTCGAACAGATCGATGCCGCGGCCCGCGCCCGCGATCCGCGCGTGGCGCAGGTTTCGGCTTCGCTCGCCGGAAGCTGGTCGGTGGTGGAGATCGTCCGCGCGGATGGTTTCGTCGCGCATGACGTACGGCCGCTGGTGCGGCTCAACGTCTCGATCGTGGCCGAGCAGGACGGGCGGCGCGAAACCGGCAGCTTCGGCATCGGCGGCCGGCGGCTCTACGACGACCTGTTCGCGCCCGAGACGTGGAACCGCGCGATCGACAGCGCGCTGGCGCAGGCGCTGACCAACCTCGAATCGGTCGCCGCGCCGGCGGGTGAAATGACCGTGCTGCTCGGCCCCGGCTGGCCCGGCGTGCTGCTGCACGAAGCGGTGGGCCACGGCCTCGAAGGCGATTTCAACCGCAAGGGCACCAGCGCCTTTTCCGGCCGGATCGGCCAGCGCGTGGCCGCGCCCGGCGTGACGGTGATCGACGATGGCACGCTGCTGGGCGTGGGCGGCGCCGGCCGGCGCGGCTCGCTCAGCATCGATGACGAAGGCACGCCCACGCAGGAAAACGTGCTGATCGAGGACGGCATCCTCAAGGGCTATATCCAGGACCGGCTCAACGCCCGGCTGATGGGCGTGGCCCCCACCGGCAACGGCCGCCGCGAATCCTATGCCCACGCGCCGATGCCGCGCATGACCAACACCTTCATGCGCAGCGGCAACGACGATCCCGCCGAACTGCTGTCACGCGTGAAGAACGGGATTTTCGCCAAGAGCTTTGGTGGCGGGCAGGTCGATATCACCAGCGGCAAGTTCGTGTTTTCCTGCACCGAGGCCTATCGCATCGAGAACGGCAGGCTGGGCGCGCCGATCAAGGGCGCCACGCTGATCGGCGATGGCCCCACCTGCCTGACCAAGGTTGTCGGCATCGGCAACGATCTGGCGCTCGACGAGGGCGTGGGCGTGTGCGGCAAGGGCGGGCAGAGCGTGCCGGCCGGCGTCGGTCAGCCGACGCTGCTGGTCGAAGGCCTGACCGTGGGCGGCACGGGCTGACGCGGGGAGCGGCGATGGCGATTGGCGACGCGATAACCGGCGGCTGCGCCTGCGGCGCGGTGCGCTGGCGGGTGGTTGACCGAGGCTTCCGCCCCTATGCCTGCCATTGCAAGGGCTGCCAGACGCGGCAGGGCAGCGCCTTTGCGCTGAACCAGCAGGTGCTGGTGGCTGACCTGGTGACCGAAGGCGCGCCGATCGAGGGCACCTGCACGGGCAGTCACGGCGCGACGGTGACGCACGTCGCGTGCCCTTCCTGCATGACCCGGGTCTATACGATAAACCACGAACGGCCCGAGATCGCCACGATCCGCACCGGCACCCGCGATGACAGCCCGGACCTTGTGCCCGCGTTCCACGTGTGGACATCGCGCAAGCAGCCGTGGATCGCGCTGCCGGACGACGTGCCGCAACTGGAAACCCAGCCCGCGACGCGCGACGAATGGATGGCATTGGTCTTGCCCGCCTGAACGCTGCGCCGGTCAGCGCCTGTTCAGGGGAATTGTGCCATCGATCAAAGATCGATTTTTCCGGGAAAAGGACGTGCAAGCCATGAACAGAATTGCGCGCAGGACGGGTTTCGCTCTGGCCGCAGCAGCGATGGTGCTTACCGCTGCGGCGGCCGATGCCGCCAAGCCGAAACTGACGCCCGAACAGCAGCTTGCCAAGGCTCTGGAAGGACGCGTGGCGGGCGCGCCGGTGGACTGCATCTACATGCCGACTGTCCGTTCGACCCAGATCTACGACAAGATCGCGATCGTCTATGACGCGGGCGGCACGCTCTATGTCCAGAAGCCGCGCGTGGGCGCCGAATCGCTCGACAACGACGACGTGCTCGTCACCCGGCTGACCAGTTCGCAGCTGTGCAGCATCGACACGGTGCATCTCGTCGACCGCACCAGTCACTTCCAGCGCGGCTTCGTGGGCCTGGACAAGTTCGTGCCTTACACCAAGCCGCCCAAGGTCGCCGCCGCGGGCAACTGATCGCGAACCGGCAAGGCTGGAAAGGCGTGGCTCCTGCCTCTATGGCCGGGGCATGGCCACACATTCCCTGACCGTCCGCCTTGCCACGCCTGCCGATGCCGCCGTGCTGGCCGATCTCGGCTGTCGCGCCTTCGTGGCCAAGTTCGGGCATCTCTATCGCCCCGAAGACCTCGCCGCATTCCTCGATGGCAGCCACACCGAGCAGAAGCTTCATGCCGAACTGACCGATCCGGGCATGGTGACAGCGGTGGTGGAGGACGGGGCTGGGCGGCTGCTCGCGTTCTGCAAGCTGCTGCTGGAAAGTAGCCTGCCGCGCGTGACCGATGCGGCCCGTCCGCTGGAATTGAAGCAGCTTTACGGCGATCCTGACGTGCTGGGGCAAGGCCTTGGCGCGCGGCTGATGGACTGGGCGCTGGACGAGGCGCGCAGGCGCCGCGCGGACGAGGTGCAGCTTTCGGTGTGGAGCGAAAACCCCGGCGCGCAGCGGTTCTACGGGCGCTACGGCTTCGTCAAGGTGGGCGAGGTGGACTTCATGGTGGGCGAACAGCGCGACGAGGACTGGCTGTTCGCGCTGAAGCTGTAGGGTTCACACCTCACTTTCATCACCCATTTCGTGACTGGGCCACATGCGGGCTTTTGCGCACGCGCGGGCGGCGGTATAGGGCGCGCATGTCTTCCGTACGTCCATGGCGCGATATCGCGCGTCGCAAGAGCCGCCAGATCATGGTCGGCACGGTCCCCGTCGGTGGCGATGCGCCGATCACGGTCCAGACCATGACCAACACGCTGACCTCCGACCCGGTGGCGACGATCAACCAGATTCGCCGTTGCGAGGATGCCGGCGCGGACCTGATCCGCGTGTCGTGCCCCGATGTGGAAAGCACCGCCGCGCTCGGCAAGATCGTGAAGGCGGCGCGCATCCCGATCATCGCGGACATCCATTTCCACTACAAGCGCGCGCTGGAAGCGGCCGACGCGGGCGCGGCGTGCCTGCGCATAAACCCCGGCAACATCGGTTCGTCCGAACGCGTGGCCGAAGTGGTGCGCGCGGCGAAGGCCAACGGCTGCGCCATCCGCATCGGCGTGAATGCGGGCAGCCTGGAGAAGGACCTGCTCGAAAAGTACGGCGAACCCTGCCCCGAAGCGCTGGTCGAATCCGCGCTGGACCATATCAAGTTGCTGCAGGACCACGATTTCCACGAATACAAGGTGGCGGTGAAGGCCAGCGACGTGTTTCTGGCCGTGGCCGCCTACATGGGGCTGGCCGAAGCGGTCGATTGCCCGCTGCACCTGGGCATCACCGAGGCGGGCGGGCTGATCGGCGGCACGGTCAAGTCCTCGATCGGCATCGGCAATCTGCTGTGGGCCGGGATCGGCGACACCCTGCGTGTCTCGCTTTCGGCCGAACCGGAAGAGGAAGTGCGCGTCGGCTTCGAAATCCTGAAATCGCTTGGCCTGCGCACGCGCGGCGTCCGCGTCGTCTCGTGTCCTTCGTGCGCGCGGCAGGGCTTTGACGTGATCCGCACCGTGGAAGCACTGGAAGCGCGGCTTTCACACATCAAGACGCCGCTTTCGCTCTCGGTGCTGGGCTGCGTGGTCAACGGCCCCGGCGAGGCGCGCGAGACCGATATCGGCCTGACCGGTGGCGGTAACGGCAAGCACATGGTCTATCTTTCGGGCGTGACCGACCACCATGTGCAGAGCGAGGATATGCTCGATCACATCGTGGCGCTGGTGGAAGCCAAGGCGGCGGAAATCGAGGCCGCGAACGACAAGGTCAGCGAAGCGGCGGAGTAATATCCGCCGTCCGGGGTGGCCTGTTTCCCGGGGGCCGGTTTCCCAATCGTCAACCTCTTGCGGTTAGACCGGCGGGCGATGAATCGCCTGCTGGCTCTTGTTGTCGGGATGACCGCGCTGCTGCTGATGCTGGCGCAGGGCGGCGGCGTGTTCAATCTGGCCGGGCCGGAAAGCGGTGCGACGGATGCGGCTTCGGTGACGGTCGCCGATCTGGATGCCGCGCGCGATGCGGATGGCCCGGATCGCGGCAATCCGCTCCAAAGCGCCGTGCGCGGCGGATCGACCGGCTCGCCGTGGACGGGCGCGAGATCGGCGGGGTCGAGGCGGTGGTGGTGCGCGATCTTTCGGTCAACCTGCTGGGGCAGTCGGCGCTGAAGCGGCTGGGCAAGGTGACGCTGGAAGGCGACCGGCTGGTGATTTCGGCAAGTTGACTTCTCTTGGCTGACTTGCGCTCACGGCGTGCGCTCCGCTAACCGCGCGGGCATGAGCATTTCCATCCGGCCTGCGACGCCCGAAGACCTGCCGCTGATCGGCGCCTTCATCCGCGAACTGGCGGAATACGAGAAACTGGCGCACGAGGTGCGCTTCGACGAGGCGGTGCTGGGCGCCAAGCTGTTCGGTCCGCGCCCCTATGCCGAAGTGGTGATCGGCGAAGTGGATGGCGCGGCACAGGGTTTCGCGCTGTTTTTCCATAACTTCTCAACCTTCGAGGGCCGGCCGGGCGTCTATCTGGAAGACCTGTTCGTGCGGCCCGCCGCGCGCGGGGCGGGGCTGGGCAAGGCGTTGCTGGCGCACCTCGCCGCGTTGGCGATCGAGCGCGACTGCGCCCGTCTGGAATGGTGGGTTCTCGACTGGAACGAACCGGCCATCGGGTTCTACAAGGCGCTGGGCGCGCGGCCGATGGACGAATGGACCGTCATGCGCGTGGATGGAGAAGCGCTTGCGCGACTCGGGGCAAAGGCGTCAGATTCCTGACACGGGGACACGATTCGCGCCGTTAAGCTTAGGGCAGGGCGCGATGTGGCAGGGTAGTGGTATGAAGACTCGTGGGAACGAAGCCGGAATCGACCGGCGCGCGGTGCTGAAAGGCGTGGGTCTGGCGGCCGTGTCCGCGGTCGCGCCGGCGAAGGTTTTCGCGCAGCCCTATTCGCCAACCGAGCAGCACCGCCGCATCCTGGACGTGGCGAAGGAGCAGATGGAGCGCGTGCGCGCGCAGCTGTGGCGGACCGACGTGGTGGGCGTGGCCGATTTCGCGCTGCCGTCCTCGCTGCCGCGCCTGCATTTCGCCGATCTCGAAAAGGGCGAGGTGCGCTCGTTCCTGGTCGCCCACGGCAAGGGATCGGACCCGGAGCACGACGGCTTCCTCAAGCGCTTTTCCAACGAGCCGAACAGCCTCGCCACCTCGCGCGGGGCGTTCATCACCTACGAATGGTACAAGGGCAAGTACGGCACCTCGATCCGGCTGGGCGGGGTGGACCCGGACAACACCAACGCGCTCGACCGGGCGATCGTGATGCACCCGGCGTGGTACGCCAATACCGACATGCTGGCGAAATGGGGCAAGCTCGGCCGCAGCGACGGTTGCTTCGCGATGGGCGAAGCGGACTTCAACGAGGCGCTGTGGCACCTCTCCGGCGGCCGCCTGCTCTATGCGGACCGGCTGGGGATCGGATAGAACCCCGCGGGATCGCGCCTTGCGGTGCCGATGCCTTACAGCGGATTATCGAGCTTGATCACGGCCTCGTTGCTCTTGCGCTGGCTGGTGTGGAGCTGGCGCGGCTGGGCGAAGCTGGCGATGACTGGGGCATCGCGGCCATAGAGGTCGGAAAAGCTGCGCATCAGCCCGTTCACGTCGCGCGCGACGGTGAAATAGGTGATGTAGACCGGGAAGGTCTTGGTCATCGGCACCTTGGTGTACTTGCCGGAGAGCGTGTATTCGACACCCTGGTCCGGCGTGATGTCCGCGCCGAGAATGGCCATCGTCATCGCCAGTTCGCTGGCGCGTTCGGCGCGGATGCAGCCGTGCGACAACGCGCGGCTGGGCAGGTTGAACAGCGCGCGGTTGGGCGTATCGTGGATATAGATCGCATGTTCGTTGGGCATGTCGAGCTTCATCAGGCCCAGCGAATTGTTCGCCCCGGGCTGCTGCACCACGGTGATCGTGCCATCGGCGGATTTGCTGACGGCATAGCCCTGACGGCGGGCGGAGGCCGGGTTGCCGATCAGCCTGGCGCCCAGCCCTTCACCTTTCACGATCGACTGCGGCACCGTCCACGTCGGGTTGAACACCACGTTGCGGACCTGTTCGGCCAGCTGCGGCGTGGCGGTCTTGCCCGGCTTGCCGACGATGGCGCGATAGCTGCGGATGACCTTGTTGTTCACCGTCAGCCGCAGTTCCTGTTCGGGCACGTTGATGATCAGGTATTGCAGGCCCAGATCGTGCGCCAGCCAGCGCCAACGGTCCATGTTGGCGCGGATCATCGCGATCTGCGTGGGGTCCTTGGCCTTGGCCAGCATGGACTTGAGTTCGGCGTAATCCGGGTGTGTGGGGTTGAGCGAAGCGAGCACCCCCGGCACGTCGTGCTTTTCCATCGCTTCGGCCAGCAGCGCCGACGACGGGCGCACGTCCTGGTCGGGGTCGACCGCGAACCACTGGATGCGCGCGGTCATCGGGGTGCGGCCATCGCGCAGGTCTTCGGCCAGCCAGACGAACAGGCGGCTGGCGAGCGCGTTGAGATCGGGCCCCGGCCCCTTGGCGATGGCGGCGGCAAGCGCGGTTGGCTCGTAATCGCGGGAAAATAGCCCTTCGGCCCCGATGCCGCGGATCGCGGCGAGCAGCGCCTGCGCGTCGGCAACGGACCATTCCGCCAGCGGCGGCGGCAGCGGCGCCGGCGTGGGCTGAACGACGGGAGCCGCCGGCGCGGTTGCCGGCGCGGATGGCGAAGCGGCGGGCGCGGGCGCGGGATTCGGTGTGGATGTCGCGCTGGGCCGGGGCGCGGGAGCCTGCGCGGTCAGGTCGACAGGGCCGTTCTGCGCGGCGGAGGCCACGCCGGCTTGCGCCAGCAGCGCGACCGCCAGCGTTCCGGAAATCATCGTTCGAGCCATCGGCCGACCCTTTGCACGCATTCTGTACAAGCCCCTGTCTTTCGTCGGGTGATGCCGCCGCCGGGATGCCGACGTGGCCTTGGATGTTTCATGCACCGCACTTGGCCCTTCCATCAAGCCCGGCGTCTGACCATAGCCTGAATCATTCACCTGCCGCTTGGTTCCGGAAACGCTGGCCGTCGGGCAGGCGACCGAATGGCGTTTCCATTCGGCGCCGGAATCCCTAGGAGCCTGGCGCATGGCCCGCCACGCACATGCCGTTCCCATCCTGATCGCGCTGACGGGGCTTGCCACGTTCAGCGTGATGGACGGCTTCATGAAGGAGGCGTCGATTCTTGTCGGCGCCTATGCGGCGATGGCCTTGCGCAGCGTGGCGGGAACGGCGCTGATGCTGCCGGTCTGGCTTGGCCGGCGCGGACGCTGGCCGGCGGCGTCCACGATACGGCTCCATGCCCTGCGCGCGGTGGTGGCGGGGGTGATGGCGATCCTGTTCTTCTATGGAGTGGTGCGCACACCGCTGGCCGAAGGCATCGCGCTGTCGTTCATCGCGCCGCTGATCGCGCTCTATCTCGCCGCCATTTGGCTGGGCGAGCCCGTGGGGCGGCGCGCGGTGGGCGGATCGCTGCTGGCGCTGATGGGCGTGGGTGTGATCGTGGCGGGCAAGCTTGGTGGGCATTATTCCGCCGAAGGGGTGAAAGGGCTTTGCGCCATCCTTGTTTCCGCCGTGCTCTACGCCTGGAATCTCGTGCTGCAGCGGCGCCAGGCGCTGTTAGCTGGGCCGGAAGAGGTGGCCTTCTTCCAGAACGCGGTAACCGCGCTGGTGCTCTTGCCCGGCCTGTTGTGGGTGGCTCCGGCGCCGACGCCGGCCGCGCTGGGCTGGATCGTGACCTCGGCGGCGTTGTCCGCCGCCTCGCTGATGCTGATGACGTGGGCTTATGCCCGCGCCGAAACGCGGGTGCTGGTGCCGCTGGAATATACCGCGTTCATTTGGGCGGCGATCGTCGGCTGGCTGATGTTCGGCGAAGCGCTGACGCTGCGCACGCTCGCAGGCGTCGCCCTGATCGTGGCGGGCTGCCTGATCGCCGTGCGGGCCGGTAAGGCGGATGCGGCGAGCGCCGGGAAAGTGCCGGAACCAGCGGCTTGATCCCGCTTCGTTCCGATCTGAATTGCTGTTGCGAAGCATTAGCCGATGTAATGCTGGGCTTTGGCCGAATTAGACCTTGGCTACCCTTGACGGCGCGGCGGTTAGCGCGCATCGCGCACTCGATTTCGGGTCATCCGGAACCGCACTTTCGCGCCGATTATGCAACGATCGCGTCGTCGCGGGAATGCCCCGATGGATGGCTCTTGGCCAACGGCAGGAGGTACGACACTTAGCCATGACCCAGGTCGGACAGGATACGCTCGGAACCCGCAGCACGCTGAGCGTGGGCGGCAAGGACTATGCCTACTATTCGCTCCGCAAGGCAGCGGCGAAGTTCGGGGACATTTCCCGCCTGCCCTTCTCGATGAAGGTGCTGCTGGAAAACCTGCTGCGCTTCGAGGACGGCGGCTTCACCGTTTCCACCGACGACGTGAAGGCGGTGGTGGACTGGCAGAAGAACCCCAGCGAATCGTCGAACGAGATCCAGTACCGCCCGGCGCGCGTGCTGCTGCAGGATTTCACCGGCGTGCCCTGCGTGGTCGACCTTGCCGCGATGCGCGATGCGATCGCTACGCTGGGCGGTGATACCAGCAAGATCAACCCGCTGGTGCCGGTGAACCTGGTGATCGATCACTCGGTCATGGTCGACGAATTCGGCCACCCCAAGGCGTTCGAGGAGAACGTCGAGATCGAATACCACCGCAACATGGAACGCTATGACTTCCTCAAGTGGGGTTCCAAGTCGCTCAACAACTTCTACGCCGTGCCCCCGGGCACCGGCATCTGCCACCAGGTCAACCTCGAGAACATCGCGCAGACGGTGTGGACCAGCACCGACCAGAACGGCGCGACGGTGGCCTATCCCGACACCTGCGTCGGCACCGACAGCCACACCACGATGATCAATGGCCTGGGCGTGCTGGGCTGGGGCGTGGGCGGCATCGAAGCCGAAGCGGCGATGCTGGGTCAGCCGGTCTCGATGCTCATTCCCGAAGTGGTCGGCTTCAAGTTCACCGGCCAGCTGCAGGAAGGCGTGACCGCCACCGACCTGGTGCTCACCGCCACCAATATGCTGCGCAAGCATGGCGTGGTCGGCCGTTTCGTCGAATACTACGGTCCGGGCCTTGCCGGCCTGACGCTGGCCGACCGCGCCACGCTGGCCAACATGGCGCCTGAATACGGCGCGACCTGCGGCTTCTTCGGCATCGACGACAAGACGCTGGACTACCTGCGCCTGACCGGCCGCGAGGAAGCGCAGATCGCGCTGATCGAAGCCTATGCCAAGGAGCAGGGCTTCTGGATCGATCCCTCGGTGGAGCCGATCTTCTCCTCGACGCTCGAACTCGACCTGTCGACCGTGGTGCCTTCGCTTGCCGGCCCCAAGCGCCCGCAGGACCGCGTTTCGCTGCCCGACGTGGACGACGTGTTCAACAAGGACATGGCCGAAACCTACAAGAAGGCCCACGCGCGCGTGCCGGTCGAAGGCAAGGACTTCGACCTGGGCGACGGCGACGTCGTGATCGCCGCGATCACGAGCTGCACCAACACCTCGAACCCGGGCGTGCTCGTGGCCGCCGGTCTCGTCGCCAAGAAGGCCGACGAGCTGGGCCTCAAGCCTAAGCCCTGGGTCAAGACCAGCCTTGCTCCCGGATCGCAGGTCGTCACCGACTATCTCGAACGTGCCGGGCTGCAGCCGCACCTCGACAATGTCGGCTTCAACCTCGTCGGCTATGGTTGCACCACCTGCATCGGCAACTCCGGCCCGCTGGCCGATCCGATCAGCAAGGCGATCAACGAGAACGGCCTCGTCGCCAGCGCGGTGATCTCGGGCAACCGCAACTTCGAAGGCCGCGTCAGCCCCGACGTGCGCGCCAACTTCCTCGCCTCGCCGCCGCTGGTCGTGGCCTATGCGCTGAAGGGCACGGTGATCGAGGACTTCGTCACCACCCCGATCGGCACCGGCAAGGACGGGCAGGACGTGTTCCTCAAGGACATCTGGCCGACCAACGAGGAAGTCTATTCGACGATGGCCGGCTGCATGGACCGCGCCATGTTCCAGGCCCGCTACGCCGACGTCTACAAGGGCGACAAGCACTGGCAGGCGATCAACGTCACGGGTTCGGAAACCTACCAGTGGCGCGCCGGTTCGACCTATGTCGCCAACCCGCCCTACTTCGAGGGCATGTCGATGACGCCGGCTCCGGTGCAGGACATCATCGAGGCCAAGCCGCTGCTGGTGCTCGGCGATTCGATCACCACCGACCACATCAGCCCCGCCGGCAACATCAAGGCCGATAGCCCCGCCGGCCAGTGGCTGCTGGAGCACCAGGTCTCGAAGGCCGACTTCAACAGCTATGGCGCGCGCCGTGGCCACCACGAAGTGATGATGCGCGGCACCTTCGCCAACATCCGCATCAAGAACGAAATGGTGCCGGGCGTCGAAGGCGGCTTCTCGAAGTTCAATGGCGAAGTGCTGCCGGTCTATGACGTGGCGATGAAGTACAAGGCCGCCGGTACGCCGATGGTCGTGATCGCGGGCAAGGAATATGGCACCGGTTCCAGCCGTGACTGGGCGGCCAAGGGCACCAACCTGCTGGGCGTGCGCGCGGTGATCGTCGAAAGCTTCGAGCGCATCCACCGTTCGAACCTGGTCGGCATGGGCGTGCTGCCGCTGCAGTTCAAGGATGGCGCCACCCGCCAGTCGCTGGGCCTGACCGGGGACGATACCTACACGATCAAGGGCGTGGCCAACCTCCAGCCGCGGCAGGACGTGGAAGTGGAAGTGACCCGGCCCGACGGATCGACCTTCAGCTTCACCGCGCTGTGCCGCATCGATACCGCCAACGAAGTCGAATACTTCATGAACGGCGGCATCCTGCACTACGTGCTGCGCAAGCTGGCGGCCTGACCGCCGCGCCGGCTGTTCCCGGCCTCCTTGCGAGGCCGGGGCTGCACTGCACTAGCATGACGTGACAAGAAGAAGGGCGGCTCCCCTTGCGGAGGCCGCCCTTCCCTTTTCCCGGACCGTGTGGAGGCTACGGGAAAAGTTCCCGTGACGTAACGATGGTGTCAGGCGGCCTTGGGCCTGGTGAAGCGCCGGCGCGCGACCAGCGCGGCCGCGGCCGCGCCGAACAGCAGGACCATCGACGGTTCGGGCACTTCGGTGCCGCTGGACGTCGAGGATGAGGTGCTGCCGTTCGAGGACGACGAGGTGGAGCTGGAAGTCGACGAAGACGTCGACGAGCCGGTCGACGTGGACGTGGACGACGATGTCGAGGAACTCGTCGAGCTGGAAGTCGAAGACGACGTCGACGAGCTGGTCGAGACGTTGCCCGACGAGGTCGAGGTCGAAGAGCTGGTGCTGACGTTGCCCGAGCTGGTCGAGACGTTGCCCGACGAGGTCGAGGTCGACGAACTGGTGCTGACGTTGCCGGAACTGGTCGAGACATTGCCCGACGAGGTGGAAACGTTGCCCGAGCTGGTGCTGACACCGCCGGTCGATGTCGAGACGTTGCCGCTCGAGGTCGACGTCGAGGTGGAGACGCCGCCGGTGGAGGTCGAGACGCCACCCGACGTCGAAGACGTGGACCCGCCCGAGGTGGAGGTGGAGCCACCCGAAGTGGAGGTGGACCCGCCCGACGTGGACGACGATCCGGTGCTGGTGGACGAGACGACCACGCTGCCGCCGCCACCGCCGCCGCCGAAGAAGCCCCCAAAGAAGCCGCCGCCGAAGCCGCCGATCGGGCCGCCGCCGATCACCACCGGCACGCCGCCACCACCGCTGACCGGCTGGGGCGGCATCGGCGGCATATAGGGCACGGGCACCATGGCCATCTGCTGCGCGGGCGCCTCGCAGGTCCGCGTGGTGGTGGTCCGCACGATCTTGCGGGCGCGATGCACTTCGCGCGGGGCACGGTGCGCGATCTGGCGCGGCGCGCGCTTGGCCTGTTTCACCTTCACCGGCTTGACGTGGTGAATTTCGCCCGAGGAGGGGGCTTCTGAAACGTGCACTGCGCCGCCACCAAGAATGGCGCCGCCCGCCGCGCAGGCTGCAAGTTTCGCCAAGGCCATCCGAACCGACATGATCGTTGCTCTCACTTGTTCCCCGAGGAAGCCCGATAGCATGACGGCGTTAACAGCCTGCTTCGCCCTTCCTGACGTGTCGAACAACGCAGATGAATCGCCCCGCGACAATGGCGTTAACCGGGTTTCGGGCATGAAAAATGCCCAAAGATGTCCCGTTTCCGACGCCGCGGTTAACTCTGTCCCAAACTGGAACCGAATCCCGGCAGGCCGTTACCCCGATCGGACGTGCGCGTTTACTTGCCGCTGTCGAACAGGTCGGGAAGCGAACCGGTGGGGGGCGTCAATCCAAGGTGCTGCCAACCGCGATCGTTGAGGCAGCGCCCGCGTGCGGTGCGCGCGACGAGGCCGAGCTGGATCAGGTACGGCTCGATCACTTCCTCGATCGTGTCGCGCGGTTCGGAAAGGCCGGCGGCCAGCGTTTCCACGCCCACCGGCCCGCCCTTGTAGATGTCGGCGATCATGGTGAGGTAGCGGCGGTCCTGCGCGTCCAGCCCCAGCGAATCGACTTCCAGCCGGGTGAGCGCCGAATCGGCCATGGCGCGCGTGATCGTGTCCGTGCCCGCCACTTGCGCGAAATCGCGCACGCGGCGCAGCAGGCGGCCGGCGACGCGGGGCGTGCCGCGCGCGCGGCGGGCAATCTCGGCGGCACCGTCCCGGTCGATGCCGATGCCGAGCAGCCCCGCGCCGCGCGTGACCACGCGCTCCAGTTCGGCCACGGTATAGAACTGCAGGCGCACCGGGATGCCAAAGCGATCGCGCAGCGGGGTCTGCAACAGGCCCTGCCGCGTGGTCGCGCCGATCAGGGTAAAGGGCGGCAGGTCGATCCGCACCGACCGGGCGGACGGTCCTTCGCCGATGATGAGATCGAGCGCGCGGTCCTCCATCGCCGGATAGAGCACTTCCTCGACCACGGGATTGAGGCGGTGGATCTCGTCGATGAACAGGACGTCGCCGTGTTCCAGATTGGTCAGCAGCGCGGCGAGATCGCCGGCCTTGGCGATGACCGGGCCGGAGGTGGCGCGGAAGTTCACGCCGAGTTCGCGCGCGACGATCTGCGCCAGTGTGGTCTTGCCCAGGCCCGGCGGGCCGAAGAACAGCACATGGTCCATCGCCTCGCGCCGCATCTTGGCGGATTCGATGAACACGCGCAGGTTCTCGCGCGCGGCTTCCTGCCCGGTGAATTCGGCGAGCGACTTGGGCCGCAGCGCGGCGTCGGGGTCTTCGTCCTGCCGCGCGGCGGAAAGGAGAGGGTTATCGGTCATGTGCTCGACTGCCGCATCGCGAGACGGGTGTTCATCGCGATCACCCCGCCGCCCGCTTCAGCGCGACGCGCACGAGGTCGTTCAGGCCGGCGTCCTCGCCCAGTTCCTTCAGCGCGGCGGTGACGGCGGTGCTGGCGACGGCGGGTTTGAAGCCCAGGTTCTGGAGCGCGGAAATGGCGTCGGCGCTGGCAGAGCCGGCGGGCAGGGGCACAGCCTCTCCGCCAGGGCCAAGGGGCGAGGCATAGCCGGCCAGACCGCCCGCCTTGTCCTTCAGTTCGTTGACGATGCGCCCGGCGAGCTTCGGCCCCACGCCATTGGCCCGCGCGACCATGGCGCTGTCGCCATTGGCGCAGGCACGCTGCAATTCCTCGACCGACAGGGCGGACAGGATCGCCAGCGCGACCTTGCTGCCCACGCCCTGCACGGCCGTCAGCAGGCGGAACCACGCCCGTTCGCCCGCGCTGGTGAAGCCGATCAGCCGCTGGTCGGTTTCGCTCACCTGCATCTCGGTATGGACCACGACCTTGTCGCCCCGGATGCCGAGATGGGTGAGCGTCTTGGCCGAGCAGTGGACGAGATAGCCGACGCCGTTCACGTCGATCACGGCCCAGTCGGGGCCGGTGTCATCCAGGGTGCCGGTGAGCTTGGCGATCATGGTTTGTTCCTATGGCAGGATTGTTCGCCGCGCACCAGCCCCTGATGCGTGACGCTTCCTGCCACCGGTGATCGCTACTCTCAGTGCAGCACGCCGGTCCGTTTCATGGACGATGCGTACCACAGCAGCAACAGCAGTACGCCCCAGATCAGGGCGGTGAAGATCGCCATCGCGGTGCCGCTCATTTCCGGCGGCCGCTCGGTCATTATCTGGTAGCCTTGACTGACGGCCAGCCCCAGCAAGGACAGCCCGAACGCCGGCACGGCGTGGCGCGATCGCGCGATCAGCAACAGCGAACCCGCCAGCGAACCCCACACGCCCAGCGCCCAGAAGCCCGTGAGCCAGGCGGGCATGGCATCGAGATAGGCCAGCGTATCCGGCGTCAGCTGCGCCATAGCCACCGGATCGCGCGTGACCGTGCGAATGTAATCGAGACAGCCGAAGCTGTTCCACAGCAGGCTGATGACGCCGACCACCCACAGATGCCATGGCGCGCCCAGACGTCTTTCTTCGAGCGGTTGCCGTTCTTCGACAGATACCATGCGCCTCTCCCCATAAGGCTGCTGGCGCATGATACCATCATCGAACCATCCGTCCAAGCGCGAGTCCGGCAGCATCAGAGCCGTTCGATCCGGCGCGCCGCCTCGTCGAGGATGTCGGCGATCTGGTGGGCCACCCCATCGTCGAGGCCGCCCATCAGGCGCTGGCCGAGCGCCACCTTGAGGTTGTGCATCGCCCGGCGCACCGGCGGGCTGCTGTGCCGCTGGCGCTGTTCGCCGAACGCCTTGAGTCGTTCGACCAGCGCATCGGCTTCGGCCGCCTTTTCCGCCAGTTCCGCGCGCCCGCCCTCGGTCACGGTGAAGGCCTTGCGCGATCCTTCGCCGGCCACTTCGGCCAGAAGGCCTTCGTCCACCAGCAGGCTGAGCGTGGGATAGACGACGCCGGGGCTGGGGGCGTATTCGCCGCCGGTCAGTTCCTCGATCGCCTTGATCAGTTCATAGCCGTGGCGATCCTGTTCGGCCACGAGGCGCAGCAGCACCAGCCGCAGTTCGCCGCCGGCGAACATCCGCCCGCGTCCCCTGCCGCCGCCGCGACCGCCCCGGCCGCCCGATTCGTCATCCCAGCCGCCAAAGCCGCCGCCGAAATCGCCGAAACCCCGGCCGAACGGACCGCGTCCGCCCATCATCATCTTCATCATGCCACGCGCGGCGAAACCGCGTCCGTGGTTGCGGCCGCGATCGAGGCCGCAGCGGTGTTGTTCGTGTCGCAATGTCTTTACTCCGTATATCACGATGCGTCTAAGATATATCTTATTGAATGTTGCGCAAGAGCGGGGATGAAAAATTTTTGCGGCGCGCTATCTGCCCCCCATGCGGGTTACGCCCTATCACGAACGCAGATGACCGACCTGTTCGCCTCTCCCCCGGCCGATCCGCCACCATCGGAGCCGCGCGACGACGGGCCGCTGGCCGACCGCCTGCGCCCGCGCACGCTGGCCGACGTGATCGGGCAGGAACACCTGACCGGGCCGGAAGGCGCGATCGGGCGGATGGTGGCGGCAGGCAAGCTTTCCTCGATGATCCTGTGGGGGCCGCCGGGCACCGGCAAGACCAGCACCGCGCGCCTGCTCGCCGATGCCGTGAACATGCGCTTCGTGGCGATCAGTGCGGTCTTCTCGGGGGTGGCCGACCTGAAGAAGGCCTTCGCCGAGGCCGAGGCGATGGCGCTCACCGGCCGCCGTACGCTGCTGTTCGTGGACGAGATCCACCGCTTCAACCGCGCCCAGCAGGACGGCTTCCTGCCGTTCGTGGAAAAGGGCACGGTCACGCTGGTCGGCGCGACTACGGAGAATCCCAGTTTCGCGCTCAACGCCGCGCTGCTCAGCCGCGCGCAAGTGCTGATCCTGCACCGGCTGGATGCCGCCGCGCTCGGCGAATTGCTGCGGCGCGCCGAAGAGATCACCGGCCTGCGCCTGCCGCTGACCGGCCCCGCGCGCGAGGCGCTGGTCGCGTCGGCCGATGGCGACGGGCGCTTCCTGCTCAACCAGGCGGAAACGCTGTTCGATGTCTCGCTGACCGAACCGCTCGATCCCGATGCGCTGTCGAAGTTCCTGATGCGCCGCGTGGCGGTCTACGACAAGGACCGCGACGGGCATTACAACCTGATCTCCGCGCTGCACAAGGCGCTGCGCGGATCGGACGCGCAGGCGGCGCTCTATTACCTCGCGCGGATGCTGACGGCGGGCGAGGAGCCGCTCTACGTGCTGCGCCGGCTGGTCCGATTCGCCAGCGAGGATATCGGCCTGGCCGACCCGCAGGCGCTGGTCCAGTGCCTTGCCGCCAAGGACGCCTATGATTTTCTCGGCAGCCCCGAAGGCGAACTGGCCATTGTCCAGGCCTGCCTCTATTGCGCCACGGCGCCCAAATCGAACGCGGCCTATGTCGCGCAAAAAGAAGCCTGGAAAAGCGCGAAGGAAACGGGATCGCTGATGCCGCCGGCCAATATCCTCAACGCGCCGACCCGGCTGATGAAGGACATCGGCTATGGCAAGGGCTATGCCTATGACCATGACGCGGAAGACGGCTTCTCCGGCGCCGACTACTGGCCGGAAGGCATGGGGGCGCAGCACTATTACCGCCCAGTGGAGCGCGGTTTTGAAAGACAGGTGCGCGAACGGATGGATTGGTGGGAAAGGAAAAGGCGTGAACGTCGGGAAGGCTAGCATCCTTCTGGTGATGGCAGGGACGATGGTGACGCTTGCCGGCTGCGGGCAGGACGCGACGCCAGCCCCGCGTCCCGCGCAGAGCGCCACGCCCGCCGCGACTGGTGCGCCGGCGCTGATGGCCTCCGCCACGCCGTCACCGGCTCCGTCAGCGTCGCCGTCGCCCTTGCCTTCGCCCGAGAGCACGCCCGTGCCGCCCGCTTCCGCGCCGTCTGCTTCCGCCACGCCCGCGCCCGCTTTCCCGCCCTGCGCCGAAGTGCCGCGGCGGGGCCGGTACTTCCCGGACAAGCCGGTGATGATTCCGGGCGCGCTGCATGCGCTGGTGATCGGCGGGACCACCCGGCTCAGCGTGAAGACGCTTTCGGGCCGCACGCTGTGCGTCAACATGTACGGCATGGCGCAAGCGCGCGACTTCCGCATCAGCGAGGACCTGCGGCTTCTGGGCTTCTGGTGGACTGGTTACGAGGCCGACGGCTACAAGGTGATCGATCGCATCGGCCATGGCCGGGTGATCGAAACCGTCTCGCGCCCGCTGCTTTCGCCGGGGCACAAGCGCTTCGCCGCGATCCAGTTCAGCGATGCCAGCTTCGGCGGCATCGAAGGCGTGCGCGTGTGGGAAGTGGGCAAGCGGCAGGTGGTGCGCGTTGCCGATGTCAGCAACAAGGGCGGGCTTTACGGCAATTCCTGGCGCCTGCTGCGCTGGGCCGACGATTCGTGCCTGGTGCTGTCGATGATGCCGTTCGACCGCGATGTCGGCCCGCGCCGGCGGATGGAACTGCGCCTGCTGAAGAACGATTTCGCGTTCACCGAGATCGAACCCGGCCACGCCGGCTGCGCCCCGCCCGAAGAGGAAGACAAGGCCCGCCCCGGCAAGACGGGCGTCCACAAACCGGCCGGCAAGAGCAGGACAGGCCACGGCAGGACGCGACACGGCAGGGCGTGAAAGGGCGTTTCCGCCATTTCGCCGCGATCGACTGGTCCGGTGCGGCGGGTGAGCGCCACAAGGGCATCGCCGTGGCGCTGTGTCGTGAAGGCAGCGCGGCGCCGGTGCTCGTGCGCGAAGGCCATCGCTGGTCGCGCGCGGAGGTGCTGGGCTGGCTGCTGGGGGATCTGCCATCCGATACGCTCGTTGGCATGGACTTGGGCATGTCGCTGGCGTTCGCGGATGCCGGCGCGTTCTTTCCCGGCTGGGCGGAAAGCCCAGTCTTTGCGCGCGATCTCTGGCGGCTGGTCGATCGGCTCTGCGCGGAGGAACCGCACCTTGCGGTCGGTGCCTTTGTCGATCACCCGGAACTGGCGCGGCATTTCCGCCGCCACGGCGGGCGCGAAGGCGATCGCTTCCGCCTGCCCGGCGCGGCGGACGGGCGTGGCCGCTTCCGCGTGACCGAGCAAGAACAGGCACGGCTGGGGTGCAAGCCCTATAGCAATTTCAACCTCGTCGGTGCGGCGCAAGTGGGCAAGTCGAGCCTTTCGGGGATGCGCCTGCTGCACCGGATGGAGGGGCGCTTGCCGGTCTGGCCGGTCGACCCGCTGCCCGCCGGCGGATCGGTGCTGGTCGAAATCTACACCACGATCGCCGCCATCGCCGCCGGCCGCAGTGCCGCCCGTTCAAAGATCCGCGACGGAGCGGACCTCGACACCGCGCTCGCCGCTTTGGGCAGCGCACCCGCCGGGCATCGGGGCGCGATCGACGACCATCGCAGCGATGCCTTGCTCACCGCCGCCTGGCTGCGCGCGAATGCCGGCCGCGCCGAACTCTGGGCGCCCGCTCTGCTGACCGATGCCATCGCGCGAACGGAGGGCTGGACCTTCGGCTGTCCTTGAGGCTAGGGAGACCGCGACGCTCAGGCGCGCCGGCTTAGCACAGTGGTAGTGCAGCGGTTTTGTAAACCGAAGGTCGGGGGTTCGAATCCCTCAGCCGGCACCATTTCATCGTCCAGCGCTGTTCGCGCAACTCCTCTGCCTCACTCAACCGCCTCGCGCAGGACCGCGATGCCTTGCTCCCGTTGCGCTTTCAGCTCGCGCTTCAGCACCGCCGGGTCGCGCGCGAAGACGAAGCCGAAGCTGACGCCGCCGTGCTTGCCGATCGTCGCGTGGTGCAGCTTGTGGGCCTGCACCAGCCGTCGGGCATAGCCGCGCCGGGGCACCCAGCGGAACCAGCGCTGGTGGACCAGGCCATCGTGCACCAGCGTGTAGATCACGCCATAGACCAGCACGCCGATGCCGATCCAGGTGGCCGGCGCCCACGCCTCAGCCCCGCGCACCAGCGGGCTGCCCAGGGCGAAAAAGGTGATCGAGATCGCCGCGCCGACCAGCGCGTATAGGTCATTGCGTTCGAAAAAACCGTCGTGCGGCTCGTGATGATCGCGGTGCCAGCCCCAGCCGAAGCCGTGCATCACATACTTGTGGCTGCTCCACGCAAGGCCTTCCATGGCGATCACGGTGGCAAGGACGATCAGCGTGGCGGCAAGCGTGGTCATGACCGTTTCCATACCGCCCGACGCGACAGTTCGCGACACTTTCTTGCAGCGCTGCGACGCGCATTTTCCGGCCATTCAGGCACTTGGGGGCAGGAACGGCGTTGTGCGGAAGAGACCGCAGACTGAAAGGACCGAAGCCATGAAGAAGTTCATTCTCGCCGCCCTCATCCCCGCCGCGCTGGCCGGTGCGGCCGCGCCCGCGCTCGCGCAGCCGATGCCGCCGCGGCACAACGATGCCTGGGCGCTGACGCCGGCGCGCAATGCCGAAATCCGCTCCGACATCCAGCGTTTGCGCGCCGACATCGATCGCGCCCAGGCCCGCCGCACCATCTCGCCGCGCGAGGCCAGCGGGTTGCGCCGCCAGGCCGCCGATATCCAGCGCCAGTATGCCGCGTTCGCGCGCGGCGGGCTGGACCGCAACGAGGTGCGCAGGTTGCAGGACCGCGTGAACGACGTCCGCGCGCACTTGCGCATGGAACGGCGCGACTGGGACGGCCGTCGCGGCTGATTGATCGACTTTCCACCGCGCAAGAAAATTTCGTAATCTAACCTTCCGGCGCGCCTCTTCCCGCTTGAAATGCGGCAGGGGCGCGCCTAACCGCCTTGCATGACCAGCAATCCGCGCACGCTTTACCAGAAAATCTGGGACGCCCACGTCGTCGAGAGCCGCGACGACGGCACCAGCCTGATCTACATCGACCGTCATCTCGTGCACGAAGTGACCAGCCCGCAGGCGTTCGAGGCGCTGCGCGTATCGGGCCGCACGGTGCGCCGTCCCGACCTGACGCTGGCGGTGCCCGATCACAACCTCCCCACCACCGCGCGCCGTGATGCGCAGGGGCGGCGCATTCCCATCGCCGATCCCGAAAGCGCCTCGCAGCTGGCCGCGCTGGAGCGCAATGCGCCCGAATTCGGCATCCGCCTGATCGGGGACGCCGATATCGAGCAGGGCATCGTCCACGTCGTCGGGCCGGAGCAGGGCTTTTCCCTGCCAGGCGCGACGATCGTGTGCGGGGACAGCCACACCGCCTGCCACGGCGGGCTGGGCGCGCTGGCCTTCGGCATCGGCACGTCGGAAGTCGAGCACGTTCTCGCCACGCAGACGCTGCTGCTCAAGCAGTCGAAGTCGATGGAAGTGCGCGTGGACGGCGATCTGCGTCCCGGCGTTTCGGCCAAGGACGTGGTGCTGCACATCACCGGCGTGCTGCGCGCGGCGGGCGGCACCGGCTATGTCATCGAATATACCGGATCGGCGATCCGCAGCCTGTCGATCGAGGGCCGGCTTACCGTGTCCAACATGGCGATCGAGCACGGTGCGCGCGCCGGGCTGATCGCGCCCGACGAAAAGACCTTCGCCTACATCAAGGGCCGCCCCTATGCGCCGCAGGGCGCGGACTGGGACAAGGCCGTGGCCTGGTGGCAAAGCCTCGCCACCGATCCCGGCGCGCAGTACGACAAGGTCGTGGTGATCGACGCGGCCGACATTGCGCCCAGCGTGACCTGGGGCACCTCGCCCGAGGACGTGCTGCCGATCAGCGGCATTGTTCCCGCACCGGAAAGCTTCGATGACCCGTCCAAGCAGGACGCGGTGCGCGCGAGCCTGGCCTACATGGGCCTCGAACCCGGCCAGCGGCTCGATTCGATCCCCGTGGAGAACGTGTTCATCGGTTCGTGCACCAACAGCCGGATCGAGGACATGCGCGCCGCCGCTGCCGTGCTCAAGGGCCGGAAAAAGGCGGATAATGTGCGCTGGGCGATCGTCGTGCCCGGCTCCGGCCTGGTCAAGAAGCAGGCCGAGGACGAAGGGCTGGACCGCATCTTCATCGATGCCGGTTTCGAATGGCGCGAGCCGGGCTGTTCGGCGTGCCTTGCCATGAACCCGGACAAGGTGCCGGCCGGCGAACGCTGCGCCTCCACCTCGAACCGCAATTTCGTCGGCCGCCAGGGGCCGGGCGCGCGCACGCACCTCGTCAGCCCGGCGATGGCGGCGGCGGCGGCGGTGACCGGCCATCTCACGGACGTTCGCGAACTCGTCTGACGGGGCGGGGGAATGAGCCGCAAGGCGTCGTTCCCGCCCGTCGCGTCCCCCGCCACGCGGGTGCTGGTGCTGGGCAGCCTGCCGGGCGAGGCCTCGCTGGCTGCCGGGCGCTATTACGCGCATCCGCTCAACCAGTTCTGGCGCCTGATCGGCGGCGCGATCGGGCAGGACATTGCCGCGCTCGATTACGACGCGCGGCTGGCCGCTCTGCTGGCGGCCGGCGTGGGGCTGTGGGACACGATCGGTTCGGCCCGGCGCAGCGGCAGCCTGGACGGTGCGATCCGCGATGCGGAGGCCAACCCGCTGGCCGCGCTGGTTGCCGGCCTGCCGAATCTGCGCTGCGTGGCCTTCAACGGCGCCACGTCCGCGCGGATCGGCCGGCGCGCGCTGGCGGAACTTGACCGCGTGGCGCTCGTTCAGCTTCCGTCCAGCAGTCCGGCCTATTGCAGTGTCACCTTCGCGCAGAAGCAGGCCGAATGGTTGAAGCTGCGGGATTTTCTGGCGGAAAATCCGCCGGGGTGAGGTTGCAAATCGATGACGGTCCGTCACATTGGCCGCGCATCAAGGAGTTTGGTTTCGTGACGACGAAGAAGACGGACTGGACCGGCAAGGCGGCCATGGCGGGCGCGGCGATCGGATCGGCGGCGCTGGCGGCGGCTTTGCTCTATGCCTCGCGGCGCAAGGAAAGCGCCGAGGCGGGCAAGGCGAAGCCGACGCCCCCGGCGGACCCCGTCGAAACCGACTGACGTTTCGGGTCTTGCGGGGCGCGCCCGCGTAGGTATAGCGGCGCTATGGAACCGGTCAGCCAGATTGACGGACGGGCGATCCCGTTCGGCCGCAAGAACGTCGATACCGACATCATCATTCCCGCCCACTGGTTGAAGACCATCAGCCGGGACGGGCTGGGCCGGGGTGCGTTCGAAGCGCTGCGGCAAGACCCGGAGAACCTGTTCGACAGCGCCGAGTTCGCCGGCTCGCCGATCCTGATCGCCGGTGACAACTTCGGCTGCGGTTCCAGCCGCGAACACGCGGCCTGGGCGTTGCTCGACCTTGGCATCAAGGCGGTGATCGCGCCATCGTTCTCCGACATCTTCTCGGGCAACGCTTTCAAGAACGGCATCCTCACCGTGGTGCTGCCACAGGAACAGGTCGATCGCCTGCTGGAAGTGGCGAAGACCGATCCGATTCACATCGATCTGGAAGCGCAGACGGTGACCACGCCGTTCCAGGATCGTTTCCGCTTCGAGATCGATCCGTTCCGCAAGCATTGCCTGATCAACGGGCTGGATGAAGTGGGGCTGACGCTGGCGCGCGATACCGCGATTTCGGCGTTCGAGAGCACCGTGCAGGCTGAACGTCCGTTTCTGGCGCGGGGAACCGGCGTCGCGGCCTGATTTGCGGCTGGACGTCGGGTTCGTTTAACGGATCGCTTAAACCCTCTTCCCTTCACTGGTGAAACTTGCTTGCATGGGCGGGCGAGAACCGGACGGCCTTTCCGCATCCGGCAACGAATGGAATTGGGAGATACCGATGAAGGCCTTGCGCACCCACGCCGTTGGCGGTCCCGAAACGCTGACGCTGGACGATGTGTCCGATCCCGTGCCGGGCGCGGGGCAGGTCGTGGTGGCGATGAAGGCCTGCTCGATCAACTTCCCCGATACGCTGATGATTCGCGATCTCTACCAGTTCAAGCCGGAACGGCCCTTTGCGCCGGGCGGGGAACTGGCCGGGGTGATCGACGCGGTGGGCGAAGGCGTGACCGGCTGGAAGGTGGGCGACCGCGTGATCGCCATGGTTGGCAACGGTGGCCTGGCCGAGAAGGTCCGCGTCGAGGTCGGCCGGCTGTTCCCGCTGCCCGATGGCGTCGATTTCGCCACCGGCGCGTCGCTGCTGATGACCTATGGCACGACGTATCACGGCCTGGTCGATCGCGGCCATATCAAGGCGGGCGATACGCTGCTGGTGCTGGGCGCGGCGGGGGGCGTGGGCCTTTCCGCGATCGAGCTGGGCAAGGCGTTCGGCGCGCGCGTGGTCGCGGCCGTTTTGAGCGAGGAAAAGGCCGCCGTCGCGCGCGAGGCGGGTGCGGACGATGTGGTGATCTATGGCCGCCCGCCGTTCGACAAGGCGCAGTCGAAGGATCTTGCCGAAAAGTTCAAGGCGGCCTGCGGCCCCAACGGCGCCAACGTGATCTACGACATCGTCGGCGGCGATTATTCGGAACCGGCACTGCGTTCGATCGCGTGGGAAGGCCGCTTCCTGGTCGTCGGCTTCCCCGCCGGCATCGCGCGTCTGCCGCTGAACCTGACGCTGCTCAAGTCCTGCGACGTGTGCGGGGTGTTCTGGGGCGCGTTCACCGCGCGCGAGCCGAAGAAGTTCGCGGAGCAGGTGGCCGAACTCTTCGCCATGCTCAAGGCGGGCAAGATCAATCCCCGCGTTTCCGCGCGCTTCCCGCTGGAAAGGGGTGGAGAAGCGATCGCTGTGCTGGAAAACCGGCAGGCCGTGGGCAAGGTCGTGGTGACGACGGAATAGCGTGGCCTGCTAGGCTCCCGACCCTAGCGCCGGCTTCCATAGGCTGGAATGCCCAGCTTCCAGTGGATCGCCGCGCCGCGCAGGCCGAAACCGGCCAGCGCGGCGACCGGCCAGACCAGCCCGTCGGGCAGGCTCGCGATCCGGCCCAGCACGCAAAGGCCGGAAGCAAGTGCTGCCGCGGTTACATAGAGCTCGGGCCGCATCAGGATCGAAGGGCGGCCGGCCAGCACGTCACGGATGATCCCGCCCACGCAGCCGGTGATAACGCCCATCATCATCGCTGGCACGGGCGAGACGCCATAGGCCAGCGCCTTGACGGTGCCGAGCACGGCATAGGCGCCCAGTCCGGCGGCATCCGCCCATTCCAGCGCGCGCCCTTCCCACCAGCGGTGCGGGGTGAACCACGCCACCAGCGCCACCACGAAGCACACCGGGGCGACCGACGGATCGCGCACCCAGAACACCGGCGCGCCGATCAGCAGGTCGCGCACCGATCCGCCGCCCACTCCCGTCACCAGCGCGAAGAATGCCATGGTGACGAAGGTCTGCCGCAACCGCGCCGCAAGCAGCGCGCCGGTCAGCGCGAACACTGCGATCCCGGCCAGATCGAGAAAGCCGAGAATCGCGGGCAGCGCGGGCGCGGCCAGGATCGGGGAGGCGATGGTGGAAACGGCGGGGAGAGGCATCAGCGCAGCAACTGGCCGATCGCGATGGCCATGGCAATGCAGCCCCGGTCCGCGTGGCTCGGGCCGATTACCTGCATCCCCACCGGCAGGTGCCCGGCAGCGCCTACAGGCAGCACGGTGGCAGGCAGACCGGGAAATGTCGCCGTCCCGGCATAGGCCAGCACGGCATCGACGGAAACGGGCGCGCCGTTCACCAGCAGCGTCCTTTGCGGCATCGGCGTATCGTCATGCCGGAAGGCGGGCACGGCGCTGGGCGCCATCAGGACGAAATCATAGCTGTTGAACAACGCGGCCCACGCCCGCTGGTTGCGGGCCTGCGCATCGCACAGCGCAAACCAGTCGGCCGCACTTGCTACCTGCCCTTGTGGCCCCGGAGCGCCTTTGAACAGCGCGATCTGCAGCATTCGCATGTAGGTGTCGTGCTGCTCGGCCAGATCGGGCAGCAGCGCGCTGCGCCGGTCCACCGCCGCACCCGCCGCTTCCAGCGCTTCGACCACGGCCTCGATCGGCGCGCGCACGGCGTCGTCCACCGGGCAAAGCGGGTGATCCTCCAGATAGAGGAAGCGCGCGCCGTCGATGGCGCGCTCGCGTCGGACCAGCGGCCGGTCCAGCGTCACGTCGAGCAGCAGCGCCAGATCCTCGCCGTTCCGCGCCATGGGGCCAACCACGCCGAGGGCGATGTCGTGCCCGTCGGTGCCGGGGAACTCCTGCCCCTGCGATGTCACCACCCCCCACGTGGTCTTGTGACCCCAGACGCCCGAAAAGTGCGACGGCACGCGTATCGATCCGCCGATGTCGCTGCCGTATTCCGCTGGCACCATGCCGGTTGCCAGAGCCGCAGCGGCCCCGCCGGAGGAGCCGCCCGGTGTTCGCCCGGCATCGTGCGGGTTCACGGTGCGACCATAGACCTCGTTGGCGGATTGCCAGTCGGCGAGGTAGGGTGGCACGTTAGTCTTGCCCAGCAAAACCGCGCCTGCGCGCTTCAGCCGCCGCACCACGGCGGCATCGCGCGGCGCAACATAATCGCGGCAGGCGGGCAGGCCCCAGGTGGTGGGAAGGCCGTCCACGTCGAAGCTTTCCTTGATCGTCATCGGCACGCCGAACAGAGGCTGATCGCCTTGCGGGCCGGTTGCGGTCAGCAATTTCGCCCGGTCCCGGCTGCGGTCGAAATCGCGCACGACCACCGCATTGATCGCCCCGTCCAGCGCTTCGATCCGCGCGATCGCGGCGTCCACCGCTTCGAGCGGTGACAAGGCGCCGCGCGCGATCATGGCTGCCAGCGCCGTTACGCCGGGTTCGTCTGTCAGTTTCGGAACCATTGCTCTCCCTCGTTTGTCCGTTCCGCGGTCAACCCGCCTGCCGCAATTCTTCGGCCAGTGTGTGGACCAGTTTGCCCGCCGGCAAGGTCCGCGCAAGGCGAGCGCCCTGTCCGGCCCATTGCGCGCCGAAGCCGGCTTCGCCCCTTGTCTTGGCAGCCGTGTTCAGCGCTTTGCCGGCATCGTAAGCGATCGGATAGGCCGGAGCGGTCAGGCCGCAGCTTTCCCCCCAGGTGGTGAAGCGGTTGGCCAGACCGCGCGCAGGGCGACCGGAGATGGCGCGGGTCATCACGGTCGGCCGTCCTTCGGCCAGCGCCGTGCGGTAGCCGGCGTCGGCCGCGCTTTCGGGGCAGCCGACGAACGCGGTGCCCAGCTGCGCCGCCACCGCGCCCAGCGCCAGCGCGGCGCGGATACCGGCGCCGTCCATGATGCCGCCCGCCGCGATTACCGGCAGGCCCGCGCGCCGTGCCAGCAGGCGGGTCAGCGCCAGCGTGCCCAGTTGCTCGTCCGGCGCGTCGGGATCGAACATGCCGCGATGCCCGCCGGCCTCGAACCCCTGCGCCACCACCGCATCAATGCCCGCCACGCGCGCCGCATCCGTTTCGGCCAGCGAGGTGGCGCTGGCCAGCAGCAGGCATCCGGCCTGTTTCAGCGCGGCGATGCGGTCCGCTCCGGGCAGGCCGAAGTGGAAGCTGACCACGGCGGGGCGTGCCTCCACCAACGCGGCCAGCATGGCGTCGTCCTCGGCGAAGCTGCGGTAAATCTCGCGCAGCGCGGTCGGCGATTCCGCGCCGAATTCACGGAACAGTGGTGCCAGCCCGGCGCACCACGCCGCCTCGTGCGCGCGATCGGCCGCGGCCGGCGCGTGGACGAAGACATTGACGTTGAACGGGCGGTCGGTGCGGGCCTTCAGGTCCGCGATCATCGCCCGCGCGCCGTCCGCGTCGGTCGCGCCGACGGCGATCGAGCCGAGGCCTCCTGCGGCATTGACCGCCGCCGCCATCGCCGGTGTGGAGACGCCCGCCATCGGTGCCTGGATGATGGGATGGGCCAAGCCCAGCTGCGCGACGAGTCCGGTCATGGACGGGAGCTTAGGCTATCGCTTGGTGGCGCGCCATATTCTGGTCACGCTGCTGGTCTATGCCAGATCGTCGTCGCTGAAAGGGTGCCTATGCCGGCCATCGATGCGCCGCCCGTGCAGATCGAGCGCACCGCGAGCACGCGGGAGAACGTCTTCGATCTTGCCACCGTGAAGCCGGCGGAGCCAGGTGGTTCGTGCCGCCCCGGCCGCAATGGCGAGATCGTGGTGTGCGCCGCGAACGATCGCGAAAAGTATCGGGTGCGGCCGCTGCCCGACACGTTCAGCGAAGACCCGCCCCCCGTTGCCGAGAAGGAGATCGCGCCGGGCGTGAAAGTGGACGTGCATACCGACGGTCAGCAGATCGGCGGCGTGCCCAGCAACCGCGTGATGGCCGGCGTGCGGATCGCATTCTGAGACGGCCGCAAAATAAGGCCCGGTGCGGGGGAGCACCGGGCCTTCCAGGGTCAGGCGTGCGCTGTTGTCCAGCGTCGGGGGGTCAGAGTTTGCAGCCCATCGCGGAATAGGTTGCTTTGGCCTGTTCCGAAGCGGCCTTGCACGATTGCGCGAGCGCCGCCTTGTCCTGGATGGAAGCCCACGAGGCTTTCGACTGCTGGATCGCCTGCTCCATCGCCGCGCGCTGGCTTTCCGGCACCTTGTCCTTGATGCAGGCCATGACCTTGTTGAGATAGTCATCGCATTCGGCAACGCCGGTCATGCCGTCAGCGGGCTTGCTCGCGGCTGCGCTCTCGCCGGCAGCGCTGGAAGCCGTGGCGTCCTTCTTGGCTTCGGAGCAGCCCGCCAGCAGAACGACACCAGCAAGAACGACAACTATTTTCTTCATGAAACGATCCCCGGTTCCCGTGATTGACCCTGATTCTATGGGGCGGGTCCGGGGGCATCAATCGGGCGATTGGCCGGGAACGGATGTATGCCGATTACATCCGGATCGTCGGTTTGGGGATACCGGAATACAGCCGTTTCGACGCACGACCACGCGGTTTGCGTGACACGTTTTTACATGGCGGCAGGCGCGTGCGTCAGATTTCGAGCTGGCTGCCCAATTCGATCACGCGGTTTGATGGCAGGCGGAAGAACTGCATCGCGCTTTCGGCGTTGCGCACCATCCATGCGAACAGCTTTTCGCGCCAGATCGCCATGCCGGGGCGCGATGACGGGATCAGCGTCTGCCGGGCCAGGAACCAGCTTGTCTCCATCGGTTTGAACGGACCGCCGGCGCGATCCTCGACGGCGAGTTCCGCCGGCAGGTCGGCTTCGTCCATGAAGCCGATATGCACGATCATGCGGTAGAATCCGTGGCCCAGGTCTTCCAGTTCGCGGCGCTTTTCCGCCGGGACATGCGGCACGCCCTCGGTCACGACGGTCAGGATCACCACGCGTTCGTGCAGGATGTGGTTGTGCTTCAGATTGTGGAGCAGCGCGGGCGGAATGCCATCGGCGGTGGAGGCAAGGAAGACCGAGGTGCCGGACACGCGCTTCACTTTCGCCACGACCGAGCCAACGAACAGGTCGAACGGCATGGTGTCCTCGGCCAGCCGGTCGCGCACGATGCGTCGCCCGGTGGCCCAGGTGGACAGCAGCGTGAAGGTGATCGCCGCGACCAGCAAAGGGAACCAGCCGCCATCGGGAATCTTGGTGACGTTGGAGGCGAAATAGGCGCCATCGACGATCAGGAACGCGCCGGTGACCAGCGTGGCCATGGCCGGGTGCCATTTCCATACCGCGAACGTCAGCACGCCCAGCATGCAGGCGGTGATGAACATGGTGCCCGTCACCGCGATGCCATAGGCGGAGGCAAGGTTGCTCGATGTGCGGAAGCTCAGCACCAGCAGGATGACCAGCGCCAGCAGCAGCCAGTTGACCAGCGGTACGTAGATCTGCCCGGCCGCGCTCGCGCTGGTGTGGCGGATGCGGATGCGCGGCAGGAAACCCAGTTGCACCGCCTGTTGCGAGATCGAGAACGCGCCCGAAATCACGGCCTGGCTGGCGATGATCGTGGCCAGCGTGGCCAGGATCACCAACGGCAGCCGCGCCCAGTCCGGCGCCATCAGGAAGAACGGGTTTTCCACCATGGCCGGGTTCTTGAGCAACAGCGCAGACTGGCCGAGGTAGTTGATGAGCAGGCAGGGGAAGGCCACCCACAGCCACGCCACCATGATCGCCTTGCGGCCGAAGTGGCCCATGTCGGCATAGAGCGCTTCGGCCCCCGTCACGGCCAGCACCACCGAGCCGAGCGCGAGGAAGGCGAGCGCCGGATCGATCAGGAAGAAGCGCAGCGCATGGATCGGGTTGACCGCGCCCAGCACTTCGGGCGCCTGCGCGATGTTGGCCACGCCCAGCACCGCCAGCACGGCGAAATAGACCAGCATCACCGGGCCGAACAGGCGGGCGACCACCGCCGTCCCGCGCGACTGGATGGCGAACAGCACGATCAGGATCGCGATCGAGATCGGCAGCACCAGTTCGGCGAAGGCTTCGTGGACCACGGTCAGCCCTTCGACGGCGGACAGCACCGAAACCGCCGGCGTGATGATCGCATCGCCGTAGAACAGTGCCGTGGCGATCAGGCCCAGCACCGTCATCCCCACGCTCCAGCGCCCGGCTTCCATGCGGCGGCCGATCAGCGCCAGCAGCGCCAGGCTGCCGCCTTCGCCCTTGTTGTCGGCCTTCAGGATCACGAACACGTACTTGATCGTGACGATCAGCATCATCGTCCAGAAGATCAGCGACAGCACGCCGAAGATGTGCGCCCGGTCCACGGCCAGCGGATGGTGCCCGATGAAGCTTTCCTTCAGCGCATAGAGCGGCGAGGTGCCGATGTCGCCGAACACCACGCCGATGGCACCTACCGCCAGCGTCGCCAGCCCCTCGTTGGGATGCGCGCCGTGTTGCGAAGAATTTCCGGATTCGTCCATGGGTCGGCCCGTTAGTCGCGTCGATGCAGGCATACCACGGACTTTACGGGTTCTTTATGGCGATCCGCGCGGCGCTATGCGGTCGGCACATCGACGCAGGCGATCAGCCCCGGCCCGCCGTTGCGGAACGAAAGCCGGCCGCCGAAGCGCTGGAGCAGGCGGTGTGCGGTGGGAATGCCCAGCCCGAAGCCGGCGGTGTTGCGCGCACGGGAACTGTCGAGACGGAAAAAGGGATCGAGCACGGCGTCGAAGCAGTCTTCCGGAATACCGGGGCCGTCGTCGGCGATCTCGATTCGCCAGTGACTGTCCTGCCCGCTGATCGTGACCCGCGCCCGCTCGCCATATTGCAGCGCGTTTTCCACCAGCGGGGTCAGCGCCAGCAGCAGCGGTTCGCGATAGGTGCGGGCGAGCGCCACGGGCGGCGCTTCCAGGAGGGTTTCGCCCGGCAGCGATGCCAGCAGATCGCGCACCATGGCGACAAGATCGACCTCCGCCGCGTCCGCCGTCATGTGCTGCGCGCGCAGGAACGACTGGAGCGACATCAGCATCGCCTCCATCTCCTCCGTGCTGGAGCTGACGATGCGCGAAATGTCGCTGTCGTCGACGAAATCGGACGCGATCTTCAGCCGGCTGAGCGGGGTGCGCAGATCGTGGCTGATCGCCTCGAACGACTTGGCCTGATCGGTTTCCAGCCCCGATATGCGGGCCTGCATGTCGTTGAGCGAGCGGGCCAGATCGCGCAGTTCCGCCGGTCCGCTTTCGCGCAGCGCGGCGGGCTGGCCATGGGCCATGGCGTCCGCCGCGCGCGCCAGTTGCGCCAGCGGCCGCATCAGCGCGCGCAAGGCATAGAGCCCGGCCCCCACGCAGAGCACGGTGGCGAGCAGGGTCATGATCGTGGCCCGCAGCGCCACCGCCCAGCCCGAAGCGACATCAGGCGATCGGAAATTGAGCCAGGCGCCGTCGCCCAGCCGCATCGATCCCACCAGATCGCGCTGCCCGCGCGGCCCCTTCACCACATCGAGTAGCAGGGTGCGTCCGGCCAGCGCCGGCTCCCACGCCAGCACCAGCCGCCGGATGTCCACCGCCGCGCGCGCTTCGCCCTGGCGCCGGACGGCGGGTGAGGAGGCGACGCCCGCCTGCAGGTGGCTGGTCGACATGATCGTGGCCGGCGCATCGCGATCGATCGCGTGCAGCCGTTCGCTGACCACCAGCAGCTCCGCCACGCGGCGGGCGTGGTCCTCGCGGATCGTTTCGCGGTCGATCGTTTCGTAGAAGGCGAGGCTGGCCACGGCCTGGACTGCGGCGATGCCCAGCAGCAGGACCATGGCATAGCCGACCAGCCGGTGCGACCGCAGCCGGATCATTGCCTTGCCGAAGAGCGTGCTCGCTATGATCGCCTCTCCCGCCCGGTCATGCGCGCCGGGCATGGCCAACCGCTGTCATCATGCGCCGGCCAAGTCAATTGCGGCGTGGGGCCGTTCGCGCACTCGACAAGCGCTCCGAAGCCGCGCATCCAGCGCGGGTGAGCGACCTGTCCATCCCCGAAAGCCACGACCCCCACCGGCGCGAGGGGCGCTGGGGCAGCGGCACCGGCTATCTCGTGTCCTTCGCGCTGGTGGCGCTGGTTACGTTGATCGGCGGCGTGCTGTTCGCGCGGGGGAACAGCACGGACATCGGGCTGCTCTATCTGATTCCGGTGATGTACGCGGGCACGCGGCACGGGCTGGCGACGGGCGTGGTCGTGGGCCTCGCCTCCTCGCTGGCGTACAACTTCTTCTTCATCCCGCCCACGCACACGCTGTCGGTCGATAATCCCGAGCATTTCATCACGCTGCTGATCCTGCTGGGAGTGGCGGTGGTCGGCAGCCAGCTTGCCGCGCAAGTGCGGGAGCAGGCGATGCTGGCGGAAGCGCGGGCCGATCGCAACGCCGCGCTGGCCGGCTTCGCGCGCCGGCTCACCGGGCTCAGCCGGCGCGACGATGTGTGGAGCGTGGCGGCAGAGGAGGTGGCGCGCCTGTTCGATGTGCGGACGATCGTGCTGGTGCGCGCCCCGGCCGAGGCGGGCGACCATGGCCTGGTTCTGCGCGCCTCATCGCCGCCGCAGCACCGCATCGAACTGATCGAGATGGCGGCGGCGCAGTGGTGCTTTGACAACGCCGTGCCCGCCGGTCCCGGCTCCGAAACCCTGACCGCGTCCGAATGGCTGTTCCATCCCGTGATCGGCCCGGCCGGGGCGGTGGCCGTGATGGGCGTGGGCCGCGCCGACGCGGGGGAGCCGCTGCACCCCGGCCAGGCGCTGCTGCTGCGCAGCCTGCTCGACCAGTGCGGGCTGGCGCTGTCGCGCATCGTGGCGGAGGAGGAGGCGCGCGCGCTGGGCGAGGTGCAGGAGCGCGACCGGTTGCGCGCGGCGCTGCTCTCGTCGGTCAGCCACGATCTGCGTACCCCGCTGACCACCGTGCTGGCCACCCTGCGCGCGATGCGCGCGGCGGTGCCCGAACAGGAAGCGCAGCTTGCCGCGGCGCGGACCGAGGCGGAGCGGCTGAATCGCTTCGTTGCCAATCTGCTCGACATGGTGCGGATCGAGACCGGCGCGCTGGACCGGATGGTGCAGCTGGTCGATCTGGCCGAGGCCGCCGGCAGCGCGATCGAGGACTTGCGGCCGGTGCTGGGCGCGCGCCGGATCGCCGTGGCCATGCCCGATGACCTGCCGCTGGCGCTGCTCGATCCGCAGCTTTTCCATCACTGCCTCATCAATCTGATCGACAACGCGGCCAAGCACGGCGGGCCGGGCGGCACGATCACGGTGGCGGCGGAGACGGCGGCGGATGGCGGCCTTGTCCTTTCCGTGCAGGATAGCGGCCCCGGTCTGCCGCCGGGCGAGGAGCAGCGCGTGTTCGCCATGTTCACGCGGCTGGAAGGGTCTGATCGCACCGGCGGATCGGGACTGGGGCTGGCGATCGTGAAAGGGTTTGCCGAAGCGATGGGTCTGATGGTGCGCGCGGGCAACCGCGCCGACGGGCAGGGCGCGCGCTTCGCCTTGCATATTCCCCCGCATCTCGTGCGCGCGCCCGGGGCGCCGGAGGAGGAGATGGCATGACCGATCCCGTCCCGCTGCTGGTCGTGGAGGACGATGCGCCGATCCGCGCGCTGCTCGTCTCGGCTCTGGCCGCGGCCGGTTACCAGCCGTTCGAGGCCGCAACCGCGCGCGAGGCGCTGGCCGCGCTGGCCGAGGTCGGGCCGCAGGCGGTTCTGCTCGATCTGGGCCTGCCGGATCGCGACGGGCTGGAACTGGTGCCGCTGTTGCGCGGTGCGGGGGCGGCGGTGGTGATACTCTCCGCGCGCGATGCCACGGCGGAGAAGGTGGCGGCGCTCGATCTGGGCGCGGACGATTACGTGACCAAGCCGTTCGATCTCGACGAGGTGCTGGCTCGCCTGCGCACCGCGCTGCGTCATCGCGCCGCGCCCGGCGCGGTCACCGGCAACGTGCGCGCGGGCGGGGTGGAGATCGACCTGCTGGCGCGGATCGTGCGCCGGGACGGCCACGAAGTGCACCTTGCCCCGCGCGAATATGCGATGCTCGCCGAACTGGCGGTCCATGCCGGCAAGGTGGTGACGCACGCCCACCTGCTGCGCGCGGTCTGGGGGCCGGGGCATGAGGAGGATGTGGAATACCTGCGCGTGGCCGCGCGGGGCATCCGCCGCAAGCTGGAGGACGGTGCATCGGGTGCGCCCTCGCTCATCCGCAACGAACCGGGCGTGGGCTACCGGCTGGTCGTCTGACCGGCGTTCGCGCGTTAGTCCTCGGGCGCGCGTCAGTCCTCGGGCGCGCGTCAGTCCTCGGGCGCGCGTCAGTCCTCGGGCAGCGGTTCTTCCGGCAAGGTCCGGGGCTGCGGGGGGATCGCGCCGATGATTTCGGCGATCTCGATCACGGCGGACACGGCGATCGCTTCTTCGCGGCTCAGGCCGTCGAAATCCGGCAGAAACGCCCGGCAGGCGGTGAGCAGCGCGCCCTGCGCGTCTTCCAGTTCCAGCCGGTATTCCGCCAGCGTCGTGCAGCCGTCGATATCGGACCAGCGCAGCCCGCTGGGCGCCGGGCGTTCGTGATAGGCCCACAGCGCATCGATGGCGCGATCCATCGCGCCGCGCACCTGATCGGCCACCGCATCGCCCGAGGCGCGGGCTTTCAGCTTCTGTCGGTAGCGCCGCTGGCGCTCGGCGTTGGTCATGGCCATGCGCGCAGAGTAACCACGCGCGGCGCGTTTGCGCAAGGATGTTACGTAACTTTGTTCGCGCTTCGGTTTCGCCGGGCCGGATTCACGGGATTGATATGAGTCAAAGCAATTCGGCCTTGTCGCCTTAGGGTCCGAATCTGTCGGGAAGGTAGCAACACCCAGATCCGGGAGAGCAGGACAATGACCATGGCGAGTGCGGAAGTGCGGCGGCGGCCGCCCATCCCCGGCACCACCCTTTTCGATGGCGGCATGGCGCGGCGCGGCTTCGCGCTGAATGCAATGTGCTATTCGTTCAACGACGCTGCCAACCGCGAGGCGTTCCGCGCCGACGAGGACGGCTATTGCCGTAAGTTCGCGCTGACGCCCGAACAGCGCAAGGCGGTGGCGGACCGCGATGTGCTGGCGATGATCGAAGCCGGCGGCAACGTCTATTATCTGGCCAAGCTGGCCGGCATCTTCGGCCTCAACGTGCAGGATCTCGGCTCGCTCCAGACCGGAATGAGCCTTGACGATTTCAAGGCGCACCTCGTGGCGCAACGCGCCAAGATCGCGCCCGACATGGTCGTTTCCACCGGTATGGAGAACGCGTGATGGCGGACATCGTCGGCGGCTATTTCACCAGCCACGTGCCGGGCATCGGCGGCGCGATCGTGCGCGGAGACCAGCAGCAGCCCTACTGGAAACCGTTTTTCGATGGCTATCCCCCGATCCGTGCCTGGCTTGCCGAAGCCCAGCCGGACGTGGCCGTGGTGTTCTACAACGATCACGGGCTGAACTTCTTCCTCGACAAGATGCCCACGTTCGCGGTCGGCGCGGCGGCGTCCTACGACAACGCCGACGAAGGCTGGGGCCTGCCGGTGTACAAGAGCTTCACCGGCCACCCCGAGCTGAGCTGGCACATCATCGAGGAACTCGTCGCGTCCGAGTTCGACATCACCACTTGCCAGAAGATGCTGGTCGACCATGCGTTGTCGATCCCCTTCGAGCTGGTCTATCCCGATGCGCCGGCCTGGCCGATCCGGCTGGTGCCGATCGCCATCAATACTGTGCAGTATCCGCTGCCATCGCCGAAACGCTGCCTGGCGCTGGGCCGCGCGGTGGCCAAGGCGCTGCGTTCGTGGACAGGGGCGGAGCGGGTGCTGGTGGTGGGCACGGGCGGCCTTTCGCACCAGCTCGACGGCCCGCGCGCCGGGTTCATGAACCCCGACTACGATCGCTTCTGCCTCGATCATCTCGCGGCCGATCCCGATGCGCTGACGCGCCATTCGGCCGAGGACGTGGCCGAACTGGCCGGTACGCAGGGGGTAGAGATACTCAACTGGATCGCCGCGCGGGGGGCGCTAGGCGATGGTCCGCTGAGCGAAGTCACCCGGAACTACCACATTCCGATCAGCAATACCGCTGCCGCCAGCCTGGTGCTGGAGCCGGCCTGAGCCGCACGCCGGCTCGTCAGGGCCGCCGTCCGTTCGTCCGGGCATCGTCGTCACCTGTGCCACGCCGATGGCGATTTTCCGCCGCTGCTCCCTTCTCCTCGCGGGCGGGGGGCAGCGGTCCAGAGGTTGTCGCGCCGCGGGTGACGCGCCTCGGCGTCGGCGGCTGTGATGCCGCGCACACCCGGCCCGGCGAATCGGTGCGAAAAGAGCCTTCTGGCCTAGCGGTCCGATGGCACCTTGGTGCGATCGTTGCGCGTCTGGGTCATCGCGGAAGCAAAGCTCTCCGCGAAATGCCGCGTGAAATTGTCCTGGGCTTTCAACGAGATGGCCCGGGTGTGGTGGTTTGCCTGCTCTCCCCCACCAAACAGATGGGTGGCTGGCGCCCTGCAATGGTGGTCTGTGTCCGTCACGGTGTTGCAGATCCCCGCCGATCCGCTTCAGTGCTGCGGCCGGCCTTGCTCGTTTCATGGTTTCTTATCCGTTACCGGCCGTAACATCCAAAATGAAATTTGAATTGTACCGACACGACACGGTTAGCACTTTCGTAAAGCGCTATGGCATGGGCCTGGTCCCCTGTCCGTGACAGCGGACACGCTCTAGACACGGGATTAGAATATGACGCTGCGACATTTTGCCGGGATATAGCGGAATGAAACGCGGACATATCGGGACGGGATTTCTGTTTCGGGCCGCATTGTCCAGCCGCGCTGCCGATGACGGGAAGCGACATCATCATTATCGGCGCTGAAGGCAACGACGCGCGGCGAGGACTTGCACCCCTCACATGCGCTCCACAGCCTGTTCGGCTGCGTGCTACGGCCGCAAGGTTCACCGTGTCACGCGCGTCGCAGCCGGCGACATAGGGCTACCGGCCTCAACAAGCAATTCACCGCCTGCGTGCAGTGGCCTTTGAAACGCCCGATAAACGGTCATTCAAGCCCCTTTCAACCTCACCGCCGCCCCACACGCCTCGCAGCCTCGATGATGCTGACGCCGGGGTTGTCCGCCATGTAGGCCATGGCACGCCGATAGGTCTCCGCGTCGCCCGCATGGACGCTATGCCCCTGCGGTATCTTCATCATCGGCACTTCCTCCCATCGCGTCCCGCTGGCTTCGGAAAACGACAGGACCTTGGCCGGCAAATCCACCGTTGCCTCGCTGCACAACCGCTCTTGCGCACCGAACGACGCCAGCGGCCGGCGCAATAGTCCGCTGTCATCCATCCCCTCGAAGGAAATGTGCTTGAGATACCATGCACCGGGCGAGGGATTGTTGTCGCTCGTCGGCGGATAGAGGCTTGCCCTCACTGCCGAATAGAGACCGGCGCGCACCGCCGCCGCGAACTTGTCATAGACATTCCCGATCTGCGCGACGATCTTGCCATTCTGGTAGGCCAGCGACTTGACCCAGCCATAGGCGGGATCGTCCAGCTTCGGCTTTCCGGCAACGATCGGCGCGGGATCGGCAACAGGATTATATGCCGCCACAAGCTGCCGCACGTCGTTGTCCGTGATGGCACTCTGCATACCGGAGGCATGGGTGTAGACCGATCCCGGTGTCAGCGTGATCGTGGCGGTGCGGGTGCTTTCAGGGTTCTGCTTCATATAGTGTACGCTAGTTGTTTAACCCATTCCATGTCCGGCTTGTTGGAGTTCGCCGCAACCTTATTCAGAAATGCCAGCGCGGCGTTTTGCCCGGCCACCAGCTTTGCCAACTGCCCGTTGACTTCATCCAGTTGCGTGTTCGTTTCCTTCAGCGCGGGGTCGGTGGCCTTTTGGGCGTCGGCAATTTGGCTTTTGGCGAGGTTAACGGCCTGCTGCGCACCGTCCAATATGGCAGCGCGGTCGGCCGCGAAGCCGCCGGTGGAACCGAAGACATCCTTGGATACGCTGTTCAGTTGCTGGTAGAGTGACGTCAGCCGGTCGGCCGAACCTTCGACGCCGGCCGCGACATCGGCCTTGGCTGTCTCGATCTGCGCAAGCAGGGCCTTGCGCTGATCGACCGCACTGCCCTCGTATAGGCTCCCGCTGGTCATCTCGGTAATCAGGTCCTGCAACGAACCGACCTGTTCCTTCAGCAGCTTTTCGGAGAGACCGAGCCGTTCCTTGGCGTTGAGCTTTTCGACCTCGACGATATCGAAGCCGTACTTCTGCGCCAGCGACAGCCGATCCTTGGCCGTCTGCTCGAAAGTGCGGAACTCCTTTTCCAGCGCAGCCTGCACACCGCCAAGCGCCAGTTCAAGGTCTTGCACTTTGACCGCTTCGCGTAGGGCGCCGTCGATGTCCTTGGTGGACAGCAGCGCGGCCTGCACCTTCTGGCTGATCCCGCTGATCGCGCCGTCCGCAATGGCGTTGCTGATCGCAACGGCAATGGCCGCCGCCTCGTCCTTGCCGTCATAGATCAGGTCGCCGCCGACGTTGGCCTGTTTCCAGCTCTTGTCGGCAACCTGCGACGAACCGGACGCCGACACACTGATCCAGCCCGAGGAGCGCTTGCCGATCGAGACCGAATAGTTGCCGACGCTCGCGCCCAATTGCTGGGCAATCTGGTTGATCGTCGATTGCAGCCCCGAACCGCTGGTCGCGGCCTGCTGCACCAACTCGTTGTTGTTGCCACCGGAACTGACGCCCGAATTGGTGACGACGGCATAGCCCTTGGTGGTCGATTTGAACGCGCCGCCCAGCAGCCCGCCGACAACGCCGCCAAGGATGGACCCCAATGGCCCCGCAAAGCTGCCCAAGCCCTTCGCGATGCTGGTAAGACCGCCAGCGAGAACCTTTTCGCCCAACTTGCCACCCAGCGCGCCGCCGATGGCGCTGCCGATCGAACCGCCCGTACCCCGATCGCCAAGAATGATGCGGCTGGCCGAAGCGCCCGTGAATGCGCCAGCCAGCGCATTCGGCAAGGCGGTTTCCAGCTTGTTGAACGTCGATTTCAGGCTGTCCGACAGCTTCGCCGGAATGTCGAGGCCCAGCTTACCCAGGAACGAACTCGCCATATCGACAAGGATGTTCCCCGGCGTCTCACCAGCCAGCTTCGCCGTCCGCTTGCCGACAACGGTGATCGGCGCATCGGCAATCGGATTGTCGTTCGCGATCTGCTCGCGCAGTTTGTCGCCAAGGCCGCTGAAAAAGCCCTGCAAGGTCGATGAAACGGCGTTGCCAGCCCCGCCAATGGTGTCGCCCAAAGCGTCCTGAAACGTGCCGACCGCCGAACCGCGCGCCATCTTCCTGCCGACCTCGTTCAAGACTTCGGCGAAGTCGATGACGGCCGCCGTGCCCTTGCCCATTGCGGCGGCCATTTCCGTGCCAGCGGTATCGACCTTGGATTGCCCGCTGGCCTGATCCTCCAGCGCGCGCAGCGTGTCGCCGAACATGCGCTCCACGATCCGCTGCGAAGTCAGGTTCACGTAGGAATTCGCGAACGACGACAGGATATTGTTGACGGAGAAGCGCCCGCGCAGAGCGTCCGCGACCGTCTGGTTCAGCGCGCCGCGCATGTCCTGCACCGCAGTGACATTCGCCTGTATCAAGGCCCGCTGATCGCGCAGCACCAGCGAGCGGCGACGTTCCGCCTCGACGGTTTCAAGAACGACCTGAAGCTGTGCCCGGTTGAGCGGGTCCTGTTCGCGCTGGATGCCGAGAATGGCTTGCAGGGCCTTGGCCTGGTCGTCCTTGCCAGCGGCAAGCAATTCGTCGATCTGCGCGCTTTCCCGCGCCTTCTGGAGATAGTCCTCGAACGGCTTGTTGAGGCTGTCGCGGATGACATCGCCCAACTGCTCGATATCGCTGTTGAGCTTTTCCGAGCCGGGCAGCAAGGGCCGGCGATCGATATCCGACTTGATGTCGCGCAGTTGCAGCAGCGCTGCATTGACCTTGCGAACCTGCGCCGGGGTGTCGGTGAACTGGTCGCGCAGGGCCGAAAGCGCCTTGTCGGTATCCTCACCGAATTCGGCCTGCCGCTGCGCCAGTCGCGCGGCGGCAAGGGCGGACCGGTCAGTCCGCTTCCTGCCGGTCTTCCGTTCGGCTTCAAGCTGTGCCGCTTCGGCCTTGTTCAGCTGCGTCAGGCGCGCCGTGAGCTTGTCGATGTCGGGGATCGTATCCCGCGCCGTTCGGCGCAATTCATCGAAGCCCGCGCGAATGCGCGCCGTTGGATCGGCATTGATGCTGGCAATCGCGCCGGCCGCCTTGATCGTGACAGCGCGCGCAGCCTCCATTTCCTTCGCGATGGAGGCGTTGTTGCCGGCAAGAAGCTGCTCCAGCCCGGCCACGCGATTGCTGGAAACATCGAGCGCAAGCGTGCCTAGTTCGCCGCGCTGGCCCGGACCTTGCGAGCGGATGCTGTCGATCTTCTCCTGCGCAATCGCAGCTTCCAGCATCGCCTGTGTCAGCCGGCGCTGCGCAATCGCGGATTCGAGGCGGGTCTTGATGCCCTGCGCTTCAAGCTGGATGGTCTGAAGCGTGGTCTGGTTGGCCTTGGCCGATTGATCGACGTAATCGGCAATCGCCTTGGTCACTTCCTCGTAGGAAGCCTTGGTGTCGTTGAGGACTTCGGCCAGCGCCCGCTGCTTTACCGACGTGGTGTCGGCTTCCTTGCCGCTGGTGAAGATGGCGTTGGCCAGTGCGGCGGCCAGCGAGACGGCGACGCCGACCGCCACGCCCCAACCGCTGGCCATGAATGAGGCGAAGCGGCCCATTGCACTGCTGCCGCCTTCGCTCGCCTGCGCGACCATGGAAATCGCCGACGAAAGCTGTCCGATCTGCTGTGCCGCGATCGTGGAGAGCTTCGCGCCCGACGCATAGGACGCAAACACGTCCTGAAGCTGGAAACCGACGCTCTGCCATCCGGCGCGGGCCAGCCCAAGGTTCTTGTTGAGCAGATCATGCGCGGCGCTGGTCTGGAAGATGGCCGCCGTGCCGGCCTTGAGATTGTCGTTGGCGAGCCGTTGCGCCGCCGCATATTCGCGCGACGATATTGCGCCGGCACGGAACAGGGTTTCGGCGCGCTGCAATTCCTGATCGAACCGCTGCTGCACCGAAAACATCGGGTCGAGTTCGGCGCGCAGCTGCGCGGCCATCGACGCGTACTGTTCGCCGGCCGCCGCCGCCCGGCCGAACGCCGCCGTATTTTCATTGGCCGCGCTGATGACGCGCGCCAGTCCGGCTGCCGCGCCCTGCGCCGTTTGCGCTACCGCATTGGTGGCGCTGGCCAGTTGCCCCGCCACCGCCGCCGCAGCCTTTTCCGCTTCGGCGACACCGGTTACGCCAGCGCGCATGTCCTTCATCTGACCAACGAAGCCCGGGCCGCCTTCGACCTGAAGCCGGATGCTGGTTACCATCGTGGTCATGGCAAGCTCACTCCAATAAGACAGCCGGCGGATCGTCGCCGGGCGCGATCCTTCATCCCGGCAGGTCTTCCGGCGTCACGCCGATCTTGATGTCATCCAGCAGCGCGGCGACCAGCTGGAGCATTCGGCCGATCGATCCCAGTTCGTGAAGCGCGGTGCCGCGACAGCTGAGGCACATCGCGGTCAACCCAAAGATGGCTTCTTTCGCGTGCTCAAGGCGCTGCGCATTCTCGGCATCCAGCAACTGAACGATCGTGTTGCCGAGTTGGGCCGACGTGTTTCCGGTCGAGGCTTCCATTGCGAACTCCATGGGGTACTTGCTTGGTCAATGCGCCCCCGGCGAGTGGGGTTTCGCCGGGGGCGCGGAAGCGCGGGAAAAGGACCAGAACCGCGCTTCCGGGTATCAGCGACGCGAACAGGAATGCGCCGCCGATCTCGGGATCAGGTCTGGCCGGCTTGTTGCGCGGCGTCCTCGTGCGCGAGGGCGACGGCCAGCATGGCGCGGAATTCCGTCATGGCATTTTCAACCTCACGCTGGGAGGAGCTAGATCGGCCGGCGTCGAACAATTTCTCCGTGTAGTATGCGGACCCGGACAGATCCCACGTTTCGACGGCAACCAACGTATCGCGAGAGAAGCGCGTCGCGCCACCTTCCTTCGCGGACAGCAGGCCCCGCCCTTCGGCGTCGCGAAGACGCGCAATTGCGTCCAGCGGGCGCATGACCAGAGCATGCAGGTGCCCGAAGCGCTCGATGAAAAGGCGGTGCAGATCATCGCGCGCGACCTTGGCGAACTTGAGCCACGCGGCTTGCCGCTTAACAGCCAGAGCGGCGATTTCCTGTTCGATCAGTGCGATTTCATTGCCAAACCCGCTGATCGCCGCCTGTAACGTCGCGATGGTCAGTTGCCGCACATCTTCGTCCTTGCGCGCGGCGCTGACGGTTTCCGTGATAGCGGCGATGTCAGGCCGCTGCTCCGGATCGGCCATCAACGCGGCCACGTGCGTGGCGTCGGGGCCGATGTCCAACGGGCTGGCCTGCTGAAGTTCGGCGACCTGCTGATGCAGCGGTTCGCACCGCTGGTTCAGCGCGGCGATGCGGGAATGGCATCCCGCAATCCGATCGTCGATTTCCTGCACGGCGGCACTGTGGCGCGCCATGTTCACGAATGCGGTAAGGTCATTGCCCAGCGCTGTGGTCATCGTTCAGTCCTTTTTGGGGGGAGGTTGGCTTGAAGAAAATGTCGAGGATTTTGGTTGTCGTGGCCTCGACCGCATCGAAGGGTGCCGAGAGCGCGCGCAACTGTTCCGCCGCGATCTGCGCCGCTTCGCGAAGCGCCACGAGGACGCGAGGTTCGGGAAGGTCGATCGGCGCATAGCCGATGCCTTCGTCGGTCTTGTTCACCAGTCTGGAAACATGCCGACGTGCCATGCGCAGGATGGAAGCACCTTGCACAACGCTTAGCCGGCCCGCGCGGATAGCGGCGATGACGCCCTGTCGTTTGGCATGAAGCAGTGTGTCACTGCCGGTCGGGATCGGCAGGCGTTCGCGGCCGTAGACGTGGCTAAGGATGGTTGCCTTTTCTCGCCCGATCACTTGCGTAAATGGGCTTCGTTCGACATCCATCGGGAAATAGACATCCCGACCGGCAAAGGCATCGACTACGCGCAGGGTGTCGTATGCGCCGATGTGATCGGCCATTTCCGCCAGCAATGGCGGCCAGTACTCATGAACCTTTATATCAGGCGGGATCGGGAGGTCTTCTAGCGTGAGCCGGGAAAGTATGCGCTTGTCCGGCGTCGCTTCGGCCGGCTCGGTCAACGCGCCGTGCGCTTGCGGAGAAAGCTCCGCCTGTTGACCGACACCGTTTGAAACAACCTGCATTGCACACCCCGACTAGAATGCGAGCGGCAATGTCTTCATTGGATGCCAACTCACGGCATCCGGGTTACAGCATCAATAGAACGCAGATTAATGATGGTCGGCGCAATAAGGGGTTCAGTTATCCCCGGTATCGGGGAACATCTCTATTTGGCGTGGGTCCTTCGGGCGCGGAACATGATAGATTTGCGCGTCATCGCAACCCTCATCTTCCTGCTTCACCAGCCGGGAGACTGTATCATGCCGTAGATGCAACATTGCTGCCGCTTGGGCTACAGTCATTCGGCGTGCCCTCGCGGCCGCGATGACGCCTGCGCGCCGCGCGCGGGAAATGGCGAAGCGTGCCGTCGGCAATGTCACCCGATGCAGGCGGAACGCCGCGCAAAGGGCATCCGCCTTGTCCTGGCCGATATCCTCGACAAACGGCGTCTTCGCCGGATCGGCCGGAAAATAGACCTGCTGACCGCCATACTGCTCGCACAGACGCAGAACGTCGCGCGCGCCGATGTAGCCGGCCATCTCGATCATGATCTTGCTCCACCCCTTTCCCGGCTTGATGTCATCGGGAATTGGTGGGGCGGTGAAGGCTGCGTTCTGGATCATGGCAACAGCCCTCACGCATCGAGGACACCGCGCGAATTCGCGCGGTTGCAGATCGGGAGGGCGTCGCTGCCGCCCGATGCCGTCCTAAAAGGGCGTAAAAGGGTGTAAGAGGTGGGGTGTGCGGCATTTCCGGGTTCGGGGTGCCAATATGCCCCAGCGCGTTCTACAGGCGTTCTGTGGTGCCCGGTCATGGCCGCACCCCCGCAAGTAGCGAGGGGATGCAGCCAAGCGCGAAGACGACGGCCGCCAGCGCCGCCGCAAACAGGCTGGCGGCGGCATGGATCGCCAGCACCCGCGCGGCTAAGGCGCTCATCGCCTGTTGCAGGTGTGCCAGATCGCGCATTTGCGGATCGGCGGCGATCCGGACCACGATGTCCGGTTCGTGGTTCGGCCGCATCAGAGCGCACCGAACTGCGGGCTGCGTTCGCGCGCCGCCTGTTCCAGATGGTTCAGCGTCAGGGGCGTTCCGGCGCTGAACGAGGCCATCAGCGCAATCTTGAGCGTGTGCGTGACTTCCCGCAGCGCGCCCGGCATCCTCCCGATCCGGTGCAAAAAATCGCGCTGTTGTTCGTCGGCGATGCCCCACGCATCGAGACAGGCCGCGATATCTTCGGGCGTGGCCGATGCCTGGGAATGGCGCATGGAAAACCGGCTGACCACTTGCGCCAGCGCGCTTGTGCGGCTTTTGGACCGGCCAAGAACCCCACTGTTGCCCAGCAGCGCGACGCCAACCTTGGTGCGATCGTACCAGCCCCGGATTTCGTTGATGGCCTTGTCGGTGAGTTCCTGCGCCTCATCGACGATGATCAGGCCGCTCTTGCCGCGCACGAAGTCCCGCACCTTGCGCGAAAGCTGCTGCGGACTGCCCACCAGTTGGCCAAGGCCGATCGCTTCGGCGACTTCGGCCGACATCGTGCCGACGCCGGCCGTGGCCGGCGACATTGTGGCCAGCCAGACGTTGGGATCGGCACTGGCGAAGCGTTCAGCTGTGATCGTCTTGCCGATGCCGGGATCGGTGACGATCAGCACGAATTCGCCGCTCTGTGCCCAGCGCAGCAGTTCCGTGATGCGGCGCGAGGTGGCCGTATCGTACCATTCGGGAACCATCGGCGAATCGCCGATGATTTCCGTCTGCATGTGCAGACGGTCCCGATAGGCCAGAACCTTGGTGGCGACCTTGGTGTTGTCGCCAGCATAGCTGTCTGACGCAAACAGAGAGAGCGTCGAAGGGCCGGCATCGGTGAACTTGGCAATCTGTGGCCAGCTAAGCTGTGCTTCGGCCTTGTGTTCGATCAGCCAGGCACGCGCTTCCTCGACGCCTGCGGCATAATCCACTACGGTATGCATGTTACGTGTCCTCACTGTAACAGGCCGCATCGGGGTGGCACCCCCGATGTGGCCACCCTTGGACTACTGGACCGTTCCCGGCCCCGTGGTGTTGGCCTTCGCGACAGCGGCGACGCGGCCGGCCAGTTGCGAAACGAGCGTCTCCAACTGCTCGCTGGTCATCAGCACGAACAGTGAGCGGTCACCCTTGCGGATCGCGGTCATCACTTCGCCGTGGATCGCGGAGAACGTGATGCCCTCGCCAGTGCCGCCCGGAGCCTCGAAGACTTCAAGTTCGAGGTCCACCGAGACGTGGTCCAGTTGCCGATCACCGCTCATGCCGAAGCCAGCACTTCCGAGAGGTTCTTGCCGACGACGAACCGTTCCAGCCGCAGGCGCACCACGCGGATCAGGCTGGACACTTCGACGGCTTTGACCTGCTTGTCCTGTTCCTGATCGGAAAAGATGACTTCCAGCGCATTGAGGGCGAACGACACGTCATCAACGACCGTCTCGTTGTCCATATCGGCGGCGCGGATGAATTCGTCCTTGATCTCGATGATGGACTTCGGCGCGTGGTCCACCGGCTTCACCGCATCGCCGCCGATCTCGACCGTGCCGGTTTCGTCGATCATGATGCCGCTGATCTGATCGCGGATCATATCGAGCAGCGCGGCGAAGCTGCGAGGCTCCACGTAAACATGCTGGTGGCCGCTGGTGAGCAGCTTCACCAATCCATCCAGCGCATAGTTCGCGTTGTCTATCAGCTGATAGGAGCGTTCCTTGTTGGTCATTGTATGTTCTCCACGGTTAAAAGGGACTTGAAACGGGGTTGCTACCGGCGTTCAGCCGGCTGTCTGGTTCGCCTCGCGATCGGTGCTGCCGGCCTTGGCCTGCTTGCGCGCGTCCCACGTCTTCAGCGCGCCGATGACCTTCCGGGCCTTCACGTCCGTCAGGAACCGCAGCGCTGAAATATGGAAATGGCCGTCCAGCCACCGGTTCAGCGCCGCTTCCGGCGCGCCATCGGTATTGGCCGCCCACAGATCGCGGATCATGCTGATCTGCGCGGCCGACGCCATGCCGATCCGGTCATGCGGGCTGAACGCCGCTGCGCGCTTGTCGCTCACGAAGCCGAGATAGCGGAAGCGGTCCATCACGCGGGCGAAGCCGCGATCGTCCAGATCGGCCGAGCTTTCCACGCCGCCGTAGTTGCGAAGGATAGCGCGGTAAGCCTCGTCATCGAGACCCAGGGCCTTGCGCGCGATCTGCACGAGCTTGAGCCGCTTAGCGTTCATGGGTGTCGCCGCAGCCCCAACGCCAGCAGGAGTTGAAATGCTCCTGTGTGTTGAAAAAACTTGTCAATGTGACATTCAATAGATTTCGGATTACATAAATATCGTCTTCTTCAAATTCCGACCTTGAGCAAGTTTCGTTGCATATATTAATTACCGATTGAAGGGCGCGTATGCTTTCTTCGAGAAGTGTCATTCCGCTAACATAAGAAACTCGTTCTTTTGTGATGATTGGAGCATCCATGTAAATCTCCACTACCCTAGATTATTGACTTGACGATTTCGGCCGTCACCGGCTCGCCATTGGCGACCATCGCGAGGTCTTCGATAAGGTCGGCCACGCGACGGAAGCTTCGGACCGCGCGCGGACCGGAGAAGCGGCGGACGATCGCAGACACGGCTTCGGCATCGTCGATACCGTGCGCATGGATGAACGCGGCAAGGTCCCCATCGGTCAGGTCCGAATAGCTGAAGCTTTCGATGAAGCGCGCGCGATCGGATACGGCCGCACTGATAACGCTTTGTCCTGATCCGGACGACTTGAGGGAGAATTCCTCGTTGCCGACGAAGATCAGGCCGATCTTGAAGGGCAGATCATTGTCGGCAGCATCATTCCAGTGCCGCAGTTCTTCGATAGCGGTTTTGGTGAGGGTTTGCGCTTCATCGAATATCAGTGTCAGGCGCATCGCTTCCCGGTCGAACCCGTTATAATCCGCCAGCTTCGCGACTTCCTTGCGGAACTGCCTGCCTATCAGATAGGTGTCGGTATATACGTGGCCGTCGATATTGTCGGTCAGGCGACGTACCGCTTCCAATGCATACTGGATGACGATCCGCGACGACGCATTTTCCTTCTTGATCGTGACGACTTCAGCTTCGCCGGGATTAGCGGAGACGAACTCGTTGATTGCGGTGGTCTTGCCGATACCGGGAGGCCCGGAGAAAATGGCAATGCGCTGGGTGTCGTGTACGATCTGCATGCGGGACAGGATCGTCCGCGCGATGGTCGTAGGCAGGAACCCATGTTCAGGCCGCATTGGATTGGTTCCTTTCATAAGCTTCGGTGATGAGGGCGCGGTGCCGCTTCGCCCGTGCCGCCTCGGAAAGTTCTTCCTGTTCGGCCTGTGCGGTGCATCCTTTCGCGTCGGCCAGCTCCTGCACGATGCTGCCTTGTTGGGGTGGACGGCTCCCAACGGCATCGCAATGTGCCAGAGTGAGTGCGTTGCAAGACTCAATCAAGGGAGCCGCCCGTGGAGCAAATTACCCGCATAGGCATGGATACGTCAAAGAACGTTTTT